>NZ_RQRT01000028.1 GCF_004335005.1 Paracoccus nototheniae | reverse complement strand
CGGGCGACGCTTGGGTGGCCGCGCGGTTGCAGGACAGCGGCGTCGATGTGTCGGGCATCGCGCGCCTTGACGATCAGGTGACCGGCCATGCGATCATCCTGCTGGACCGTGATGCGGAAAATTCCATCGTCATCCATCCCGGCGCCAACCGCGCCGTGTCGGAGGCCGCCCTGAGCGATGCGCTGGCCGCGATGACGCCCGCCGACACGCTGCTGTTGCAGAACGAAACGAACGGCCAGGTCGCCGCTGCGCGGGCCGCAGCGGTGCAGGGCGCGCGGGTGATCTATTCCGCTGCCCCCTTCGATCTGGATGCGGTGCGTGCGGTGATGCCCCATGTCGCGATTCTGGCGATGAATGAGGGCGAGGCCGAACAGCTGTTCTCGGGCGTGCCGGGCGATCTGCCGGTGCAGGGCCTGTTGATCACGCGCGGGGCCGAGGGGGCCGAGTATCGCTGTCTGACGACGGGGCAGGTGTTCAGCCAGCCCTCGTTCAAGGTCAGCCCGGTGGACACGACGGGGGCGGGCGATACGTTTACCGGCTATTTCGCGGCGGCACTGGATCAGGGCGCCGATATTGCCGGTGCGTTGCGGCTGGCCTCGGCGGCGGCGGCGCTGAAGGTCACGCGCGCTGGCACGGGCGACGCCATCCCGACCCGGGCCGAGGTCGATGCGTTCCTGGCCGCTCAGTCCGCCTGATCGGGACCGATCAGGCCCCGGATGCCGCCGGTCTGCGCGCGGTCCATCAGCAGGTGATCCAGCAGCACGCAGGCAGCCATCGCCTCGGCCACCGGGACCGCGCGGATGCCCACGCAGGGATCGTGGCGGCCCTTGGTGATCACCTCGACATCCTCGCCGCGCGTATTGACCGACCGGCGCGGCGTGGTGATCGAGCTGGTGGGTTTGATCGAGAACCGCACCACGATGTCCTGCCCGGTCGAGATGCCGCCCAGAATTCCGCCCGCATGGTTGGACAGAAAGACCGGGCCGTCATTGCCCATCCGGATCTCGTCGGCATTGGCGACGCCGGTCAGGGCGGCGGCGGCCATCCCCTCGCCGATCTCGACGCCCTTGACGGCGTTGATCGACATCATCGCGGCGGCCAGATCGGTGTCCAGCTTCGCATAGACCGGTGCACCAAGGCCCGGCGGGCAGCCGGTGACCAGAACCTCGATCGCGGCGCCGACGCTGTTCTGATCCTTGCGGATCTTGTCCAGATAATCCGACCACGCCTGCACGGCGCCCGAATCGGGCAAAAAGAACGGATTGTCGTCGATGGCGCGGGCGTCGAACCGCGCCCGGTCCAGATGCAGCGCGCCCATCTGGACCATGTATCCGGTGATCGCCAGACCGGGGACCAGCGCGCCAAGGACCGCCTGCGCCACCGCCCCCGCCGCGACCCGAGACGCGGTCTCGCGCGCGCTGGACCGGCCGCCACCGCGATAGTCGCGCAGCCCGTATTTCAGATGATAGGTGATGTCGGCATGGCCGGGGCGAAAGCTGGTGGCGATATCGCCGTAATCCTTGGACCGCTGGTCGGTATTCTCGATCATCAGCTGGATGGGGGTGCCGGTGGTCACGCCCTCGAAGACGCCGGACAGGATGCGGACGCGGTCATCCTCGCGCCGCTGCGTGGTGTGTTTGCTGGTGCCGGGGCGGCGGCGGTCCATGAAGCGCTGGATGTAATCTTCGGACAGGGGGACGCCGGGGGGCACGCCGTCCACGGTCGCGCCAAGCGCGGGGCCGTGGCTTTCGCCCCATGTGGTAAAGCGAAATTCGCGACCGAAGGTATTATAGCTCATCGGGACGTCTCCTCGGTCAGGGATTTCAGCTCGTAGATCAGGTCCAGCGCCTCGCGCGGGGTCAGGCTGTCGGGATGCACCGCTTTCATCCGCGCGTCCAGCGCCGAGGATTTCGGCGCAGGCGCGGGCGGCACCGCGCGAAACAGCGGCAGGTCGTCGATCAGCGCGGCGGGGCGGCTGGCGCCCTGCCGTTCGCCCTTCTCCAGCGCGTCCAGCACGGTGCGGGCGCGGTCCACGACCGATGCGGGCAGGCCCGCCAGCCGCGCGACCTGCACGCCATAGCTGCGATCGGCGGCGCCCTTGATGACCTCGTGCAGAAAGATCACCTCGCCCTCCCATTCGCGGACGGCGACGGTGGCATTCTCGACCCCGTCCAGCTTGGCCGACAGGGCGGTCATCTCGTGGTAATGGGTGGCGAACAGGGCGCGGCAGCGGTTGAGGCCATGCAGATGTTCCATCACCGCCCAGGCAATCGACAGCCCGTCCCAGGTCGAGGTGCCGCGCCCGATCTCGTCCAGAATGACCAGCGCGCGGTCATCGGCCTGATTGAGGATCGCGGCGGTTTCGACCATCTCGACCATAAAGGTGGACCGGCCCCGCGCGAGATCATCCGCCGCGCCGACGCGGGAAAACAGCTGGCTGACCAGACCCAGATGCGCCGCGCGGGCGGGCACGAAGGCCCCCGCCTGCGCCAGCACCGCGATCAGCGCGTTCTGGCGCAGAAAGGTCGATTTGCCCGCCATGTTGGGACCGGTCAGCAGCCAGATCGCGGGCGTCGCCCCGGTCGTCAGATCGCAGTCATTGGCGACAAAGCTGTCGGCCTTGCGGCGCAGCGCGCGTTCGACGACCGGATGGCGCCCGCCTGTGATCACAAAGGCCCGGCTGTCATCGACGCGGGGCCGCACCCAGCCCTCGCCCGAGGCCAGATCGGCAAAGGCAGCCGCCACATCGATCTCGGCCAAGGCGCGGGCGGCCTGTCCGATCCGCGCGGCCTCGGCCAGAACGGCGGCGCGCAGGCGGTCAAAGACGGCGCGTTCCAGTTCCAGCGCGCGGTCGCGGGCGTTCAGGATGCGGGTCTCCAGCTCGGACAGCTCGACCGTGGTAAAGCGGATCTGGTTGGCCGTGGTCTGGCGGTGGATAAAGGTCTGGTTCAGCGGCGCCGCCATCATGCGTTCGGCATGGGTGGTGGTCGTTTCGATGAAATAGCCCAGCACGTTGTTATGCTTGATCTTGAGGCTGGGCACCCCGGCCAGCGTCGCATAATCCGCCTGCATCCCGGCGATGACGCCGCGCCCCTCGTCGCGCAACCGGCGGGTCTGGTCCAGTTCGGGGTCATGGCCTTCGGCCACGAAACCGCCGTCGCGGGCCAGCAGCGGCGGTTCGGCCACCAGCGCGTCATCCAGAACATCCACCAGCGCCTCGTGGCCGGTCAGATCCGTGGCGGCCTCGCGCAGCACGTCGGGCGCGTCATCCGGCAGGCGGGCGGCGATGGTCGCGCCCTGCGCCAGCCCGGCGCGGATGCCCGCCAGATCGCGCGGCCCGCCCCGGTCCAGCGCCAGCCGCGACAGCGCGCGGTCCATGTCGGGTACCCGGGCCAGGGCGCTGCGCAGATCGGCCATCAGGCGCGGATCGTTCGCCAGTGCGGCCACGGCATCGTGGCGCGCATGGATCAGCGCCAGATCGCGGCTTGGCGCGCTGATGCGGCGTTCCAGCAGCCGCGCGCCCGGCGCGGTCACGGTGCGGTCGATGGCCGCCAGCAGCGAGCCGTCTCGCCCGCCCGACAGCGCCTGTGTCAGTTCCAGATTGCGCCGGGTGGCCGCGTCGATCTGCATCGCACCCCCGGCCTTTTCGCGGACCGGAGGGCGCAGCAGCGGCAGCTTGCCCTTTTGCGTCATGTCCAGATAATCGACGATGGCCCCCATCGCCGCCAGTTCGGGGCGGGTGAAATGGCCGAACCCGTCCAGCGTTTCGACCCCGTACAGCGCGCACAGCCGCCGCGCGCCGGCGCCGCTGTCAAAGGCGCTGGCATGCAGATCGGTCAGCGCGGCACCGGCATCGCCGACCACCTCGTCCAGCGTGCGGTCGTTGGCCAGAACCTCTCGCGGGGCCAGACGGGCCAGTTCGGGGGCCAGACGGGGCAGGGGGCAGTCCATGACCTGAAACGCCCCGGTCGAGATATCGACCCAGGCCAGCGCGCCCTCGTCCCGGACCTGCGCAAAGGCGGCCAGATAGTTGTGGCGCCGCGCCTCCAGCAGCGATTCCTCGGTCAGGGTACCGGGGGTGACAAGGCGCACCACGTCGCGGGCGACCACGGATTTCGATCCGCGCTTGCGGGCCTCGGCGGGGTCTTCCATCTGTTCGGCGATGGCGACGCGGAACCCCTTGCGGATCAGCGTCAGCAGATAGCCTTCGGACGCATGGACCGGCACGCCGCACATCGGGATGGGCTGACCCTCATGCGTGCCGCGTTTGGTCAGGGCGATGTCCAGTGCGGCGGCGGCGGCGACCGCGTCGTCAAAGAACATCTCGTAGAAATCGCCCATGCGATAGAACAGCAACGCGCCGGGGTTGGCGGCGCGGATGGCCAGATATTGCGCCATCATCGGGGTCGGCTGGTCGGTCATGTCCTTTGTCATGCCCGCCGTTCTAGCCGCTTGCGCAGGGCGGTGAAATCCCTACATTCAATTGCACCTCGGGGCGCCCATACGGGCTGAGACGCGACAGCGGACCCGTTGAACCTGATCCGGCTAAGCCCGGCGGAGGGAAGGTGCGGCATGTCCCTTTCTTCGATACCGAAAACGAGGAGGCGACATGAGATTTTTCCCGATCCCCGCGCTGGTGCTGGCCGGTTCCCTGCTGGCGGTTCCCCTGCTGGCGGGCCCGGCGGTGGCGCAGGACCGCGTGCTGACCGTCTATGCCAGCGATTATGTCGCCAGCGAATGGGGCCCCGGTCCCGCGATCGAACAGGGGTTCGAGGCGATCTGCGACTGCGATTTGCAATTCGTGACCGGCGATATCCTGCCCCGCATCCTGATGGAGGGGGCGGGCACGCCCGCCGATATCGTCTTTGGCCTGAACACCGACATGACGGCGCGGGCCCGGGCATCAGGCCTGTTCGCGCCGCATGGGCAGGACACGTCCGAGATGTCGCTGCCGGTGGAATGGGATGACGACATCTTCCTGCCCTATAACTGGGGTGAGACCGCCTTTGTCTATGACACGACCCGGCTGGACAATCCGCCCGCCAGTTTCGCCGACCTGCTGGACGCGCCCGATGATCTGAAGATCGTCATTCAGGATCCGCGCAGCTCCGTCTCGGGGCTGGCGCTGCTGTTATGGGTCAAGCAGGTCTATGGCGATGATGCGCCCGCCGCATGGGAAAAGCTGGCACCCAAGGTGCTGACGGTGACGCGCGGCTGGTCGGAGAGCTATGGCATGTTCACCGATGGAGAGGCCGACATGGTCCTGTCCTATACCACCTCGCCCGCCTATCACATCGCAGCCGAGGATGATCTGACCAAGGTCGCGGCGATTTTCCCCGAGGGGCATTACTTCATGGCCGAACTGGCCGCGCAGGTGGCCGGGACCGATCAGCCCGAACTGGCGCAGGCCTTCATGGACTGGATCCTGACGCCTGATTTTCAGGCCACGATCCCGCTGGCCAACTGGTCGCTGCCCGCGAAACTGCCCGAGGCCGACTGGCCGCAGGTGATGCGCGATCTGCCCCGCCCCGAGGTGACGCTGTTCTATTCCGAGGATGAGGCCGAGGCGCTGCGCCCCGCAGCTCTGGACGAATGGCAACGGGCCTTCCGCTGAACACGGCCTTGCCCATCATGGCCCCAAGCGCCGGGCATGTCCTTGCCGCCCTGCTGGCCGCGCTGATCCTGGGCACGCTGGCCGCTGTCGCCGTCTCGGCGGGCGGGCTGTCGGGTCTGGGCGAATGGGACTGGCGCGCGGTCTGGTTCACCTGTTGGCAGGCGGCTTTGTCAGCCTCGGTCTCGGCCCTGCTGGCGGTGCCGGTGGCGCGCGCGCTGGCGCGGCGGCGGTTCCGGGGGCGGGGGCTGCTGGTCACGCTGCTGGGGGCGCCGTTCATCCTGCCGGTGATCGTGGCGATCATGGGGCTGATCGCCGTCTTTGGCCGCAATGGCGCCGTGAATACGGGGCTGGAGGCCCTCGGCCTGCCGCAATTCAGCGTCTATGGCTGGCAGGGGGTCATTCTGGCGCATGTGTTTTTCAACCTGCCGCTGTCGGTGCGGTTGATCCTGCAGGGCTGGCAGGCGATCCCGTCGGAACGCTTCCGTCTGGCCGCCAGTCTGGATTTCACCCCCCGCGACATCGCCCGGCATCTGGAACGCCCGATGCTGCGCGCGGTGCTGCCGGGAGTCTGGCTGGCGGTGTTTCTGGTCTGCCTGACCTCGTTCACCGTGGCGCTGGCCCTGGGCGGAGGGCCGGGCGCCACCACGGTCGAGCTGGCGATCTATCAGGCGTTCCGGTTCGATTTCGATCTGGGCCGGGCGGCGGCGCTTGGGCTGGTGCAGGTCGCGCTGTGCACAGGCGCGCTGCTGCTGGCGCGCCGGATCGCCGTGCCTGCGGGGTTCGGCGCGGGCATGGATGCGCCGCAGGGGCCGCCCGGCCCGGCGGGCTGGCGGCGCGCGACGGATGCGTTGGTGATCGCGGCGGCTGCGGGGTTTCTGCTGTGGCCGATGCTGGCGGTGACCCTGACGGGCTTGCCGCGCATTCCCGGTCTGCCGGGGGATGTCTGGGCGGCTGCGGGGCGGTCGGCGGTGATGGCGGTCATCTCGGCCCTTTTGTCGGTCGCGGCCTGTCTGGCGCTGGCGCTGACGATCGCGCGGGGTGCCGGGCGGTGGGTCGAGGGGGCGGGGATGCTGCCGCTGATCGCCTCGCCTCTGGTGCTGGGAACGGGGCTGTTCATCCTGCTGCGGGACGTGGCCACGCCGCAGCAGATCGCCCTGCCGGTGACGGTGGCGATCAATGCGGCGATGGCGCTGCCCTTTGGCCTGCGGGCGCTGATCCCGGCGGCGCAGGCGTTGCAGGCCGATTACGGTCAGCTGGCGGCCTCGCTGGATCTGCGCGGATGGGCGCGGCTGCGCTATCTGGTGCTGCCCCGTCTGGCGCGGCCTTTGGGATTTTCCGCCGGTCTGGCGGCGGCGCTGGCCATGGGCGATCTGGGTGTGATCACATTGTTTGCCAGCGATCAGCCGACGCTGCCGCTGAAGCTGTATCAGTTGATGAACAGTTACCGGATGCAGGATGCCGCCGCCTGCGCCGTCCTGCTGATGGCGATCAGCTTTGCGCTGTTCTGGCTGTTCGACCGGGGAGGGCGTCAGGATGCTTGAATTTCAGGGCATCGTCCTGCGTCAGGACGACTTCACGCTGGCCGCGGATCTGAGCCTGCCCCAGGGCCGCCACGCGGTCATCGGCGCCTCGGGCTCGGGGAAATCGACGCTGCTGTCGCTGGTGGCGGGGTTTCTGGCCCCGACGCAGGGGCGGCTGATCTGGGACGGGCAGGACATCACCGATCTGGCGCCGGGGCGGCGTCCGGTCTCGATCCTGTTTCAACACCATAACTTGTTCCCGCATCTTAGCGTCACCCAAAATATGGGGATGGGTCTGCGCCCCGATCTGCGGCTGGACCGGGCGCAGCGGGTGCAGGTCGCGCAGGCGCTGGATCAGGTGGGGCTGACGGGCATGGGCGAGCGTCGCCCCGGCGCGCTGTCGGGCGGCCAGCAAAGCCGCGTCGCGCTGGCCCGGGTGCTGCTGCGCGCCCGGCCCCTGCTGCTGCTGGACGAGCCCTTTGCCGCGCTCGGCCCGGCCCTGAAATCCGAGATGCTGGCCCTGCTGGCGCAGATCGCCACGGATACGACGGTGCTGATGGTCACCCATGACCCCACCGATGCCCGGATCTTTGCCCCCGACACCTTGCTGGTCGAGGATGGGCGCGTCCACCCGCCCCGGCCCACCGGCGCCCTGCTGGACGACCCGCCGCCGGGGCTGCGCGCCTATCTGGGCTAGGCGTCAGACGATCCACAGCCGGATGATCCAGGCGACCGTGCCGATGACCGCGACGCTGGCCAGCCAGATTGCCACGAACCATCCGAACCGGCGCAGGCTTTGGGGCATCAGTGATACCCCTCGTCGGGGTTCATCTTGCCGCGAAACACCCAATAGGAATAGGCGGTATAGGCCAGAATGATCGGGACAAGGACCGCCGCGCCGACCAGCATGAACACCTGGCTGTTTCTGGGGGCCGCCGCCTCCCAGATGGTGATCTGGACCGGGACGATATAGGGGAACATCGAAAACCCAAGGCCCGCAAAGCCCAGCACGAACATGCCAAGCGCAAAGAGGAACGGCCAGTAATCGTGGTGCTTTACCATCAGCGTGCGGAACATCCCGAAGGCCAGCGCCAGAACCGCAGCGCCGACGAAACCCGCCAGAACGATGTTCCAGCCCCCAAACCAGCGGCTGTAATAGCCGTCCTGCAGGAACGGCGTCCACAGGCTGACAATGCCCATGAAGACGACCGTGCCGATGCCCAGCCCCCAGGCCCTGTGGCGCATCCGCGATTGCAACGGGCCTTCGGTCTTCATCACCAGCCATGTCGCGCCCAGCAGCATATAGCCGACCATGACGGCCACGCCGACCATCAGGGTAAAGGGTGTCAGCCAGTCCCACCAGCCGCCCGAATACTGCCGCGCGGCCTTGTCGATCTGGATGCCCTGCAACAGCCCGCCAAGGGTGATGCCCTGCGCCAGCGCCGCCACCGCCGATCCGCCGATGAAGGCCAGATCCCAGACCCTGCGCCAGCGCGTGGTGCGCCAGCGAAACTCGAACGCGACGCCGCGAAAGATCAGGGCCAGCAGCATCGCCATGATCGGCGCATAAAGCGCCGGCAGGATCAGCGCATAGGCCAGCGGAAAGGCCGCGAACAGCCCGCCGCCACCCAGAACCAGCCATGTTTCGTTTCCGTCCCAGACCGGGGCGACCGAATTCATCATCAGGTCGCGGTCCTGGCCCTTTGGCTCGGCGGCGAACAGCATGCCAAGGCCCAGATCGAACCCGTCCAGCACCACATAGACCAGCACGGCAAAGGCGATGATGAACGCCCAGATCACGGTCAGGTCAAAGGATACGCCTTCTGCGATGGGCATGATCACTCTCCGGGATGGGGGTTCTGGGTGGGATGCTGCAGGGCGGGGGTGGTCCCCGCCGTGCGGATCGGGCTGTCGGTCACGTCCTTCAGGCGTGGTTCGGCGCTGGAGGGGGCGCGGTTCATCAGCCGCAGGATATAATAGGTGCCTGCCCCGAAGACCGTGAAGTAAACCACGATGAACGCGATCAGCGACGCCCCGACCGCCGCCGCATCAAGCGGCGCGGCGCTGTCGGCGGTGCGCAGATAGCCATAGACGGTAAAGGGCTGGCGCCCGACCTCGGTCGTGATCCATCCGGCCAGTACCGCGATCAGCCCCGAGGGCGCCATGATCAGCGCCGCCCGGTGCAGCAGCGGGCTGTCGAACAGCACGCCGCGCCAACGCGCCACCAGCGACCATACCCCCAGCCCCAGCATCGCGAAACCAAGCGCGACCATGACCCGGAACGACCAGAAGACGATGGCGACGGGGGGCTGATCCTCGCGCGGGATGGTATCCAGACCGGCCAGCGGCGCGTTCAGATCGTGTTTCAGGATCAGCGAGGACAGTTTGGGGATGCCGATCGCGTAATCCAGACGCTGTTCGGCCTGATTGGGGATGCCGAACAGATACAGCGGCGCGCCGGACTCGTGGCTTTCGAAATGACCCTCCATCGCCATGACCTTGGCGGGCTGGTGTTCCAGCGTGTTGATGCCGTGAAAATCGCCCAAGACGATCTGGACCGGGGCAAAGATCGCCGCCATCCACATTGCCATGCTGAACATGGTGCGCGTGGCCGGGCTGACCCGGTCGCGGCGGTGGCGGTGGCGCAGCAGGTGCAGCGCCGCCACGCCGCCGACGATAAAGGCGGTGGTCAGATAGGCCGCCGTGACCGTGTGCATCAGGCGATAGGGAAAGGACGGGTTGAAGATGACCTGCCAGAAATCGGTGGGCAGGAACTGGCCGGTGACGGCGTCGATCTCGAATCCGGCGGGGGTGTGCATCCAGCTGTTGACGCTGAGGATCCAGAAGGCGGAAAAAGCCGTCCCAAGCGCGACCGCCCCGCAGGCGATCATGTGCAGCGTCGGGCCGACGCGGTCGCGCCCGAACAGCATGATCCCCAGAAACCCGGCCTCAAGGAAGAACGCCGACAGCACCTCATAGGCCATCGGTCCGCCGATGACCGGCCCCGCCTTGTCGGAAAAGGCCGACCAGTTGGTGCCGAACTGATAGGACATGACGATGCCCGACACGACGCCCATGGCAAAGGCCAGGGCAAAGATCTTGACCCAATAGCGGAACAGATCCAGATATTTGTGATCCCGGGTCCACAGCCACAACCCGTTCAGGACGGCCAGAAAGCTGGCCAGTCCGATGGTGAAGGCGGGGAACAGGAAATGAAAGCTGACGGTAAAGGCGAACTGGATGCGGGCCAGCAGAATGGCGTCGGCATTGTCGAACATCTGGAACCTCGTGCGACGAAACCGCCCGTCCGGAGGCTTGCTCAGTCCGGCAGAGGCGGACAAGCCCCCGTGCAGGGCCCGAAAGCAGGGCATCGGCGCAGGTGGCGTTGCTGGTCGTCACGGTCTGCCTTGTCACGCCTGAATGCAAGTGCGGCATCGTCGCAGGCGGTTCGCGACGGACGGGTTCAGGCGAGGGTTCCGGCAGGGGGCTGCAGCGCGTCTCGGGCGGCCTGACGGACGGCGCGGGTCAGCCCCTGCAACCGCTGCAAAGCCATGCGGTTGATCTGCCAGAACAGCGGCACGTCCTGCGTCGCATCCGCGATCAGCGGCACCAGACGCCCCGCCGCCAGATGATCCCGCACAAGGCTGGCGGGGTTCAGAGCCCAGCCCATCCCGGCCAGACAGGCGGTGACAAAGCCCTGGGTCGAGGGCAGGCGGTGGCAGGGAAACCCCGTCGCCTGCGGGCCAAATTGCGCCTCGGCCCAGCTTTGCTGCAACAGATCCTTGCGATCAAAGCTGAGCGCGGGGGCCGCGGCCAGCGCCGTGGCCGTCACGCCATCCGGAAAATGCCGCGCCATGAAGGCAGGGCTGGCCGTCGGGACATAGCGCAGCGCGCCCAGTGCCATCACGTCGCAGCCCTGCACCGGCTGGCCCAGCCCGGTCACGGCGGCCAGCACCCGTCCCCGGCGCAGCCAGTCGGCGGTATGCCCCTCGTCATCGACCGAAAGGTTCAGAAGAAAGCCCGAGCGGTCGGCGAACCGGGCCAGCGCAGGCAGGAACCATGTGCCAAGGCTGTCGGCATTCACCGCCAGCTCGATCGTGACCCGGGGGGCGGTGGTGTCGCCGCCCGACAGGCCGGGCAGGTGGCGGGACAGCCCGGCCTCCAGCATGTCGACCTGTTCCATATGACGGCACAGCCATGCGCCCGAGGGCGTGGCGGTACAGGGACTGCCGCGTTCGATCAGCACGGTGCCCAAGCGTTCCTCCAGCAGCCTGACCCGCTGCGAGATGGCCGAAGGCGTGACGTTCAGCGCCCGCGCCGCGCGATCGAAACTGCCCAAGCGGACGATCGTCGCGACGGCGCGGGCGGCGGCGTAATCCAGCATGGTTCAGTTTTCCTTCACCGCCGTAAGCAACATCAATTTGTCTAATGCGGACGCGCGGGCTAGGGCAAGCCCGACCCTTGGGCAAAGGAACCCTGCCATGGCCGCCGACATCTTTCTGACCGGATTTCTGACCGGTCTTGGCCTGATCGTGGCGATCGGGGCGCAGAACGCCTTTGTCCTGCGGCAGGGTCTGCGGGGCCAGCATGTGCTGGAGGTCTGCCTGACCTGCGCCTTGTCGGATGCGGTGCTGATCGGGTCGGGCGTCGCAGGGGCGGGGGCGCTGATGACGCGCCTGCCCTGGCTGGACCCGGTGATGCGGCTGGCGGGGGCGGCCTTCCTGATCACCTATGGCGCGCGCAGCCTGCGCGCCGCCCTGCAATCGGACGAGGCGCTGGCCGTCGATGCCGCCCGCCCCGCCCAGGGGTTGGGGCGGACGCTGCTGGCCTGTCTGGCGATCACTTGGCTGAACCCGCATGTCTATCTGGATACGGTCGTGCTGCTGGGCGCGATCTCGACCCAGTTTCCGGGTGCGCAGATGGATTTCGCGGCGGGTGCGATGACCGGATCGGTGCTGTTCTTCTTTGGTCTGGGCTATGGCGCGGCATGGCTGCGCCCGGTCTTTGCCCGGCCCACCGCATGGCGGCGGCTGGAGGCGGTGATCGCGCTGGTCATGTGGGCGATTGCGGCCAGGCTGCTGTGGCCGTGGATCGGCGCCCTCTGGACCTGATGCAAGCATGCTGGTCAAGGCCCGGGTTCCGCGATAACCTGCCTCCGGACGACACGCCTGTTCGTTGCCTTGCGCTGACCTTGTCCCCGTGAAAGTCCCATGTTTCTTGAAATCGCCATCGTCCTGCTGTTGATCCTGTTCAACGGCGTTCTTGCCATGTCCGAACTGGCCATCGTCTCGTCCCGGCCCGCGCGGCTGAAGACCATGGCTCAACAGGGCAGCCGGGGGGCGGCCATCGCGCTGGATCTGGGCGCCGATCCGGGCAGGTTCCTGTCCTCGGTCCAGATCGGCATCACGCTGGTGGGCATTCTGTCGGGTGCGTTTTCGGGCGCCACGCTTGGTGCGCGGGCGGCGGCGGCGCTGGTGTCTGCGGGTCTGTCGCCCGCCTTGGCGCATACGCTGGCGGTGGGGGGCGTGGTCGTGGCGATCACCTATCTGTCGCTGATCGTGGGCGAACTGGTCCCCAAGCAGATCGCCCTGCGCGCCCCCGAGGCCGTGGCCGCCCGCATCGCGCCGCTGATCCGCCTGATTTCGCGCGTGGCGGCGCCGGTGGTCTGGGTTCTGGACCGTTCGGGTCGGGTGCTGCTGGCGGTGCTGGGACAATCGGGCAAGGCCGATAGCAGCATGTCCGACGAGGAGATCAAGGTCATGCTGGCCGAGGCGCATAGCGCCGGCGTCATCGCCCCCGCCGAAAACGAGATGATCGCAGGCGTCATGCGCATCGCCGACCGCACCGCGCGCGGCCTGATGACCCCGCGCCACGAGGTGCTGATCGCCGATGCCGATGCCGGTCCAGACGTGCTGGCGCAGATGTTCCGCAACGGCCACCGGTCCCGCATCCTGCTGCGCGACGGGGGCGATGACGATATTCTGGGCGTGATCCATGCGCGCGATCTGATCCGGTTGCAGGCAGCGCCCGATGCCGATCCCCGCTCGTTGATCCAGCCCGTGCCGGTGGTGCGCGACGGCCTGCCTGCGCTGAACGTGATCGAACAGCTGAAATCCTCGGGCGCGCAATTGCTGCTGGTTTACGACGAATATGGCCATTTCGAGGGCGTGATCACCGCCATGGACGTGCTGGAGGCGATCGCGGGCGATTTCCCCGATCCCGGCGTCGACGAGCCCAAGGCGGTCAGACGCGACGATGGCAGCTGGCTGATCGCGGGCTGGATGCCGGTGGACGAATTCGCCGACCTTCTGCAGGTGACCCTGCCCGAGGGGCGCGATTACGAATCGGTGGCCGGGCTGGTGCTGAACCTTGCGGGCGTGCTGCCCGAGGTGGGCGCGCATGTGACCCTGCATGGCTGGCGGATCGAGGTGGTGGATCTGGACGGCCGTCGCATCGACAAGCTGCTGGTCGCCCCGCTGGCTGCCGCCTGATCGGCCCCGATGACACCCGCCATCACCCCTGATCCCGATGCGCTGCCTCGCGGCGTCCCGGCCCCTGCCGTGATGGCGCGGCGCCTTGCCGCGATGATCGCGGTGCTGGCGCTGGTGCTGATGTCGGCGTTTCTGCCCGCGCGCCCGATCGCCGTGGGTGGCATGCAACTGCCCCATGATCATGTGACCGACAGCGCCCTGCTGAGCGGTCAGGCGGTGCTGGTCCGTCCCGCCGCCACGGCCCCCGCGCCCAAGGCGCCGGACCCGGTCATGGTCAGCGCGCCTCTGCCTGCGCCCATGACGGGGCCTTGCCCGTCAGGGGTGGATCATGCCGCCGGCCCGCAGCCCCGTGTCCCGACGGCGGCGCGTCTGCCGGGGCGGCCCCGCGCACCGCCCGTCATCCTTGCCTGACAGCTGTCGCCGGACCCCGCATCGCGGGCCGTCCGAACTGCAATGCCTGCAAGGATTTTCATCATGGACAATGACCAAGCGGACCAGGCGTCCCGACCGACATCCGCATCTGCGCCGACCCAAACGGCCCCTGCCAATCCGGCACCCGTTCATGTCGGGCGCACCACCCTGTTGCACTGGGCGATTTTTCTGGGGCTGATGACCGCCCTGATCGGCGGTGCGGCGGTCCTGTTCTAAGGCGCGCCAAAGGCACCGGGCGGTTCCGCCCGGTGCCTGCATCGGGCTGTCAGCCCTTGAGGATCGCGGCCAGCTCGGCCTGCTTTTCCTTGACCAGCGCCGCATCGCCATCGGCCTCGACGTTCAGGCGAACGACGGGTTCGGTGTTCGACTTGCGCAGGTTGAACCGCCATGTGCCGAAATCCAGCGACACGCCGTCCAGATCGTCGCGGCTGTCCGATTGCGGCTCATAGGTTTCGATCAGCCGGGCGATGGCCGCATCGGGGTCGGCGATGGTATAGTTCGTCTCGCCCGAGGACGGATACAGGCGCATCCGCTCTTCCAGCATCTCGGCCAGCGTCTTGCCCTTGCGCGACAGCAATTCGATCATCAGCAACCACGGGATCATCCCGCTGTCGCAGTAATAAAAGTCGCGGAAATAATGATGCGCCGACATCTCGCCACCATAGATCGCGCTGACATCGCGCATCTTGCGCTTGATGAAGGCATGGCCGGTCTTGCTGACCACGGCCTCGCCTCCCGCCTCGGTGATCATGGCGCGGGTGTTCATGATGACGCGCGGGTCATGCACGACCTTTTCGCCGGGGCTTTTCTCAAGGAAGGCGGCGCCCAGAAGGCCGACGATATATTCGCCCGGAATGAACCGGCCGTTCTCGTCGAAAAAGAAACAGCGGTCGAAATCGCCGTCCCATGCGACGCCCAGATCGGCCTTTTCCTCGACCATCTTGGCGACGGTGGGGGGCTGGTTTTCGTCCAGCAGCGGGTTGGGGATGCCATTGGGAAAGCTTGAATCGACGTTGTGGTGCATGCGCACGAAGGTCAGCGGCGCGCCGCGACGTTCCAGTTCGGCCGCGATCGCGTCAAAGGTCGGGCCTGCGGTGCCATTCCCGGCATTCACGACGATCTTCATCGGCTTCAGCGCGGCCACGTCGACGAAATCGGCCATCCGGCTGGCATATTCGGCGCGGGCATGGCTGAAATCGCTGACGCTGCCCTTGGTGGCCGGCGCAAAGTCGCCCGAGGTCGCCAGATCGATGATCGGCGGCAGTTCGGTGGCCGGATCCAGCGGCGCCGAGCCGCGCCCGACGATCTTCATGCCGTTATAGTTGATCGGGTTATGCGAGGCCGTGACCTCGATCCCGCCATCGGTGTCCTGATTGCCGGTGTGGAAATACACCTCTTCGGTGCCGGCCAGGCCCAGATCCAGCACATCGGCGCCGCCATCGGTCAGCCCATCGATCAGCGCCTTGGCCAGCTCGGGCGACGATTCACGGCTGTCGCGGCCCACCACGACGCGCTTGGCGGCGCGGGCCTGCGCGAAGGCGCGCCCGATGCGATAGGCGACATCGGGGTCAAGGTTCTTGCCCAGCTCGCCCCGCACGTCATAGGCTTTGAAGCAGGTGATCTCGCGTCTGCCCAAGAGATCCGGTTTGTCCATTGTCGATCCTCCGATCCTGATTTGCATCAGCGCTAACAGGTTCAAGCCGAAATTCAAGGCATCGCGGGCAGGGGACGGCGCCTGCACCCTTGGGCGCAGGTGACGCGCCGGGCAAAGGACGCTAATTCTGGCACAGCTGCCAAAGGGAGAAGATGATGAACGCCACGGATGTGATCGCCGCCTATTACGAGGCCTTCAATGCGGGTCAGACCGACCGGATGCTGGAGCTGATGCACCCCGATGTCGAACATCACGTCAACGAGGGGCAGATCCGCAAGGGCCGCGAGATGTTTCGGGCCTTCAACGCCCATATGAGCGCCAGCTATCGCGAGACGCTGACCGACATGGTGATCATGGCGCATCCCTCGGGCAACCGGGCGGCGGCGGAATTCGTGGTGAACGGCACCTATCTGAAGACGGATGAGGGGCTGCCCCCCGCCAGCGGCCAGACCTATATCCTGCCTGCGGGCGCGTTCTTCACGCTGCGCGACGGCCTGATCTCGCGCGTGACGACCTATTACAATCTGGCCGACTGGATGCGGCAGGTCGGCGGATGACCGTCACCACCCGCGTCCTGACTGGAGACGATCTGGCCGCCGCGCTGGAGGATGTGGCGCGGCTGCGCATCGCGGTCTTTCACGACTGGCCTTATCTGTACGACGGCAATCACGATTACGAACGCGATTACCTGCGCGCCTATCAGTCGCCCGGTGCGGTGGTGGTGGCGGCGCTGGATGGCGACCGGATCGTGGGGGCCGCGACCGGCGCGCCGATGTCCGATCATGCCGCCGATTTCGGCGCCGCCTTTGCCGACCGCCCCGAGGCGCTGTCCGACATCTTCTATTGCGCCGAATCGGTGCTGATGCGGCAGTATCGCGGACAGGGCGTGGGCCACGCCTTTTTCGACGCACGCGAGGCGCATGCCCGTGGCCTTGGTGCCCGGTACAGCGCATTTTGCAGCGTGATCCGGCCTGCGGACCATCCGATGCGGCCTGCCGATTACCGCCCCCTGGACGAATTCTGGCGCAAGCGCGGCTATGCGCCCTTGCCCAGTGTCACGGCCACGTTTTCGTGGAAGGATCTGGGCGACGCCTCCGAGACCGACAAGTCCCTGCAATTCAGGATGAAAACGCTGTGAAGATCGCCTCTGCCGCCTATCCGCTGGACTGGTTCGACAGCTTCGACGCCTATCGCACCAAGCTGAGCCATTGGGTCGCCACGGCAGACGCCGACCTGCTGGTCTTTCCCGAATATGCGGTGATGGAGCTGGCCTCGCTTGGCGGGACCGCCACGGCGGCGGATCTGGAGGCGGGGCTGCACGAGGTCGCCCGCCACTGGCCCGCCATCCATGCCCTGCATCAGGAACTGGCCGCCGCGCATGGCTGCCACATCCTTGGCGCCTCGGGGCCGGTCTTTGCGGGGGCGCGGCCCGTGAACCGGGCGGTTCTTTACGGGCCAAAGGGGGTGATCGGCCATCAGGACAAGCAGATCATGACCCGGTTCGAACGCGATCCATGGAATGTGACCGGCGCGCCGGGCCTGCGGGTCTTTGACACCGATCTGGGGCGGATGGGGGTGCTGATCTGTTATGACAGCGAATTCCCCCTGCTGGGCCGGGTTCTGGCGCAGGCCGGGGTTCAGATCCTGCTGGTGCCCAGCTGCACCGACACGGTGGCGGGATTTCACCGGGTCCGCATCGGCGCGATGGCGCGGGCGCTGGAAAGCCAATGCGTCGTGGTCCATTCGCCCACCGTCGGCGATTGCGACTGGCTGCCCGCGCTGGACGAGAACCGGGGCCGCGCCGCGATCTATGGTCCGCCCGACGGGTTCTGGCCCGAAACCGGGATCATCGCCGAAGGCGCGATGGATGCGCCGGGATGGGTCCGGGCGACGGTGGATCTGTCGCGGGTGGACGACAGCCGTCGCGACGGGGCGGTTCTGCCCTTTGCGCATTGGCCCGAACAGGAAAACTGCCGGCTCATCTGACATTCGCGCAAGAACTTAACTCAAGCGAAACGAATTGCGCTTTTAATGGCGGTGATTTGCGCCATATCCTGTGGTCATGCTGTATATCACCGACACCATCTCTGTCGAGGAATGGGAACTTTCCGAACAGTTCACCCGGTCGCAGGGACCGGGCGGACAAAATGTGAACAAGGTGGAAACAGCCGTGGAATTGCGATTCGAGGCCGCCCGTTCCCCAAGCCTGTCGGACGCGGTCAAGCGGCGGCTGCAGCGGTTGGCCGGGCGGCGCTGGACGACCGAAGGGGCGATCCTGATCCTGTCGCAGGAAACCCGCAGTCAGGCCCGCAACCGCGAACTGGCCCGCGAACGGCTGGCCGATCTGATCCGGCAGGCGCTGGCCGCGCCCAAGCGGCGCATCGCCACCCGCCCCACCCTTGGCAGCCAGCGCCGCCGCCTGAAGGCCAAGGCGGTGCGCGGCGACGTCAAATCGCTGCGCGGCAAGGTCGATGACGGCGAATGACGACCTGGCGACGGACCCTTGCGTTGATTCTGGGGCGACGCCCGGTGTCGTTGCAGGTGGGCGCCGTCTGCCGCGATCCCGACAGCGGGCGCGTGCTGCTGATCACCAGCCGTGGCACGGGGCGGTGGGTCATCCCCAAGGGCTGGCCGATGGAGGGGCGGACCCTGTCGGGCGCCGCAGCGCAGGAGGCCTGGGAAGAGGCCGGGGTCCGGGGCCGTGTCCGGCAGGCCGAGCTGGGCCGGTACCGCTATGACAAGGCGCAGGATCAGGGCTTTGCGGTGCCCGTCGACCTGCGGGTCTTTCTGCTGGAGGTGGAGCGCCTGTCCGATGACTTCCCCGAGCATCGGCAGCGCAAGCGCCGCTGGTTCGACCCCGAAGAGGCCGCCCGCATGGTGGTCGAGCCGGGACTGAAACAGATCCTGCTGTCGCTGCCCGCCCGCACCGCCGATCCGGCCCCAGCCTCTGATCCCGCCGGTCACGGATGAGCCGGCGCCCCGGCTTTCGCACGCTGGACAAGGATCTGGGCCGCGTCGGCCATGCCGAGGTCGCGCAGATGCATGCCTTTCGCCCGGTCCTCAGGCTGGGGCTGGCGATGCTGGCGCTGGTGGGCGCGCTGTTCGTCGTCATGGCCCTGTCGGGCGCGGCGCCGGGGGTGCTGGTGCTGGGCACCGGGCTGATCGTCGCCGCCTGGCTGGGCGTGGCGATCGGTGCCAACGATGTTGCGAACTCGCTTGGCCCGGCAGTGGGTGCCGGGGCCATCGGGCTGGTTCCGGGGCTGATCCTTGTCGCGGTGGCCGGGATGGCGGGGGCCATTCTGGCGGGCAGCGCGGTGTCGCAGCGGCTGGCGCAGGGCCTGCTGGATCTGGGCCCGGTCGCCGAAGGATCGCGCGCGCCGATGATCATGGTCGCGGCGCTGATCGGGGCGGCCTCGTGGATCACGCTGGCCACGGGCATCGGCCTGCCGGTCAGCACCTCGCATTCCATCGTCGGCGGCATTGCCGGGGCTGGCGCCGTGGCCCTTGGCATCGGCGGCGTGGCCTGGGGAACGGTGGCGATGATCGCGCTGGTCTGGGTGGTGACACCGGTCCTGTCGGGGGCGCTGGCGGGCGTGTTCCTGATCGCGCTGCGCCGGCAGGTGGTCGAGGCGTCGGACCGCGCGGGCGCCGCTTTGCGCTGGTTGCCGTTGATGGTCGGGACGATGGCGGGGCTGTTTGCCGCCTATGTCGCGCTGCTGCTGGCGGCAGGCGGCGGGCAGGGGGCTTTGCCTGCGATGGCCGTGGGCATCGTGGCCGGGCTGGCCGGGTATCTGGCCACCCGCCGGGGCGTGCAGCGGGAACTGGCCCAGAACCCCCGCAAACCCGGCATCCGCAAGTTGCTGCGTCCGGCGCTGGTGCTGGCCGTGGTGATTTTGGGCTTTGCGCATGGGGCCAATGACGTGGGCAATATCGCGGGGCCGTTGTCGGTGATCCTGCAGGGGCGGACCGGGCCTGCGGGCCTTGGACTGGTGTCCGCGCTGGTGCTGGCGGGCGGCGGGCTGGCCATCGCCACGGGCACGCTGCTTTTTGGCAGTCGGCTGGTCAACATGGTCGGCAGCGGCATCACCCGTCTGAATGCGGGCCGCGCGTTCTGCGTGTCGCTGGCGACCGCCGTGACGGTGCTGGGCGCGGCGGCTTTGGGCCTGCCGGTTTCGACCACGCATGTGGCGGTTGGGGGCGTCTTTGGCGTGGGCTTTGCGCGCGAATGGATGGACCGCCGCCGCGACCGCCCCGAGGGCGCGCTGCCCGCCGAGGAAAGCCGCCGCCGCATTCTGGTGCGCCGCAGCCATGTCATCACCATCACCGCCGCATGGCTGGTGACGCTGCCGATCACCGCATCGCTTGGGGCGCTGGCCTGCGCGCTGGTCCTGTGGACGGTCGGCGGCTGAGCCGGTTCAGACCGTGACCGCCTGCGCCTGCTGGGTGCCGACCCCGAAGACCTGCTTGTACCGCGCGATCTGATCCGCCGGGCCGGTGGCCTTGGCGGGGTTGTCCGACAGCTTGACGGTCGGGCGTCCATCGGCGGCCACGGCCTTGCACACAAGGCTGAAGGGCGCCAGCCCGTCGCCCGGCACCAGCCCCCGGAAATCATTGGTCAACAGCGTGCCCCAGCCAAAGCTGACCTTGACACGGCCATGAAACTGCCGGTGCAGCGCGACGATCCGGTCCACGTCCAGCCCGTCGGAAAAGATCACCAGCTTGCCGCGCGGATCCTCGCCGCGTTCGCGCCACCAGCGGATGGCGTTTTCGGCCCCCGTCGCCGGATCGCCGCTGTCGATGCGGATGCCGGTCCAGCCCGCCAGCCAGTCCGGCGCGCCCGCCAGAAAGCCTTCGGTGCCATAGGTGTCGGGCAGGATGATGCGCAGATTGCCCTCGTGCTCCTGTTGCCAGTCGGCCAGCACGTCATAGGGCGCCGCCCGCAGCGCCGCATCGCTGTCGGCCAGCGCCGCATGGACCATCGGCAATTCATGCGCATTGGTGCCGATCGCCTCGATATCGCGGCGCATGGCGATGGCGCAGTTCGAGGTGCCGGTAAAGCGGTGGCCCAGCCCCTCGATCATGGCCTGAACCGCCCAATCCTGCCACAGATAGCTGTGGCGCCGCCGCGTGCCGAAATCGGCGATGCGCAGATCGTCCAGCGGGCGCATGGCGGCGATCTTTTCCCACAGCCGGGTCATCGCGCGGGCATAGAGCACCTGCAGCTCGAACCGGCCCATATCCTTCAGCACGGCGCGGGACCGCAGCTCCATCAGGATCGCCAGCGCCGGAATTTCCCACAGCATGACCTGGGGCCAGGGGCCTTCGAAGGTCAGTTCGAACTGACCGTCGCGCTTGTCCAGATGATAGGGGGGCAGGCGCAGGCCTTCCAGAAACTCCATGAAATCGGGGCGGAACATCTGCCGCTTGCCGTAAAAGGTGTTGCCGCGCAGCCATGTGCTTTCGCCACGGCTCAGCGACAGGGACCGGACATGATCCAGCTGTTCGCGCAACTCCCCCTCGTCGATCAGATCGGCCATGCGGACATCATGGCTGCGGTTGATCAGGCTGAAGGTGACGCGGGTGTCGGGGCTGTTGCGAAAAACCGACTGACACATCAGCAGCTTGTAGAAATCGGTATCGATCAGCGACCGGACGATCGGATCGATCTTCCATTTGTGGTTGTAGACGCGCGTGGCGATATCGACCATTGGTCCCGATCCCTCAAGATTTCTCCCTTGGTGCCCAAAAGTGCCGCGGGCTGCAAGCGCTCAGACCAGCGCGACGCCGGCCTGTCGCATCGCGTCGCGAGCCTTGGCCAGACTGCCATCCAGATCGATGGCCCGGCAGGCCTGTTCGACCACCTGCGCCCTGAACCCAAGGCGGGCGGCGTCCATCGCGCTCCAGGCGACGCAGAAATCATAGGCGAGGCCCGCAAAGGACAGCCGGTCGATCCCCCGGTCGCGCAGATATCCGGCAAGCCCCGTGGCGGTGCTGCGGTCGTTTTCGAAAAAGGCGGAATAGCTGTCGATCCCGGAGCGAAATCCCTTGCGCAGGATCAGATCGGCCCGCCCCACGTCCAGACCGGGATGAAACGCCGCGCCTTGCGTGCCCGTCACGCAATGCGCGGGCCACAGCACCTGCGGGCCATAGGGCATCTGCACCACCGAATAGGGCGCCGCACCGGGATGGTTGTCGGCAAAGCTGGCGTGATCGGCGGGATGCCAGTCCTGCGTCAGGATCACCGCATCCGCCCCGGCCATCAGCGCATTGATGGGCGCCACGACGTGATCGCCGCCCGCCACGGCCAGCCTGCCGCCCGGGCAGAAATCCATCTGCACATCGATCACGATCAGAGCATGGGTCATCGCGGCCTCGGGGTTGTTGCGGCCACCATAAGCAGACTGCGCGCCAAGGGCGTCAAGTCCGGTCAGCAAGGGTGGTTGCGAAAGATCGTTTGCTTTATGGCCTCCGATACTTACGCTGAATCAAAAAGGGAGGATCACGATGGGCATACAGGACGACCTGCATCACCCCGCCGCATATGACGAAAACGAGGTGCCGACCCGGTCCGCGCGGACCATCTGGACGCTGCGCGCCCTTGGTCTGGCCATGGCCGCGTTGGTCTGGGTTCTGCTGGGCGGACAAGAGGGGCTGTCCGAGGATGCCCGCATCGTCGCCGCCGTCGGCACGCTGATGGCCATCTGGTGGATGACCGAGGCGATCCCGCTGTCGGCCACCGCGCTTTTGCCCATCGTGCTGATCCCGGCCCTGACGGAAACCACCGTCGGTCAGGCGACCCAGCCCTATGCCAGCTCTATCGTGTTCCTGTTTCTGGGCGGCTTTCTGATCGCCATCGCGATGGAGAAATGGCACCTGCATACCCGCATCGCGCTGATGACCTTGCGCAAGGTCGGCACGGCGCCGCGCCAGATCGTGCTGGGCATGATGCTGGCCACCGGCTTTTTGTCGATGTGGGTGTCCAATACCGCCACCACGCTGATGATGCTGCCGATCGGCCTGTCGGTCCTGTCGCTGGTCGTTGACCGCAGCTCGCGTCAGGACGGCGCCGCCGCCGAAGAGGCGCTCAAGGGCGGCAATACCATCACCGATGTCGTGAAGGATCCCAACATCAGCGCCTTTGGCGTCTGTCTGGTGCTGTCGATTGCCTGGGCGGCCTCGATGGGGGGGCTTGGCACGTTGCTGGGCAGCCCGCCCAATGCCATCGTCGCGGGCTATGCCTCGGACGAGCTGGGGCGCAACATCGGCTTTCTGGAATGGATGATGCTGGGCACGCCGCTGGCCTTCATCTTCATCATCATCGCGTGGTTCCTGATGACCCGCGTTCTCTATCGCTTCGATCTGCCGGAAATTCCCGGCGGCCGCGAGATGATCGAGGAGCAGGTCCGTGGTCTGGGCCCGCTGAGCCAAGGCGAAAAGATGGTGCTGGGGGTGTTTCTGGGCGCCGCCTTCCTGTGGATCGTGCCGGGCCTTCTGGCCACCATCCCCGCCATCGGGGCTGCGGCACCGTGGCTGGACAGTCTGGACGACACGGCCATCGCCATCGGTGCGGGTCTGGTGATGTTCCTGTTGCCGGGCAAGGGCCGCAACAAGATGGTGCTGGACTGGAAGGACGCCGAGGCTGGCCTGCCCTGGGGCGTGCTGCTGCTGTTCGGGGGCGGCCTCAGCCTCGCCTCGGCGGTTGCCTCGTCGGGTCTGGACGGATGGTTCGGCCAGCAGGTCACGGGTCTGGGGTCGCTGCCGACGATCTTCCTGGTGGCAGCCGTGGTCACGATCATCCTGTTTCTGACCGAGATCACCTCGAACACCGCGACGGCAGCGACCTTCATCCCGATTCTGGGTGGGGTGGCTTTGGGCATCGGTGCCGATGCCATGACGCTGCTGATCCCGGCGGCGCTGGCGGCGACCTGCGCCTTCATGCTGCCGGTGGGCACGCCGCCCAATGCCATCGTCTTCGGCACCGGCACGGTGACCATTGCGCAGATGGCCAAGGGCGGGTTCGTCCTGAACATCATCGGCATCCTGCTGATCACCTGCCTGACCTATCTTCTGGGCGGTCTGGCCCTGGGCCTGACGTTCTAGGGGGCCTGATCTTCTAGGGACTTGCACGACAGGGCGTGGCCGCGATAAGGCCACGCCCATGCTGCCACATCCACAGATCACCGTCGCCGCCCTCTATTATTTCGCGCGCCTGCCCGATCCGGACTCCCGTCAGGGACCGCTTCTGGATCTGTGCCGCATACATGGGCTGGTCGGCACGCTGCTGCTGGCGCCCGAAGGTGTGAACGGCACCATCGCCGGTCCCCGCGCAGGCATCGACGCCGTCATCGCCCATCTGCGCGACTGGCCGGGCTTCGCCGCGCTGGACTGGAAAGCCAGCACGGCAGACAGCCCACCCTTTGCCCGCATGAAGGTCCGCCTGAAACGCGAGATCGTGACCATGGGCCAGCCCGATGTGGACCCGACCGCGGCGGTCGGCCGCTATGTGGCGCCGGCCGATTGGAACGCCCTGATCGCCGCCCCCGATGTGGCGGTGATCGACACCCGCAACGACTATGAAACAGCCATCGGCAGCTTTCAGGGCGCCGTGGATCCGGGCACGAAGACGTTTCGCGATTTTCCCGCATGGTGGGCCGAGAATGCTCAGCGCTTTCAGGGCAAGCGCATTGCCATGTTCTGCACCGGCGGCATCCGCTGCGAAAAATCGACGAACTACCTGATCGCGCAGGGCGTCCCGCAGGTCCATCACCTGCAGGGCGGCATCCTCAAATATCTCGAAGAGATTCCCGAACCCGACAGCCTGTGGCAGGGCGACTGCTTCGTCTTCGACCAGCGCGTCGCCCTGACCCACGGTCTGGCGCCGGGCCGCCACGGCCTCTGCCATGCCTGCCGCCGCCCCCTGTCACCCGAGGATCGCGTTCGCCCCGAATATGAAGAGGGCGCCTGCTGCCACCGCTGCATCGACGAATACAGCGATGCCGACCGCGCCCGCTTTCGCGACCGCCAGCGTCAGTTCGACGGCAACGCCTGACCCGTCATCTTGGCAAAAAATATCCCGGGGCTGAGCCGCGTCCGAAAAAGGTCCGGGGGACCTTTTTCAGCGGCGAAGGCGCGGGACGGGGGGCAGCGCCCCCCTTGTCCTCAGCTGGCCGCCCCAAGCCCCCCGGCGGCAATCGCCGCCATGTTCAGGATATCGCTGACCGTCGAATTGGTCGAACAGATCTGGATCGGCCGCCCCACCCCGGTCAGGATCGGCCCGATCACCGTGGCGCCCGCCATTTCCTGCAGCAGCTTGACGGAAATCGAGGCCGAATGCCGCGCCGGCACCACCAGCACATTGGCCGGTGCACTCAGCCGGCTGAACGGATAGCGGGCGGCGGCGTCCATGTTCAGGGCGACATCGACGGTCATCTCGCCCTCGTATTCGAAATCGGCGCCGCGCGCGTCCAGAACGCGGGGGGCCTCGGCCATCTTGGTCGCGCGTTCGCTGACCGGATAGCCGAAATTCGAGAATGACAGGAAGGCCACGCGCGGCTCCAGCCCCAGACCGCGGGCGACGGCGGCGCCGCGCGTGGCGATATCGGCCAGATCCTCGGGCTCGGGCCATTCATGAACCAGCGTGTCGCCGATCAGCACGATCCGGCCCCGGTGCAGCACGGCGGTGATCCCCACCGCGCCGTCCTGCGGGCGCACGTCGAAGACCTGCCCGATCTGCGCCAGAACCGGGGCGTTCTTGCGCGTCACCCCGGTGACCAGCCCGTCGCCATGCCCATGGGCCAGCATCAGGGCGGCGAAGACATGGCGGTCGCGATTGGCCAGCTTGAAGGCATCCTCGCGGTCCACGCCCTTGCGTTGCAGGCGCTGGTAAAGAAACTCGTGATAGCTATCCAGATGGCGGGTATTGGCGGCATTCACGACGCTGATCTCGCGATAGGCGTCGCCCATGCCAAGCGCCTCCAGTTCGGCGCGGACCTCGGCCTCGCGGCCCACGACCAACGACTGGCCCATGCCGCCGCGCTGCCATGCGACGGCGGCGCGCAGCACGCGGGGATCGTCGCCCTCGGCAAAGATCATCCGCGCCTGCTTGGACCGGGCGCGGGCATGGATGCCCTGAAGGATCGCCGCTGTCGGGTCCATGCGGGCCTTCAGCGTCTGGACATAGCCCTCCATGTCGATGATCGGGCGGCGGGCGACGCCGGTCTCCATCCCCGCCTTGGCCACGGCGGGCGGGATCACATGGATCAGGCGGGGGTCGAAGGGCGTCGGGATGATGTAATCGCGCCCGAATTGCAGCTTGCGGCCATAGGCGACGGCGACCTCGTCGGGCACATCCTCGCGCGCCAGTTTCGCCAGAGCCTCGGCGCAGGCGATCTTCATCTCGTCATTGATGGCGCGGGCATGGATGTCCAGCGCGCCCCGGAACAGATAGGGAAAGCCCAGAACGTTGTTGACCTGATTGGGATAGTCGCTGCGCCCGGTGGCCACGATCGCGTCGGGGCGGACGGCATGGGCATCTTCGGGGGTGATTTCGGGATCGGGATTGGCCATTGCGAAGATGACCGGGTTGTCGGCCATGCTGGCCACCATGTCCTGCGTCACCGCGCCCTTGGCCGAGACGCCCAGAAACACGTCGGCGCCCTTCATGGCCTCTTCCAGGCTGCGCGCGGCGGTCACGACCGCATGGGCCGATTTCCACTGGTTCATGCCCTCGGTCCGGCCTTGGTAGATGACCCCCTTGGTGTCGCACATGATGCAGTTTTCATGCCGCGCACCCATGGATTTCAGCAGTTCCAGACAGGCGATGCCAGCCGCTCCGGCGCCGTTCAGCACGATGCGCACGTCGCCGATATTCTTGCCCGACAGTTCCAGCGCGTTCAGAAGACCCGCCGCGCAGATCACCGCCGTGCCGTGCTGGTCGTCATGAAAGACCGGGATGTCCATCAGCTCTTTCAGGCGCTGTTCGATGATGAAGCATTCGGGCGCCTTGATATCCTCGAGGTTGATGCCCCCGAAGGTCGGACCCATCAGCTTGACCGCGTTGATGAATTCGTCGGCGTCTTCGGTGTCCAGTTCAAGATCGATGGCGTTCACATCGGCGAAGCGCTTGAACAGCACCGCCTTGCCCTCCATCACCGGCTTGGAGGCCAGCGCGCCCAGATTGCCCATCCCCAGGATCGCCGTGCCGTTCGAGATCACCGCGACCATATTGCCCTTGGTGGTATAGTCATAGGCGGTCTCGGGGTTGTCGGCGATGGCCTGCACCGGCACCGCGACGCCCGGCGAATAGGCCAGCGACAGGTCGCGCTGCGTGGTCATGGGGGTCGAGGGGACGATGTCGTATTTCCCCGGCCGCGGCTCCATGTGATAGGCCAGCGCCTCTTCGGGGGTGATGCGGGTGCGGATGATGGTCTTGTCGGTCATGGTCTGGATCCCCCGGGGCTGTGTCCTGCCCTGCTTAACGCGGGGGCAGGGGCACGGCAACGCGCGTCGCGCGGCTGGAGGGGCCGAGGGGGGGGCGCTGCCCCCGTCCTGCGGACTCCCCGGGGATATTTTTACCAAGATGAAAGGGTCTAGAGGGTGACCTTGACGAAGCTGTCGCGCAGGGCGGCGGACCAGGCGGCGCTCATCTGCGCGAAATCGGGATCGCCGTCGAGGATGCGGCGGCGCGTGGTGACCGCGCAGGCGCCCTGTTCGATCACCGCCATGTCCAGCGGCATGCCGACCGACAGGTTCGACCGCAGCGTCGAATCCATCGACAACAGCACGGCCTTTTGCGCGTCGGCCAGGCTGGTCGCCGGGGTGACCACCCGGTCGAGGATCGGCTTGCCGTATTTATGTTCGCCGATCTGCAGGAAGGGCGTATCCTCGGTCGCCTCGATGAAGTTGCCTTCGGGATAGATCAGGAACAGGCGCATGTCGCCGCCCGCGCGCTGGCCCGCCACGATCATGCTGGCCGAGGCCTGCTGTTTCAGGTCGCGGCATTGTTCGGCGATCTCGCGCCTTGTGCGGCAAAGCGTGTCGCCGATGATCGTGGCGACGCGCAGCATCGTCGGCGCCTGCAGGATCGAGGTCGTCTCATCCGCCAGATCATCCTCGATCGCCTCTTCCAGACGGGCGATGGTGGTCTGGGTGACCGACAGCGATCCGGCGGTCAGGATCGTGATGATGCGTTCGCCGGGGTTTTCAAAGAAGAACATCTTGCGATAGCATGAGATGTTGTCCAGCCCGGCATTGGTGCGGGTGTCGGACAACAGCACCAGCCCGGCATCCAGTTTCAGTCCGACGCAATAGGTCATCGGCAGGTCTTTCCATGTCCAGATCGCGCAGAGACTAGGACCGGGGCGCGGGGCGCGCAATCGCTCGTTTCAGACAACTGTCATGAAATGGGTCGCTGGTGCGGCAAGGGACCGCCGGTGCGCGCGGGGGGCGTGCCATGGGGGGGTCGCCTTGGGCAAACGGATGGCACATGCTGGGTGTTCCAACACAGATGGGATGACACGCATGACCAACGCCTTTGCCCTGACACGCCGCGGCTTTCTGATCTCTGGTGCGGCGGGGGCGTCGTTGGTGGCGCTGCATCCGTTCTCGGCCCGGGCGGAAGCGGGGCAGGCGCATCTGCGGATCATGGAGACGACGGATCTGCATGTGCATGTCTGGCCCTATGATTATTACGCCGACCGGGTGGCGGACACGGTGGGTCTGGCGCGCACGGCGGCGCTGGTGGGTGCGGTGCGGGCCGAGGCCACCAACAGCCTGCTGCTGGACAATGGCGATTTCCTGCAGGGCAATCCGATGGGCGATTACATCGCCTATGAGCGGGGGATGCCCGAAGGGGCCAGCCATCCCGTCATTCAGGCGATGGCGGCTTTGCGCTATGACGGCGGCACGCTTGGCAATCACGAATTCAACTATGGGCTGGCGTTTCTGCAGGCCAGTCTGGCCGGGGCGGGCTGGCCAGTGGTCTGCGCGAATGTCGTGCGCCAGGAGGGTGCCAGCCCCGGTGAGGACCGGACACTAGTGCCGCCCTATGCCGTGCTGGAACGCGATCTGGTCGATGGCGCGGGCGAGGCCCATCCGATCCGCATCGGGATCATCGGATTCGTGCCGCCGCAGATCATGCAATGGGATCGGGGTCATCTGGAGGGGCAGGTCACCACCCGCGACATCGTCGAGGCCGCCGAAGCCTGGGTGCCGAAGCTGCGGGCCGAGGGGGTCGATCTGGTCATCGCGCTGGCCCATTGCGGGATCGGCGGCGCCTTGGCCGAGCCGGGGATGGAGAATGCCGCTATTCCGCTGGCCGGGATCGAGGGGATCGACGTGATCCTGACCGGCCATGCGCATCAGGTCTTTCCCGGTCCTGATTTCGAAGGGGTCGAGGGCGTCGATGCCGCGCTTGGCACGATCGGCGGCAAGCCGGGCGTGATGGCCGGGTTCTGGGGGTCGCATATGGGGCTGGTCGATCTGCTGATGCAGCGTCAGGGCGATGGATGGGTCGTGGCCGGCCACGAGGTCGAGGCGCGCCCGATTGCCGAACGCGATGACGAAGGCGAGGTGACGGCGTTGGTCGACAGCGTCGCGGCCATCGAGGCGGCGACCGCCGCCGAGCATCAGGAAACGCTGGATTATGTGCGCCGCCCGGTGGGGCAGACGACGGCGCCGCTGTACAGCTATTTCGCGATGGTGGCCGACGATCCGTCGGTGCAGATCGTCTCGAACGCGCAAAGCTGGTATATCGCGCAGATGCTGGCGGGGACCGAGCATGAGGGGCTGCCGATCCTGTCGGCGGCGGCGCCCTTCAAGGCGGGCGGGCGCGGGGGGCCGGATTACTTTACCGACGTCCCGGCGGGCGATATCGCGATCCGCAATGTGGCCGATCTGTATCTGTATCCCAACACCATCCGCGCGGTGCAGGTGACGGGCACGCAGGTCAAGGACTGGCTGGAGCGCAGCGCCGGGGCGTTTTTGCAGATCACCCCGGGCGAGGCGGATCAGATGCTGCTGGATCCGGATTTCCGCAGCTATAATTTCGATGTGATCGATGGGGTGAGCTATCGGATCGATCTGTCTCAGCCGTCACGCTTTGATGCCGATGGGCTGCTGGTCGATGCCGGGGCCAGCCGGATCGTCGATCTGTCCTTTGACGGGCAGCCGGTCGATCCGGAGGCGGTGTTCATCATCGCGACGAACAATTACCGCGCCTCGGGCGGGGGGGCGTTTCCGGGGGCGGATGGATCGACCATCGTCTTTGAGGGGCCGGATACCAATCGCGACGTGATCGTGCGTTACATCGTCGAGGAGGGGACCATCGATCCGGCGGCGGACGGGAACTGGTCGTTCGTGCCGCTGGAGGGGGCGACGGTGCTGTTTGACACGGGACCGGGGGCTGCGGCCTATCTGGGCGATGTCACGACGCTGAGCATCGAGGATGCGGGCGCGGCGGCGGACGGGTTCGTGCGGTATCGCATCACCTTGTGAGGGTGGGCTTTCGGGGGCGCCGGACCGGGGGCTTCGCGCCCCCGGACCCCCGCGGGATATTTTTGCCAAGATGAAAGAGGCCAGCGTTCGGGGTCTACTGGGTCATTTCCTCGACGCGCACGCTGACGTCGAGTTCCTCGGCGCCGGTGCCGTGGGCCACGCCACGGATCGGCGCGGCGTCGGCGGCGTCGAGCCCCGAGCCGAGACGGACATAGCGTTCGTCGGGGCAGCAGCTGTTGGCGGCGTCGAAGCCGATCCAGCCCAGACCCTCGACATGGATCTCGGCCCAAGCATGGGCGGCGTCATGGGCGAGGCCGTCGATGGTCGAATGCAGGTAGCCCGAGACATAGCGCGCCGGCAGGTCGCGCAGGCGGGCAATCGCCGTCAGCGCGTGGCTGTGATCCTGACAGACGCCCTCGCCCAACGCCAGGGCTTCGGCGGCGGTGGTGCCGGTGCCGGTGACGCCGGGGCGAAAGGCGATGCGTCCGCTGACCGCCGCCGACAGATGATGGGCCAGATCCAGTGCATCGGCGGTGCTGCCTTTGATCGAGGCCGCCAGATCGCGCAGGGCCGCGTCGGGCAGGGTCTTGGGGCTGTCGCGCAGATAGGCCAGCGGATGGATCATTTCGCGATGCCCGCGCAGCACGCCCGCCATGTCGCGCGTGTCGATGCGCCCGTCGATGCGGACGGTGACGTGATCGACCGGGCCGCGCACGGTCCAGCCCTCGATCCAGTCGCCCGCGCCGTCGCGAAACCCGGGGCCGCGAATGCCGCCCGACACCTCGATCTTCCATTCATGGGTCTTCTGGCCTTCGAAGACCGAGGGGGTGAGGCGCAGGCTTTGGACCAGATTGCGGATCGGCTGGTCGTAGCGATAGACGGTTTCATGCGAGATCTTGAGCTTCATGGCCTAGACGCCTCCCAGCAGGTAATCCTGGTGGACCAGGTTGGAAATCTCGGACAGTTCGCGGATGAACCAGCTGAGAAATTCGTGCAGCCCCTCGTCGAAGATCATTTCGATATCACGGGCCTGCAGGGCGGTCAGCACCTCGCGCGCCTTGTCGCGGGCCGCATGGGGGACGCCGTCGCCATAGCGGCGCGCCAAGCCTTCCAGATGCCAGACGGTCTCGTAAAGCGACGTGATCAGCGCGCGCGGGCTTTCGCCGTTCAGGATCAGGAAGTCGGCCACCTGACCCGCCGTGATGTCGCCGCCATACGCCCAGTGATAGGCCCGGTGCGCCGACAGGGCGCGCAGGATCACCTGCCATTGATAGGTATCAAGGCCCGATCCCACGAATTCGATCCGGGGCAGCAGGACGAAATACTTGACGTCCAGCAGGCGTGCCGTCGCATCGGCCCGTTCCAGACCATAGCCCAGATTCATGAAATGCCAGCCATCGTTCCGCAGCTGCGTCGCATTGATCGCGCCGCGCACGGTCGAGGTGTGGCCGGTGGTGAAATCGGTCAGTGAGGCCGTGTCCAGCGTCGACCGGGGCTGGCGTTCGATCTTGCGCAATTCCTGATAGGACACGTTCAGCGCGTCCCAGACCTGAGAGGTCAGGGCGGTGCGCACGATCCGCCCGGCCTCGCGCGCCTTTTCCAGACAGCTGGCCACCGATGACGGGTTGGCACGGTCGAAAAAGATGAACTCTTCGATGTTTTCCTGCGTGATCTCGCCGTATTTTTCCCGGAACAGGTCCGAGCTGCCCGAGGCCTGCAGCAGCGAATTCCATTCGTTCTGATAGCCCAGTTCGGTGTTGGGCAGCAGCGTGATGCGCTGGCCCACATCCAGAAGGCGTGCGGCGGTTTCGGCGCGTTCCAGATTGCGGCCCATCCAGAACAGGTTCGATGCGGTGCGGCTGAGCATTGTGGTTCCCCCCCTCATTCCGACAACACCCAGGTGTCCTTGACGCCCCCGCCCTGCGACGAGTTCACCACGAGGCTGCCGTCGCGCAAAGCGACGCGGGTCAGGCCGCCCGGCACCAGTTCGATCCTGTCGCCGCACAGGCAATAGGGCCGCAGGTCCACATGGCGCGGTGCGATGCCTTCGTCGACGAAGGTCGGGCAGGTCGACAAGGCCAGCGTGGGCTGGGCGATGTAATTTGATGGATTGGCCTGGATCTTCAGGCGGAAGGTCTCGATTTCCTCTTTCGTGGATTTCGGACCGACCAGCATGCCATAGCCGCCCGAGCCATGGACCTCTTTGACCACCAGTTCGGGCAGGTGTTCCATGACATAGCGGTAATCGTCATCCTTCCACAGGGTCCAGGTCTGGACGTTGTTCAGGATGGGTTCCTCGCCCAGATAAAACCGGATCATCTCGGGGACGAAGGTATAGATGGCCTTGTCATCGGCCACGCCCGCGCCCGGTGCCGAACAGATCGATACCCCGCCCGAGCGATAGACATCCATCAGCCCCGGAATGCCCAGCATCGAATCGGGGCGGAAACACAGCGGATCCAGATAGGGATCGTCGATCCGGCGATAGATCACGTCCACGCGTTTCGGACCCGTCGTCGTGCGCATATAGACGAATTCGCCGTCCACGAACAGATCCTGCCCCTCGACCAGTTCCACGCCCATCAGGTTGGCCAGAAAGCTGTGTTCATAATAGGCGCTGTTGAAATGGCCCGGCGTCAGGATCACGCAGGTTGGGCGGTCGCTGCATTTGGCGGGCGCCACCGATTCCAGCGTGCGGCGCAGCAGGTCGGGATACTGGTCCACAGGCTCGATCCGGTTGTTGCGGAACAGCTGCGGGAACATGCGCATCATGATTTCCCGGTTTTCCAGCATATAGCTGACCCCCGAGGGCGTGCGGCAGTTATCTTCCAGCACATAGAATTCGTCCTTGGCGGTGCGCACAAGGTCGATGCCGATGATATGGGAATAGACCCCGCGCGGCGGCACGACGCCGACCACGGATTTCTCATAGGCCTCGTTCTGATAGACCAGACGGCCCGGAATGCGACCGGCGCGCACGATCTCGCCGCGACCATAGACATCGCGCAGAAAGGCGTTCAGGGCGCGGGCGCGCTGCTTGATGCCGCGTTCCAGCTTGCGCCATTCGGCCTGCTCGAACACGCGGGGCATCATGTCGAAGGGGATCAGGCGGTCCGGATCGCCCCCCTCGCCATAGACGGCAAAGGTGATGCCGATGCGCCGGAACAGCGCCTCGGCCTCGGCCTGTTTCATCTGGCGAAAATCGTCGGGCATCGTCTCGACCCATTCCCTGAGACGGGCATAGGGGTCGCGCACGCTGTCGCCTTCGAACATCTCGTTGTAATAACTCATTATCCCCCCAATGTCTGGTGCATCGTCTGTCCGGGCTGTTCTGGCATCGATGATCCGCGCCCGGTTCGGCGATGTCTACAGAAGAACCGGTGCGGTTGCCCATAAGTTCCGCAGGCACCCCAGGACCGAACCACCGCAAGGCGGGCGCAAGGGGTGGCATGCCGGATTATTGTGCAACTTATGTTAACTCGATGGCGATCGCGGTGCCCTCGCCTCCGCCGATGCAGATGGCGGCGATCCCGCGCCTGAGCCCGCGCGCCTGCAGGGCATGGATCAGCGTCACGATGATCCGCGCCCCCGAGGCGCCGATCGGATGGCCAAGCGCGCAGGCGCCGCCATTCACGTTCACCACGTCATGGGCGATATCCATCCGCGCCATGAAGGCCATGGGCACGACGGCAAACGCCTCGTTCACCTCCCACAGATCGACATCGGACGGCGTCCAGCCAAGGCGTGCCAGCAGCTTGGCTGCGGCGGGAACCGGGGCGGTCGGAAACTGCCCGGGTGCCTGAGCGTGGCTGGCATGGCCCAGAATGCGGGCGATGGCGCCTGCCGGATCGGCGCCGATCACCAGCGCCGCCGCCCCGTCCGAGATGCTGGAGCTGTTGGCCGCCGTCACCGTGCCGTCCTTGCGAAAGGCGGGCTTCAGCCGGGCGATCTTGTCGGGGCGGGCCAGGCCGGGCTGTTCATCCGTATCCACGATCCGGTCGCCGTCCCGACCCGGCACGGTGACCGCGGCGATCTCCGCCGCGAAGGCGCCCGAGGCGATGGCCGCCTGCGCCCGCGACAGGCTGGCCCGGGCATAATCGTCCTGCTGCTGGCGGGAAAAGGCGAATTCGGTGGCGCAATCCTCGGCAAAGCTGCCCATCAGGCGGCCTTTGTCATAGGCATCCTCCAGCCCGTCCAGAAACATGTGATCCAGCACCTGCGCATGGCCCAACCGCGCCCCGGCCCGCATCCGGGGCAGCAGATAGGGGGCATTCGACATGCTTTCCATCCCGCCGGCGACGACCAGACCGGCACTGCCGGCGGCAATGGCGTCGGCGGCCATCATCACGGCCTGCATGCCCGATCCGCACATCTTGTTCAGCGTGGTGGCGGGCACCGATTGCGGCAGGCCCGCTGCAAAGCCTGCCTGCCGTGCCGGGGCCTGACCCTGACCGGCGGGCAGCACGCAGCCCATGATCAGCGCATCGGGCGCCCGGTCCGCGACCCCGGCCCGCGCCAGCGCCTCCGCGATCGCCGCCCCGCCCAGATCCGGCGCGGGCAGGCCCGACAACGCCCCCATCAGCCCGCCCATCGGCGTCCGGGCGGCGCCCAGAATACAGATGCCTCGATTTGTCATGACTTTCCCCCGATCCCCTGCCTTCGGCTTACCGGATCGCAACCTTTGGCGTCTAGTCATCAGGGACGCGGACATGAAAGGACCCCTCATGCAGTTCATCGTCGAAGATTCCGACACCCATCTGCATATCAGGGTGATGGAACCCCGGATCGATGCCGCCGTCGCCACGATGTTCAAGGACAAGCTGCGCGACATCGTCGCCCCCTGTGGAAAATCCGTCTGTCTGGACATGGCGGCGGTCGATTTCATGGACAGTTCGGGCCTTGGGGCGATGATATCGGTCCGCAAAAGCCTGCCCGGTAATCTGGCCATCGTGCTGCAGGCCCTGACGCCCAATGTGGAACGCGTCTTCCGCCTGACGCGGATGGACAGCGTGTTCGATCTGCAGCCCCAACCCGCAAGGAAGGAACCTGATGCATGACCCATCCCGGATTATCCGGCCCGGAGCCTGGCAGCCGATCGGCAGTCCGGACCCAACCGATGTTCCATCGCGTGTTGAAGGCCCATCCGGTCACCGTGCGCGCCACCTTGCATGATGTGCGCCAGCGGTTCAGCCGCGAGGTCAGCGAAGAGACCTTGGGCCGGCTGGAGCTGGTTCTGGCTGAGGTGATGAACAACGTCACCGAACATGCCCCGCGCACCGGGCGCCAGACAGCCATGGCGCCGCCGCGCCCCCCGGTCATCCATCTGTGCATCGTCCATCAGGATGCCTGCATCGCCTGCGCCCTGACCGATGACGGCAACACGCTGCCCGACGATTGCATGCTGCCCCGCAGCCTGCCGACGCTGGCCATGGATGATCTGCCCGAAGGGGGGTTCGGCTGGTTCCTGATCCAGGATCTGACGCAGGCCCTGTGCTATTACCGCGAGGAAAGCCGCAACTATCTGGCCTTCAGCATCCCGCTGACGCCGCCCGCAAAGGCGTGACGCCCGCCAAGGGGTAAGGGACCGTCAGTTCACCGGCCCGGACAGGCTGTAACGTCCGTCCACAAAGGTGCTGAACATATCACCCAGCTCGGGGTGGTCCAGCGGCTCGCCCGAGACGTCGGGTTCCAGATTCTGTTCCGAGACATAGGCGACGTAATAGGTCGCCTCGGTTTCGGCCAACAGATGGTAAAAGGGCTGATCCTTGTGCGGGCGTGATTCCTCGGGGATCGATTCGTACCATTCTTCGGTATTGGCGAATTCGGGGTCGACATCGAAGATCACGCCGCGAAACGGCCGCGAGCGGTGGCGCACGATCTGTCCCAGACTGTATTTCGCTTGGCGGCTTTGGGCCTGCATCCGGGGGGCGTCCATCCGTGAGTATCCGCAATCGTGCAAAGTCAGCGCGTCTTCTAACCCGCCGGGGCGATTCTGTCCACCGGATGCCCGGTCAGGGTGCCAGATCGCCCTCGGCCAGTGGCACCGTCGCCATGGACATCTTGGCCGAGCCTTCGCTCAGCTCGCTGGCATGGGCCAGATAGACCAGCACCCGGTTTTCGGCGTCCCAGATCCGGCGCACGCGCAGCGATTTGAAGACCAGCGACCGCCCCTCTCGGAACACATCCTCTCCGTCGCTGTCGGGGTCCAGCCCCGATGCGTCGATGGGGCCGGTCCGGGCGCATTCGATGGCGCTGTTCGAGGGATCCTCGAACCAGTTGCCCTGACTCAGCCGGTCCAGAACCGAGCGGCTGAAATAGGCCAGATGGCAGGTCACGCCGGGCACCTCGGGGTCGCGGATCGCCTCGATGATGACGTCATTGCCGACCCAATCGACGCCGACCCGGCCGATTTCCTCGGCTTGGGCCACGGGCATGGTGGTCAGGAACAGGGCGGCGGCACAGGGGATCAGGCGCATCGGGTCACTCTGCGGTCAGGGGATGACGGCCGGCATCGGTCAGCAGATGCACCGTTCCGGGTTCGATCACGACCGCCGACAAGGCCCGGCCATAGGCCGCCCCACCATCCAGGTTCAGCCGGTTGCGATACAGGGTCGGGCGTTCCAGCGCGGTATGGCCATGCACCAGCAGCGGCCCGAAATTGGCATCGCTGTCCAGAAACCCCTGCCGGATCCAGACCAGATCATGTTCGCTCTGCGCCTGCAGATCGACGCCGGGCCGCAGGCCCGCATGCACGACCAGGGCCCGCGGATGCAGATACCACAGCGGCAGCGATGCCAGAAACTGCGCGTGATCCTGAGGCACTGCCCGGCGCGCGGCCTCCAGCAGTGCGGCGCGCGGCTGATCGGGGTCCACGCCATAGGACCGCAGCGTCGTGGCCGCCCCCAGTCCCGGATGATCCACCCAATGCTGCCCCGAGGACAGGCCCGGATCGGTCCAGTCCGGGCTGTTCAGAAAGGCGGGCAGAAAGCGATCGTGATTGCCGCGCGTGACGATCCACCGCCGCCCGGCACGCTGCCCGCGCAGCAGATAATCAACCACGCCACGCGAATCAGGGCCGCGGTCGATCAGATCGCCGACATGGGCGATCGGCGCATCCGGCCCGCCATCGTCGAAGATCCGTTGATGGGCCGCCTTCAGCAGGTCCAGATGTCCGTGAATGTCGCCAATCGCGTAAAGTCGCATCGCTCACCCTTGCCCGGCCTGCGGCAGGAAATGCCGCGCGCCCCTTGGGTAGGTGCGCGCGGGGTCAAGGTCAAACCTCGAATTGCAGCCGGCGGGTCTGCAGGAACTTGCCGGTCTGCTGCAGGGTGGCCAGGGCCTCATCGCTGATCGCCTCGTCCAGATAGATTATCGCGATCGCATCCGCGCCATTCGCGGCCCGGCCCAGGGTAAAGTTCGCGATGTTCACGCCCAGATCGCCAAGCGTCATCCCAAGCGCGCCGATCACGCCCGGCACGTCCTTGTTGCGGGTGTACAGCATGTGCTGGCCCACCTCGGCATCGACATTGATGCCCCGGATCTGGATGAAGCGCGGCTTGCCGTCGCTGAAGACGGTGCCCGCGATCGACCGTTCGCGCGTTTCGGTCACGCAGGTCAGCTTGACATAGCCCTCGTAAACGCCCGCCTTGTCCTGCCGTGTGGTGGACACCTGCACGCCGCGCTCCTTGGCCATCACCGGGGCCGAGACCATGTTCACGTCCGGGTTGCCCGCCTTCATCACGCCGGCGATCACGGCGGCATTCAGCGCGTTCAGGTTCATCTCGGATACGGTGCCGTCATACAGCACATTGATCGCCTTGATCGGCTCGTCCGTCATCTGGCCGACAAAGGCGCCCAGATGGGATGCCAGCTTGATCCACGGCCCCATGACCGCAGCCTCCTCGGCGGTGACCGAGGGCATGTTCAGCGCGTTCTGCACCGCGCCGGTCAGCAGATAATCGGCCATCTGCTCGGCCACCTGCAGGGCGACGTTCTCCTGCGCCTCGGTGGTGGCGGCGCCCAGATGCGGGGTCACGACGACATTGGGCAGGTTGAACAGCGGGCTGTCCGTCGCAGGCTCGACGGCAAACACGTCGAACGCCGCCCCGGCCACGCGACCGTCCTTCAGCGCCTCGGCCAAAGCCTCTTCATCGACCAGACCGCCGCGCGCGCAATTGATGATCCGCACGCCCGGCTTCAGCTTGGCGATCGCCTCGCGCGACAGGATGTTGCGGGTCTTGTCGGTCAGCGGCACGTGGAAGGTGATGAAATCGGCCCGCCCCAGCAGCTCGTCCAGCTCGACCTTGGTCACGCCCAGCTCTTTCGCCCGGTCCTCGGACAGGAACGGATCATAGGCCAGCACCTTCATATGCAGCCCCAAAGCCCGGTCGATCACGATGCCGCCGATATTGCCCGCGCCGATCACGCCAAGCGTCTTGTTGAACAGCTCGACCCCCATGAAGCGGTTCTTCTCCCACTTCCCGGCATGGGTGGAAACGCTGGCCTCGGGCAGCTGCCGCGCCACGGCGAACATCATCGCGATGGCATGTTCGGCGGTGGTCACGCTGTTGCCAAAGGGCGTGTTCATCACGATCACGCCCTTCTTGCTGGCCGCCGGAATGTCGACATTGTCGACCCCGATGCCCGCGCGCCCGATGACCTTCAGATTGGTCGCGGCTTCCAGCAGCTTCTCGGTGACCTTGGTGGCCGAGCGGATGGCCAGCCCGTCATACTGCCCGATCACCTCGGCCAGCTTGTCCTTGTCCTTGCCCAGATCGGGCAGGTAATCCACCTCGACGCCGCGATCGCGAAAGATCTGGACGGCGGTTTCCGACAGCTTGTCGGACACGAGAACCTTCGGCATGTCATTCATCCTTTGTATCGCGTCCGGGCCCTTGGCCGCGCCGACGCTTCATCCTGCATTGGTCTGGAAATATCCTCGGGGGTCCGGGGGCAGACAGCCCCCGGCAGTCGCGGGACGCAAAACTACTGCGCGGCCAGCTCGCTGCGATAGGCCCACTCGATCCAGGGCATCAGCGCCGCGACATCCGCCGTCTCGACGGTGGACCCGCACCAGATCCGCAGCCCCGCCGGCGCATCGCGATAGGCGCCCGCATCCAGGGCGACGCCTTCCTTCTCCAGCCGCTTGGCGACGGCCTTGGCGAATGCCGCGCCATCCCGGATCACGGGATCGGTGAATTTCAGACAGACGCTGGTGGTCGATCCGGTCGCCGGATCCTCCGCCAGATCGGCGATCCAGTCCTTGTCCGCGATGAAATCGCGCACGGCGCCGGCATTGGCATCCGCCCGGGCGATCAGCGCGGGCAGCCCGCCCAGACCCTGCGCCCAGGTCAGGGCGACCAGATAATCCTCGACCGCCAGCATGGAGGGCGTGTTGATCGTCTCGCCCTTGAAGATGCCCTCGATCAGCTTGCCACCCTTGGTCATCCGGAAGATCTTGGGCAGCGGCCAGGCGGGGGTATAGGTTTCCAGCCGCTCGACGGCGCGGGGGCTCAGGATCAGCACGCCATGCGCGCCCTCTCCGCCCAGAACCTTCTGCCAGCTAAAGGTCACCACATCCAGCTTGTCCCATGGCAGGTCCATGGCAAAGGCCGCGCTGGTCGCGTCGCAGATGGTCAGCCCGGCACGGTCGGCAGGGATCGCATCGCCATTCGGGACGCGCACGCCGCTGGTCGTGCCGTTCCAGGTAAAGACGACATCGCGGTCGAAATCGACCTCGGCCAGATTGACGATCTTGCCATAGTCGGCGGTGCGGACAACGGCGTCCAGCTTCAGCTGCTTGACGGCGTCGGTGACCCAGCCCTCGCCAAAGCTTTCCCAGGCCAGCATCTCGACCGGGCGGGCGCCCAGCAAGGTCCACATCGCCATCTCGACCGCGCCGGTGTCGGATCCGGGAACGATGCCGATGCGATAGCCTTCGGGAACGCCCAGAACCTCGCGGGTCAGGTCGATCGCCAAAGCCAGCTTGGCCTTGCCGACGGCGGCACGATGCGACCGGCCAAGCGGCGCGTCCGACAGCATGTCCAGCGAATAATGGGGGATCTTGGCGCAAGGGCCCGAGGAAAAACGCGGATTTTCCGGCCGCGTGGCCGGGATCGGAAGATCGGTCATATGGCTAGCCTTCCAGCTAATAGCCCCTCGTTGGGGAGGGGTGTCCCGCCGTGGGACATACGCCTGTGCCCGATATCGTGCAAGCCCTGTTGATCAGACACGCTGCAAATTGGACCCTGCGGTTCAGGCCTGCGTCCCGGCAGGCGTCACAGACGGACCGCCGAACTGCGCGCATATTGCAGCCGACGGCCATGGCCGGGATCAGTGCCGCCTGCGGGGCCTGCCGCGCCCATCGTCCACCACAGATCGAAGGCCAGCGTTCCGGCATCCGCGTCATGGACCGGCACGAAGGACGCCTTGTAAAGCGAGGCCGGGCGGGGATCCAGAACAGGCTCGGTGCTCCAGTCGATGTCGGTCCAGGAACCGGGCCGGAAGATGCCGAAATACAGGTTCCCCGACCCCCGGGCATACAAAAGGCAGACCAGCCGGTCTCCCACCCATTTTACCTCGTGATGATGGGGCATCCTGAACATGCCCAGGGGCATCGCGGCACTGTCCAGCGACCAGGGGCCGGTCAGGGCGGGGGCGGTCCAGTGGTGCATGCTGGGGCGGTCGATCGTCCACATGTGCCACAGGCCCCCGGCAGGATCGAAGATCATCGTCGGCGACAGCATGATCATGTCATCGGCGGGCCTGCGCATCAGTTCGACCGGCGCGGACCAGCGGTGCCCGTCGCCGGTGCTGCGGCATTTCAGGACCACATCGGCATTGCTGGCCGAGGGCGAGGCGTCCGTGCGCGGCTCATAGGACCGATATCCCACGACCAGCTGCCCGCTTTGCGGATCATGGGTGATGAACGTGTCGCTGTTATACGCGCCCGGCACCGGTTTTCGCACATCCAGCGGCTGCGGCACGCCCGTCAGCAGGGTCCAGTTCACCCCGTCATTCGAGCCGTGGACGAACGGATCCTCGAAGGCCGGGCCACGGGGATAGGCGGTGATGGCGCACAGATAGCGGTATCCGCGAAAGGGCTGGCGAAACGCGACCACGCAGGGATGGATCACGTTTTCCGCCGGGGCATAGGTCGTGGTCATCGCGGCGGGTCTCAGCGGCAGGGCGGCCCGGACCTTGCCCAGCCAGTGCGAGCCGGGTCGAAAGGCCGGGTCGGGCGACAGGTCCATCGGCTGCGGTAGCCCGTTCGGGGCAGTTGTGGTGGCATCCGTGACGGGGCCAAGGCTGTCCGACACCGCCCATCGCCGCCCCGTCGCGGCGCCCCGGATGCGGACACGCAGCCACGCCCCGGTCAGATCCGCGGGTATCCAAAGGGTGGGCGATGTGGCGCCGGGGATGACCGCCCATCCGTCAGGCCCCTCCCCGGTCTGGTGGCACTGCCAGCTGATGTCGCAGGACAAGGCCGGTTCGCGGGCCAGTTGCAGGGTCAGGGTCCGGCCCGTTTCGGCAACCCCGTCGATGGTCGGCGTGACATCGGACCCGTCCAGCGGAACGGCCTTGTCGATGCCCCAGAACGGCGCGCGACCGTTCAGGGCCGCAACCCGGCTGCTGGCCGAGCGCAGGACCAGACAGTCATCCTCGACGCAGAGCATGGCTGCGGCAGCGGTTCGGGGCATCGTCAGGCGGCCGCCGGTCCCCAAAAGGTCGATCCGGCACCAGCCCTGAGGCAGGCTGTCGGGGGGCAAACTTTTGGGGGGCAGGTCGGCGGGCGGCAGGGCGTCGGGGCGCGGCTCGGTTCCCTGATCGGCCAAGGGCACCCATGCGCAGCGCGCGGGGCCTTGGGTCAGGACCAGGTGACAGGTGGCCGGGATCTGGTCCGGCGCAAAGGATGGTCCGGGCAGCAGCACGGGGCGCAGGGTCGCGACGATGCGGATCTGGCCGTCGATGGTCCCGGTATCGCCCACGCGCCGCCACCATCTGCCGCCCGCCATCCGCAGATCGTCCACCGGGCCGGACATCCGGTGCGGCGCCACTGCCTGCCACAGCGCGACCGGACTACCTTCGCACGGGGTTACCGCAAGATCGCCTGTGACATCCTGCAGGGGGTGATCCCGCGACGCCCCGGGGCAGGGCGCCAGCGCGATGACGTCCAGGCGACCCCAGAAGGGATAACCCGGAAACAGGGGATCGGTGATCCGGTTGGGGCCGCGGATGACAAGGCTGACCCCCTCTGCCGTGTCCTCCAGCGTGCAGATCCGGCGCAACGAAGGCCGCAACCGACCGGCGCCCGCCGATGCCGCCGCCTTGCGGGACAGGAAAAACCGTTGCGCATGCTGCAGAAGAGCCGGGTTCAGCGCGCTGACCAAGGCGGTCAGATCGCCCGCCTTGCGCATCATGGGCCTGTTCGCATCTGGCGCAGCGCCCCCGGTTTCATGGGTGGGCTTCTGCACGGCCGGTTCGGTCATCCTGTGGTCCCCTGCCGCGACGGTCAGTGTGGGTCGCCGACGGAGCCAAGGCTAGGGTCGTCGGACCCGGCAGGCAACACGATAAAAATCAGGCAAAACCGATTAAATTAAAGCCCGGCTGAATAGAATATATCTTTTTGGGCAGGAAAGCAGGAGCGCGCCGCAAACAATGTTAATGGAACCTTTTCGCCCTGACTGAAAAGGCAACTGGCCTGACGTAAAGTTGACTTTTGCCCTGATCCAACCGCCCGAACCTGCCGTTTTATACAGGCGCGACTCCGTCGACATGGAAAATCATACCGTTTAGTCTTGTGAGACTGAGGATATACCGGTGTTTTCGGCGTGAATGCCGGCGGGGGCTTTTAATTCACGTCGTCGTGTAAAACTTAAAGAGCAACAGGTGTTTGGATGCGTGATAAATGGCGACAGCCAGCTGATGAAGTATTGCATCTTCCGGCTGTTCATGGCGATGTTTTCTATATCGATACGGCCCCCGACTGGATCGTCCGCACTGCCGATGCGGCAGAGATCCGGGGCTTCGCCGCCAGTGACGACGACAGCATGCACCTGAGGCAACAGAATTATACGGCGCGGCGCTTGTCGTCGCTGCCCAAGGGCGCGATCGAAGTGCGCAGCATCCCCGTCGTTCTGGAAAACGCCCGCTTTGCGCATGGCATGGTCAGCCTTTCGGGGCGCTATCTGCTGAACGGGGCCTCGGGTCTGCGCGCCCGCACGAAATTCGAGGCTGCCAATCCCGACAAGGCAAAGCGTGACGATTATCTGCAGATGATGCGGGCGTTCCACCGTGAGGGCACATCGGAACTGGCCGTGCGCAGTGCGGCCGAGGCGAACACGCTGGACATCTCGATCGAGCTGAAGAACGGCTTCAACTATTACCATTTCCTGACCGAGACGCTTGGCGCGCTGGCCCATTATCTGGACGACGAGACGGGCTGCCCGATCGTCATCCACCTGCCGGACCGCCCGATCAAGAACTTTGTCAGGCAGTTCGTCGATGCGATCTATCCCTCGCTGGCGCACAGGGTGTGGTTCGACGTCCGGCCCGCCCGCTTCGAAGCGGTCCGTTCGGTCTATAGCCACCAGCACTATCTGTCATCGGTCGGCGATGCCTCGGTCCAGGAACTGCTGGGCGCCGAGGGCATGGACCCGCTGTGGCTGAGCACGGCGATGAACCCCCGGCTGGTCAAAAAGACCGGCATGCAATCCTATGACACCAGCCTGCGCCTGCTGCGTCAGGCAGCGCTGGAGCAGGTCGATTACGCCGAGGTCGGGCCGACGCCGCGCCTGATCTGGATGGGCCGCGACGAGGGCGGAAAGGCCCGGGCCCGTGGCCTTAGCGGTCACGAGCCGCTGTTGCAGTCCCTGAAGGCGCGCGGGTTCGAGCCGGTGATCTTCGAACGGCTGTCCCCGCTGGAACAGATCGCGACGATGAACCGCGCCGATATCGTGATCGCCCCGCATGGGGCCGGTCTGGCCAACATGGTCTTTGCCAAGCCGGGCGCCCGGGTGATCGAACTGGGCAATCGCCAGACTCAGGTGCATCGTTGGGGTGATTTCTTCAAATGCGCCCATGTGTCGGGCTGCCGCTACGATACCGTCTTTGCCGATATCGACGGGCTGGACGACCTGTCCGACACGCCGCCCATCGGCGACGGGCTGCGGGGGATCAGGCTGGGCAAGCGGGCCACCGATTGCATCCTGCAGATCGTGGACGAGACGCTTGCAACGATGGATCGTCCCGATGCCGGTCCGCGTCGCCACGCGGTTCGTGCGGCCTGACGGGGCCGGGGTGACAGGCATCCTCACAGCGCTTGGGATCGGGCGGGTCGAGGCGTTCATGCGGCGTATCGCGCGGGCGTTGCGGTTGCGCCGGACCGCCAAGGCGCCCCTGCAGGGTGGCGCGGATCGTCCGGCCATGACCCGCGTGACCCAAGGGTCCGGGACGGTCGAGGAATGGCGGCGGCGTGCCACGCTGGACCCGCGTTTTGCCCCCACCGAGGGAAGCCCGGATCGCAATCCACCGGGCATTTCCCTGCGCGGGCTGATCGCCGAAGATTACCGCACGCAAGGCAGCGACTGGCTGTCCGAAGGGTTCTGGGTGTTGTTCTGGCACCGGATCGGCAACTGGCGCATGGGCCTGCCCAAGCCGCTTCGCGCGCCGATGACGCTGGTCTATCGCGTCATGTTCCGATGGGTGTCCCGATCGACGGGCATCTATCTGCCCTATACCGTGCGGGTCGGACGGCGGGTCCGGCTGGATCATTTCGGCGGCATGATTCTGGTTGCGCAATGGATCGGCGATGATGTCACGATCCGCCAGAACACCACCTTTGGCATCGCGCGAAAACACGCGCTGCAGGACCGCCCGGTCATCGGCAACCGGGTCGAGATCGGGGCAGGCGCGGTGATTCTGGGCGCGGTCAGCATCGGCGACGATGCGGTCGTCGGGGCGAACTCGGTCGTTCGCCGCGATGTCGCGCCGGGATCGGTGGTCGGTGGCGTCCCGGCCCGTGACATCGGCGCGACCGCGCTGCGCCATGCCCCATCCCGGCCTGTCACCGCCCGCCGCACCGTGCCGCGCGACGTCCTGCCTGCCGAACGATATTCGACCGCCATTCAGAAAAATTAATCCGGCCGTTTAATTGATCTATATGCCTGACCCTCTGCCTTTATTCTAAAGAGGCGTAAAATATCCACGCCCACACGTCATGATTGAATTGGGGCGGGCGGACAGGTCTTGTGATGAAGCGCCGGAAAATCGTGATGAAACCCATGTGGTGCATCATTCGTCTAGCTGCAAGAATCTCATTCTCCCCATCCGACGACGGAGTTTATCCTTGAAAATTCCCCTACCAGAGCTTCTTTCCGAAGAAGAAATCAACCTGATCGTCTGTGCGCTTTCCGCGTATCAGCATAACAAGCAATACAGTGCCCTTCATCTTAAACTGAAACGCATTGCCAAGGTGATGCCGCAGCGCAATGTCCGCGACGGCCATCCCAAACCCCCGGACTTTCCCGAGGCCCGCTAAGGCCCGGGCCAGCCCCGCGATCCCGGCCCCAAGCCCGACCCCTGCCGCCGATCCCCCAGTCCCCTGAACAGTTCCGACAGGACAGCGCTGCCAGAAGTCCCATCCACCAAGGGGCCTGCCATCCCTGATCCGATGACGGCATCTGCGCTTTTCATGGGCATTGCACGGCCAAGGCCCGGTTTCAGCGCCAACGCTTCCGGTACCACACATTTCGTTGAAGATATCCGGCGGGTTGCTATCACTATGGCAGCAGATGCCCGCAACCGCTGTCCGGGCCATCATCACGGCCGCCAGCAGGCCCGGCCCGTCAATGAGGTATCGATGCCGAACCCCCCGCACCAGACGCCGCCGATCCCGTCCGATCATGACACGCTGAACCCCGTCCTGCCGCGCGACAAGACCTGGGGATGGTTCGCGATCTTCAATGTCTGGGCCAATGACGTGCAGTCGCTGTTCGGATACAGTCTGGTCGCCTCGCTGTTCATCTCCTACGGCGTCAGTGGCTGGACGGCCTTTGCGGCCCTGATCACGGCGGGCCTGCTGGTGATGTTTCTGGTCAACCTGTCCGGCGCCGCGGGCGAGAAATACGGCATCCCCTATCCGGTCTTCGCCCGGGCCAGCATGGGCACATCCGGCGCCCGCCTGCCCGCGCTGCTGCGGGCCATCGTCGCGGTCTTCTGGTACGGGGTGCAGGTCTATTTCGCATCATCCGCGCTGGCCCTGCTGATCCGGTCGCTGACGGGGATCAGCGACGGCGCGCTGTTCATGGGGATGACGGGCGTGGACTGGCTGTCCTTCCTGCTGGTCTGGGTCTTTCACATCCTGATCTTCTGGCGCGGCATGGGCTGGGTCGAAACGTTCCTGAACATCGCCGGCCCCTTCGTCTATCTGGTCATGATCGGGCTGGTCGTGGTGCTGTGGAACCGCGCGGACGGACAGCTGCTGTCACAGGCGCAGACGATCTTTTCCAATCCCGAGGGCACGGTCTGGACCGAAACCTCGGGCTTTGTCGCCATCGTCGGCACGATGGTGGCCTATTTCGCCGCCGTCATGATCAATTTCAGCGATTTTTCACGCTTTGCCCGGGACAAGCGCGCGATGACGATCGGCAACCTGACCGGTCTGCCGCTGAACATGATCCTGTTCTCGGCGCTGGCGCTGCTGACCACCGCCGGTGCGGCGGTCGTCTTCGGCGAGGCGCTGATCAACCCGACCGAGATCGTCGAGCGGACCGACAGCGTCATTCTGGCCGTCATCGCGGCGATCACCTTCTTCGCCGCCACGGTGGGCATCAATCTGGTCGCGAATTTCATCCCGGCGGTGAACGGCATCGCGAACATGGCACCCAAACGCATCGGCTTTCGCATGGCGGGGATCATCACCTCGGTCTTTGCGCTGATCATCGGCGGGTTCTGGACCAGCTTCATCAGTCAGGTGGGCATCGACGGCTTCGTCAACACGCTCGGCGCGACGCTGGCGCCGCTTTATGGCATCCTGATCGCGGACTATTACCTGATCCGCAAACAGCAGCTGAGCCTCGACGATCTCTATGCGCCCAAGGGCGGGCTCTACTACTATGGCAACGGCTGGAACGATCACGCGCTGGTGGCTTTCGGGGTCGCGGCGGTCTTTTCGGTGGCGGCGGTCTGGGTGCCGGTTCTCAATCAGCTGTCGGGCTATGCCTGGCTGATCGGGGCGCTGCTGGGCGGGGCGATCTATTACCGGCGCAGCAAGCCTGCCTGACGCTGCGGGTCGCAGTCCGGCTGGCGCCGGAAAGGTCTTTGGCATAGATCAGGGCCAAGCCCTCCAAAAGGACGCCGCCCATGTTCACCGTCTCGTTGATCGCCGCTCCGGTCGCCGCCAATCTGGACCCGGATCTGCCGGGTGGTCTGTCCGACCGGTGGGGTGGCGATACGCCGCTGTGGCTGTCGCCGGGGGTCGCTGCCGAATTCGACATCACGACCCTGCCCGCCGATGCGGATCAGGTCTGGGCCGATCTGCAGCTGATCGGCATCGATCTGGCCATCCAGCCCGCCGGAGGGCGACGCAAGCGGATCCTGATCGCCGACATGGATTCCACCATGATCGATCAGGAATGCATCGACGAGCTGGCCGATTTCGCCGGCGTCGGCCCCCGCGTGGCCGACATCACCGCCCGCGCCATGAATGGCGAACTGGATTTCAACCAGGCCCTGACCGAACGGGTCGCCCTGCTGGCGGGGCTGCCCGACAGCGTGATCACGCAGGTTCTGGAACAGCGGATCACGCTGGCCCAGGGCGGCGCGCAGCTGGTCGCCACGATGCGCGCGCATAATGCCTATACGGCGCTGGTTTCGGGCGGATTCACATCCTTTACGCAAGCCGTGGCGGATCAGCTGGGCTTTGACGAAAACCGCGCCAACAGCCTGTTGTCGGAAGAGGGCAGGCTGACCGGTCAGGTCGCCCTGCCGATTCTGGGTCAGCAGGCCAAGGTCGACGCGCTGACCCAGATCGCCGCCCGCCTTGGAACCACGCCCCAGAACGCCATCGCGGTGGGCGATGGGGCCAATGATCTGGGCATGATCCAGCTGGCCGGTGCGGGCGTGGCGCTGCATGCCAAACCCGTGGTGGCCGCGCAGGCCCATATCCGCATCAATCACGGCGACCTGACCGCGCTTCTCTACCTTCAGGGCTATGCCGACGCCGATTTCGTGACCCCCTGAGCCACGCCATCCTGCCCCCTCCCGGCCCGCCTTCATCTTGGCAGAAAT
>NZ_RQRT01000027.1 GCF_004335005.1 Paracoccus nototheniae | reverse complement strand
CCTCCCACACAGGCCCCGAGGGCACGATCCCGCCCCCCTCAGGCGTGGACATGGTCGCGGCAATGGCGCGCAGTCCCTGCCCCGTCTGCCCGGCGCCGCCAAAGACCAGTGCCATAACCAGCGCGACCAGCCCGGCCAGCCGCAGCGCATAAGGGTCGCGCCGCGCCAGATCGGCATCGGGCCGCACCGCCCGGGCCGCCGCCGCCGCCGCCTCCATCTGCGCCAGATGCGCCTGCCACAGGGCACCCTCGCCGCCGATCGCCGCGCGGTCGGACAGCGCGCTCAGCGGCCTCCCCGGCAAGGTCCGGTCCAGCCGCGCCAGCGCCTCGGCCCGCCGGACCCGGCGAAAGCGCCAGCCGCCCACACCCGCGGCAACAACCACCGCCAGCAACCATGCCCCCGCCATCCAGGGCAGCACCGCATCGGGCAACCCGGCCACCACGCCCAGCGCCAGCGCCGCAAACCCCACCGCCAGCAAGGTGACCAACGGCCAGAAAGCCCGCGCACCACGCTCCCACGCCATACCCCACAGGGTCAGGCGCAAAGCGCGGCCCACCGGGCCTTTCTTCTTCATGAAAATATCCCCGGGGGTCCGGGGGCGGGCAGCCCCCGGCTTTTGATCCTCAAGCTGACGCCGGTTCAAAGCCATGCGGGGATGCTATCGCGCCCCAGCATATCCTCATATGTCGGGCGAGCCCTGATGACGGCGAAGTGATCGCCCTGCACCAGAACCTCGGGCACCAGGGGCCGCGAGTTGTATTCCGACGCCATCACCGCCCCATAGGCGCCGGCGGAGCGAAAGGCCACCAGCCCGCCTGCCGCCATTTCGGGCAGCTCGGCCCCCTTGCGGAAGGTGTCGCCCGATTCGCAGACCGGACCGACCACATCATAGGGGCGGACCGCCGCGCCGACGGCGGGCTGGATCACCGGGACGATGTCATGATGCGCGCCATACATCGCCGGGCGCAGCAGGTCGTTCATTGCCGCATCGACGATCAGGAAATCGCGGTCCTCGCCCGCCTTGACATAAATCACCTCGGTCAGCAGCACGCCCGCATTGCCGACGATGTTGCGGCCCGGCTCGATCTCGATCTCGCAGCCCAGATCGCCGACGGTCTCGCGGATGACCTGCCCGTAATCCAGCGGCAGAGGCGGGGCGGAATTGTCGCGCTGATAGGGAATGCCCAGGCCCCCGCCCAGATCCAGCCGGGTGATCGCATGACCCTCGGCGCGCAAGGCGCGGGTCAGCTGGGCGACCTTGGCATAGGCAGCGCGGAACGGTTCCAGATCGGTCAGCTGGCTGCCGATATGCACATCGATCCCCACCACCTGCAGCCCCGGCAGGCGGGCGGCCTCGGCATAGACCGCGATCGCACGAGAGATCGGGATGCCGAACTTGTTCTCGGATTTGCCGGTGGCGATTTTTTCATGCGTCTTCGCATCGACATCGGGGTTCACGCGGATCGCGACGGGCACCGTCACGCCCATGCTGACGCACAGCGCCGACAGGGCGCGCATCTCGGGCTCGCTTTCGATGTTGAACTGGCGGATGCCGCCTTCGATGGCCAGACGCATCTCGGGGACGGTCTTGCCGACGCCGGAAAAGACGATCCGGTTGCCCGGAACACCCGCCGCCTTGGCGCGCAGATATTCCCCGCCCGAGACGACATCCATCCCGGCGCCCAGATCGCCCAGCAGCTTCAGCACGGCCAGATTGCTGTTCGACTTGACCGCAAAGCAGACCAGATGATCGGTCCAGTCCAGCGCCTGACGGAACAGCCCGAAATGCCGCGTCAGGGTCGCCGCAGAATAGACATAGACGGGGGTGCCGACCTGCTGGGCGATGCAGGACAAGGACACGCCCTCGGCATGCAATTCGCCGTCCCGGTACAGGAAATGATCCATCCTACAGCTCTGCCGAGACGCCGATCCGTGCGTCGCCGCTGAACGTGACGCCCATCTGCTGCTGCAGGGGCTTTTCCACGGGCCGCGTCGGCGCGCCATCGACACCACAGGCCGACAGCATCACCACAGGGGCCAGCATGGCCAACAGGGACAGACGGATCATGCCAGTTTCTCCTTCCAGCGGGCGATCTGCGCGCGCACCTGATCCGGCGCCGTGCCGCCATAGCTTTGGCGCGAGGCGACCGAATTGTGCACGCCCAACACGTTGAACACATCCGGGCGGATCTGACCATGCACCGATTGCATGTCCTCCAGCGACAGATCGGGCAGATCGACGCCCCGCGCCTCGGCCATGGCGACCAGCGATCCGGTGACGTGATGGGCGTCGCGGAACGGCAGGCCCAGTTCGCGCACCAGCCAGTCGGCCAGATCGGTCGCGGTGGAAAACCCGGTCCCCGCCGCATCCTCCAGCCGGTCACGGTTGGCGGTCAGGTCCGACAGCATCCCGGCCATCGCCGCCAGCGCCAGCATCAGCGTGTCGGCAGCATCGAAAACCTGTTCCTTGTCTTCCTGCATGTCCTTGGAATAGGCCAGCGGCAGGCCCTTCATCACCGTGAACAGCGCCACCGTCGCGCCCAGAATGCGCCCGATCTTGGCGCGGATCAGCTCTGCCGCATCGGGGTTGCGCTTTTGCGGCATGATCGACGAGCCGGTGGACCATTTGTCCGACATCGACACGAACCGGAACTGGGCCGAGGACCAGATCACCAGCTCTTCGGCCAGCCGCGACAGATGCACCGCACAGATGGCCGAGGCCGACAGGAATTCCAGCGCAAAATCGCGGTCGCTGACAGCGTCCAGAGAATTGGCCATGGGCCGGTCGAACCCAAGCACCTGCGCGGTCATGTCCCGGTCGATGGGATAGCCCGTCCCCGCCAGCGCCGCCGCCCCCAGGGGCGATTCGTTCATCCGCGCGCGTGCGTCATGGAACCGCGACAGATCGCGCCCGAACATCTCGACATAGGCCATCATGTGATGGCCCCATGTCACCGGCTGCGCGGTCTGCAGATGGGTAAAGCCGGGCATGACCCAACCGGCCCCGGCCTCGGCCTGCGACAAAGCCGCGCGGATCAGGGCGCGCAGGCCCTCGATGGCGGCGTCGCATTGATCGCGCACCCACAGCCGGAAATCGGTCGCGACCTGATCGTTTCTCGACCGGCCCGTGTGCAGGCGGCCTGCGGGCTCGCCGATGATCTCTTTCAGGCGGGCCTCCACGTTCATGTGGATGTCTTCCAGATCCTTACGGAACACGAACTGCCCGGCCTCGATTTCTGACAAGACGGTGAGCAGCCCTTCCCCGATGGCCTTCGCATCGTTATCGCTGATGATGCCTGTCGCGGCCAGCATCGCCGCATGGGCCCGGCTGCCCCGGATATCCTGCGCGTAGAGCCGCTGGTCGAACCCGATCGAGGCGTTGATCGCCTCCATGATCGCATCTGGCCCGGCGGCAAAGCGCCCGCCCCACATGCTGTTGGCGGAGGTCTGGGGCCGGTCGGTCATATGTCAGTCCTTCGGAGGTCTCATGCTGCGTTCCGCCCTGCTTTATACGGCCCTTGTTTTCGGTGCAAACACCGCCTTCGCCGCGGACCCCGACTGGCAGGCCGCCCGCGACGGGGGCCTGGACAAGCTGGTCGTCGCTGAACAGCCCGCCCCGGTCGCCCAGACCGAGTTCACCGACCCCGATGGCGGCACCCACAGCCTTGCCGACTGGCAGGGCAAGGTCGTCCTGCTAAACTTCTGGGCGACATGGTGTGCGCCCTGCCGCGAAGAGATGCCCGCGCTGGACCGCCTGCAGGCCGAGATGGGCGGCGATGACTTTGAGGTCGTGACGGTGGCCACGGGCCGCAATGCGCCCGACCGCATCGACGATTTCTTTGCCGAGGTGGGGGTGGAAAACCTGCCCGTCCTTCTGGACCCCCGCCAGCAGCTGGCCCGCAGCATGGGCGTGGTCGGTCTGCCCGTCACCGTCCTGATCGACCGCGAGGGGCGCGAGGTCGCGCGCTATCTTGGCGATGCGGAATGGGATTCGGATGCCGCAAAGGCGCTGATCACCCAGCTGACAGCGCCCTGACCGGCCCGTGCCGGTGGCAGGTCACGATATGGTCGTTGACCATCCCCGTGGCCTGCATGAAGGCATAGACGATCACCGGCCCGCAGAACGTGAACCCCTCGGCCTTCAGCGCCTTGGCCATCGCGCGCGAGGCGTCCGTCTCGGTCGGGACCGAGGCCATGTCGGGCCGGTCGGTCTGGACCGGCTGGCCGCCCACAAAGGACCACAGCCACGGCGCGAATCCCCGATCTGCCTCGATCCGCAGATAGTGGCGCGCGCCCTGCACGGTCGCCTCGATCTTGCCGCGATGGCGGATGATGCCGGGGTTTTCCAGCGCGCGGGCGACGCGGTCATCGTCCCACAGGGCCACGCGGGCGGGATCGAAATCGTCGAATTCGGTGCGAAAGGCATCACGCTTGCGCAGGATGGTGATCCAGCTGAGGCCCGCCTGAAACCCGTCCAGCACCAGCTTTTCCCACAGTGCGCGCGGGTCATATTCGGGCATGCCCCATTCGCTGTCGTGATATTCGACATAAAGCGGATCGGTCCCGCACCATGTGCATCGGTCGGCCATCCGTTAACCCTGAACTGAGAAAGCGATCATCGTTCACACGATATTAGGACATTATGTCCACAGTTGAAAGCACACCGACGTGGAGGATGCCCCCCGTGAACGACATGACGTTGGATAACAGCTCGCCGCTTGATCAGGCGATGCAGCGGCAAAGCCGTCTGACGATGTCGGCGGTCACGGCAGCCGTGGAACGACGCAGCGCGACGCTGGCTTATCAGCCCATCGTGCAGGCCAGTCGCCCCCGCAACGCCGCCTTTTACGAAGGTCTGATCCGCATCATCGACGACACCGGCCGTCTGGTCCCGCTGCGCGATTTCATGCCTCAGGCCGAAAACACCGAACTGGGCCGCAAGATCGACTGCCTGTCGCTGACTCTGGGCCTGCAGACCCTGATCGAGGATCCGGGCCTGCGCCTGTCGATCAACATGTCCGCCCGCTCGATCCTGTATCCCGAATGGATGAACTGCCTGCGCCGGGGCATTTCGGACGACCCGACGGTGGGCGAACGGCTAATTCTGGAAATCACCGAAAGCTCGGCCATGGGCATGCCGGACGAGGTCAAAGGCTTCATGGCCGAGGTGCAGGGCCATGGCATCAGTCTGGCGCTGGACGATTTCGGGGCGGGCTATACCTCGTTCCGCTATCTGCGCGATTTCTGCTTCGACATGATCAAGATCGACGGTCAGTTCATCCGCGAAATCGCCGCCAAGCCCGACAATCAGGTGCTGACCCGGGCGTTGCAATCCATCGCCCACCATTTCGACATGTTCACCGTCGCCGAATCCGTCGAAACCGCGGATGAGGCGGCCTTTCTGATCGATATCGGAATCGATTGCCTGCAGGGCTATTACTTCGGGGCGCCGACCATCTCTCCCCCGTGGAAAAAGCCGCCCTCGCTGGCCAGCCGCTAGGGGGCGGGCCTATGGCGCGATCCGCAGGCCTGCGACGAAAGTCACGGTCTTTCGCTTGAACCTTGCGTCGTGAAACAGCATCCTGACCTTCGAGATGCCGGCTTGTCCGGCAGAGTAGGGAAGGAGCCCGCCATGACCAAAGCTGTTATCGTTTCCGCCGCCCGGACCCCGGTCGGAAGTTTTATGGGGTCGTTTGCCAATGTGCCCGCGCATGATCTGGGCGCGGCGGTTCTGGCCGAGGTCGTCCGGCGCTCTGGCATCGATCCGGTCGAGGTCGATGAAACCATTCTGGGTCAGGTTCTGACCGCCGCCCAAGGGCAGAACCCGGCCCGTCAGGCGCATATCAAGGCGGGCCTGCCGCAGGAATCCGCTGCATGGGGCATCAATCAGGTCTGCGGTTCGGGCCTGCGGGCCGTGGCGCTGGCTGCGCAACAGGTCATTCTGGGCGATGCGCGCGTGGTGCTGGCGGGCGGGCAGGAAAGCATGTCGCTGTCGGCCCATGCGGCCTATCTGCGCGCCGGTCAGAAGATGGGCGATCTGCAGTTCATCGACACGATGATCCGCGACGGCCTGTGGGATGCATTCAACGACTACCACATGGGCCAGACGGCGGAAAACGTCGCCAATCAGTGGCAGATCAGCCGCGATCAGCAGGACGAATTCGCCCTCGCCTCGCAAAACAAGGCCGAGGCCGCGCAGAAGGCGGGCCGGTTCGACGATGAGATCATCGGCTATACCGTCAAGTCGCGCAAAGGCGACACGATCGTCGACAAGGACGAATATATCCGCCACGGCGCCACGATCGAGGCGATGCAGAAACTGCGCCCGGCCTTTGCCAAGGACGGATCGGTCACGGCGGCGAATGCCTCGGGGCTGAATGACGGCGCGGCGGCGGTGATGGTCATGACCGAGGATGAGGCCGCGCGGCGCGGGCTGACGCCGCTGGCGCGCATCGCGTCCTATGCGACGGCGGGTCTGGACCCGGCGATCATGGGCACGGGGCCGATCCCTTCCAGCCGCAAGGCGCTGGAAAAGGCCGGATGGTCGGTCGGCGATCTGGATCTGGTCGAGGCGAACGAGGCTTTTGCCGCGCAGGCCTGCGCCGTGAACAAGGACATGGGCTGGGATCCGGCGCTGGTCAATGTGAACGGCGGCGCGATCGCCATTGGCCATCCGATCGGCGCCTCGGGCTGCCGGGTGCTGAACACGCTGCTGTTCGAGATGCAGCGCCGAGACGCGAAAAAGGGTCTGGTGACCCTGTGCATCGGCGGCGGCATGGGCGTCGCCATGTGCCTGGAGCGGTAAGATCTGATTTCGGCGCGCAACGATATTGCGCGCCGGACCTATTTTAGTTAACAAGATTTCATAAATTCCTGGGAGGGAAACATGTCCAAAGTTGCTCTGGTCACCGGAGGGTCGAGGGGGATCGGCGCCGCCATTTCAAAGGCGCTGCAGGCTGCAGGTTACACGGTCGCGGCCAATTACGCCGGAAATGACGAGGCGGCGCGCGCGTTCAGCGCGGAAACCGGCATCAAGACCTTCAAATGGTCGGTCGCCGATTACGATGCCTGCGTCGAAGGCGCGGCCCGGGTCGAGGCCGAGTTGGGCCCCATTGCGGTGCTGGTCAACAATGCCGGCATCACCCGCGACGCGCCGTTTCACAAGATGACCCCGCAGCAGTGGAAAGAGGTGATCGACACCAACCTCAGCGGCGTCTTCAACATGACCCACCCGATCTGGCCCGGCATGAGAGAGCGCAAATTCGGACGGGTGATCAACATCAGCTCGATCAACGGGCAAAAGGGTCAGTTCGGTCAGGCCAATTATTCGGCGGCCAAGGCGGGCGATCTGGGCTTTACCAAGGCTTTGGCGCAAGAGGGCGCGCGGGCCAATATCACCGTGAACGCCATCTGCCCCGGCTATATCGCCACCGAGATGGTCATGGCCGTCCCCGAAAAGGTGCGCGAGGCGATCATCGGCCAGATCCCTGTCGGACGCCTTGGCGAACCCGAGGAAATCGCCCGCGCGGTGGTCTTTCTGGCGGCCGACGATGCGGGCTTCATTACCGGATCGACGCTCAGCGCGAATGGCGGTCAGTTCTTCGCCTGACCACAGCGCCCCGGCAACCGGCAAGGCCCGCGCGATTTGCGCGGGCCTTTTTTCATATGATCTTCATGTTCAACGGGTATCAGTGGGCATATCTGGTGATCTGTTCCTTCAACCGAAGCTTTTCGCGCTTCATCGCGGCGATCTCGTGATCGCTGGTACCCGGACTTCTCTGGGCCCTTTCCACGGCAGCAGACAGGTTCTGGTGTTTCTTGCGAAGCTCCTCGACGTGGGAAGCAACAGTCATCGCATCCTCCTGTATGGTTGTGTCGAACATGTTCAGTCCACCACAGGTTTTTGATTCTGTCACGGGACTTTCGCAATTCCCATGTCGATCGGCGCGCCATTGCGCAGAACCGCCCGTGCAAGGGCAGTCAGATCCTCGGCATCGCGGGCATGGCTGGCGGCGGCATGGGTGATCAGCGGCGCCAGCAGCCGCAGCGGGCTGCGCGCACCCTTGCGCGCGGCGACCAGCACGCGGCCCGCCGGATGCCCCGCCCGCCCGGCCACCGGCAGGATGGTGATGCCGCCCGCGCGGCCCGACAGCCCGGCCATCACCCCCTCCAGCCGGTCGGCGCGCTGGATGACCACCAGCCAGCCGCCCTGCCGCAGCCTGCGCAGGCCCGCATCGATCCACAGGGACAGGGGCGTCTCCTCGCGCCGCGCCCCGGCCCGGCCCGGATCGGGGGCGGGCGTGCCGCCCAGGAAATAGGGTGGGTTCATGATCACATGGTCAAATACCCGCGCGCGCAGATCGGCCGGGGGCCGGGCCAGATCGCCGGTCAGAACGGTCAGCGCAATGCGATTGACCGTCGCATTCTGGCGGGCCAGATCGGCATAGAGAAGCTGGCGTTCCAGCCCCGTCAGGTCCAGCCCCGGCACGCGCAGGCCCAGACACAAGCTGGCCGTCCCGGCCCCGCAGCCCAGTTCCAGCACCGCCTGCCCCGCGATCGCCGGGCAGGCCGCCGCCAGCATCACCGCATCGGCGCCCGCACGATACCCATGGGCGGGTTGCGCGATGCGCAGCCGCCCGTCCAGAAATCCATCGATGCGGATGTCACTCATCCAGCCCGTTGTCGCGCAGGATGGCCCGGGCCATGAATTCGTCGCGATCCGCGACCATCAGCCGCGCAGGCAGAATCCCGATCGAGCCTTCCAGCACGCTCATGTGCTGGTCCATGGGAAAGGTCATGATCCCCTCGGCCTCCAGCAGGCTGGTGGCGGCGGACATGCGGACGGGATCGTTGCTGCGGAAAAGCTCTTTCATCCATGCGACGTTAAGCGGCGGTTGCGCATTTGTCGATGCCGTGGCAATGGGTTGGCGCAGACACGGGGTACGCTATGACTGTGCAGGACAATGTCCGCAAACCGCTGGACCGGCTGACCGAGGCCCTGACCGCCGAGATGGAGGCGGTCAACGCCCTGATCCGCACCCGTATGGCCAGCAAACACGCGCCGCGCATCCCCGAAGTGACCGCCCATCTGATCGAGGCGGGCGGCAAACGCCTGCGCCCGATGCTGACGCTGGCCGCGGCCAAGCTGCTGGGCTATCCAGGACCGTGGCATATCCACCTGGCCGCGACCGTTGAATTCATCCACACCGCGACCCTGCTGCATGATGATGTCGTGGACGAAAGCCGCCAGCGGCGCGGGCGTCCGACGGCCAATCTTTTGTGGGACAACAAGTCCAGTGTGCTGGTCGGCGATTATCTGTTCGCCCGCAGCTTTCAACTGATGGTCGAACCCGGCAATCTGCGCACGCTGGAAATTCTGGCCAATGCCAGCGCCACCATCGCCGAGGGCGAGGTGCTGCAGCTGACCGCCGCTCAGGATCTGGGCACCGACGAGGCCGTCTATCTGCAGGTTGTCCGCGGCAAGACGGCGGCGCTGTTTTCCGCCGCGACCGAGGTGGGTGGCGTCATCGCAGGCGCGCCCGACGACCAGGTACAGGCGCTGTTCGATTATGGCGATGCCCTTGGCATCAGCTTTCAGATCGTCGACGACCTGCTGGATTACGGCGGCTCGACCGAGACGATCGGCAAGAATGTCGGCGACGATTTCCGCGAACGCAAGCTGACCTTGCCGGTGATCAAGGCGATCGCCAAGGCCAACCCGGAGGAACGCGCCTTCTGGACCCGCACCATCGAGGTTGGCGACCAACGCGACGGCGATCTGGAACAGGCGCTGGCCTTGCTGGCACGACATGGAGCCATGGCTGCAGCCCGGCGCGATGCGCTGGACCATGCCGCGCGCGCCAAGGCGGCGCTTGACATCCTGCCCGCCCATCCGATCCGCGACATGCTGTCCGATCTGGCCGATTTCGTCGTCAGCCGCGTCGCCTGATCCCTTGCCCTGATCGATGGCCCGTCCCCGCCAACAGGCGGGGGCGGGCTTTTTCGTTTGCCTTGCGACCAGCACGGAAGGGGCGGACATGAAAAAGGGCGGGCCGCTTGCGCGACCCGCCCCCTCTCCGGGAAGAGACCTGGTGTTTACTTGGCCTGCACGAAGTCGGGATAGGCTTCCATCCCCATTTCCGAGATGTCGAGACCGCTGATCTCGGCTTCCTTGCTGACGCGGATGCCCATCGTCGCCTTGAGGATCAGCCAGACGACCAGGCTGACACCGAAGGTAAAGCCACCCACGCACAGCACTCCGATGGCCTGCGTGACAAAGTTGGTGCCATCATTGGTCAGCGGCACCACCATCGTGCCCCAGATGCCGGCCACAAGGTGGACCGGGATCGCACCGACCACATCGTCGATCTTGAACTTGTCCAGCAGCGGCACCACGAAGACCGCGATCGCCCCACCGACGCCACCGATCAGGATGGCTGCGAAGACGGACGGCATCAGCGGTTCTGCGGTGATAGACACCAGACCCGCCAGCGCACCGTTCAGCACCATCGTCAGGTCGATCTTGCCGTACAGCAGCTGCGTCACGATGATCGCCGCGACCGCACCACCCGAGGCCGCCATGTTGGTGTTCACAAAAATCCGGCTGACATCGGCGGCATCATTGACCGACCCGATGGCCAGCTGCGATGCGCCGTTGAACCCGAACCAGCCCAGCCACAGGATGAACGTGCCAAGCGTGGCCAGCGCCAGGTTCGAACCCGGCATCGGCTGCTGGCGTCCGTCGGGGCGATACTTGCCCGTCCGCGCACCCAGCACGATCGCACCGGCCAGTGCCGCGAAACCGCCTGCCGCGTGAACCAGCGTCGAGCCTGCGAAGTCCGAGAAGCCCATCTCCGACAGGAACCCGCCGCCCCACTGCCAGCTGGCCTCGATCGGGTAGATCAGGGCTGTCAGCACGACGGTGAAGATCAGAAAGGGCCACAGCTTGACGCGCTCGGCCAGCGTGCCCGAGACGATCGAGGCCGTGGTGGCGCAGAACATCAGCTGAAAGAAGAAATCCGAGCCTGCGGAATAGCCCGCCGACGCGTCGCCGGTACCGACGGCATCGATGGCCTTGGGGCTGAACAGCTGTCCGATGACGCCCGGAACGGTCCAGCCGTCGCCCGGATACATCAGGTTATAGCCGATCAGCCAGTACATGATGCCCGCGATGGCGAACAGCGAGATGTTCTTGAAAAGCTGGGTGGTGACGTTCTTGGACCGCACCAGACCGGCTTCCAGCATGGCAAAGCCTGCGGCCATCCACATGACCAGAAAGCCGCCCATCAGGAACAGCAACGTGTTGAAGATATAAGCGACATCCGCGCTGACTGCGGCAGCCGCCTCCACGGGCGCCGCGGCGTCCTGCGCCGCGGCAGGAAACGCTGCCAGCGTCGCAAGTATCGCGATGAGCGGGAGGGTCTTGTTCATGTGATGTAACCTCGCTTCGTGCCGCAGCCGCCGGTCCGGCTGCTATCGCCCCTTTCATCTGCAATTTGGTCCCTTGGGCAAAGATGCGCCGGGTTCTGTGCCTCACAGAATCCTGATATGATTAAAATGAGGGCTAAATTGGGGCGTTGAGCCTGTTGATTGCGCAGTTTTCGTCTGGCGAACCGCCGCGTGTGCCCGCCGCCTGTGCAGGATGCCCTTGCCCGCGCCAGTTCGGCGGCCCGGCGCCCGCCCGCCCACCGGACGGGGCCAGGCATCACGGATTGGTCACCCCAATTCCCTCGGCGCGCATCTTGCTGTAGTCTGGCGGCAATCCCTTGGCCGGATCAACCGGCATCGCAGTCACGCAGGCACCCGACGTATGAAAAGACCCACCGGCACCCCGACCCGCACGGGCAAAAGTCCTGTTGCTGACAAGCGCAGCCAGCCCGCCCCGGCGGCGGCAACGCCGCGCAAGGTCAGGCGGCACAAGAAACCCCGGCGCGGCGGCATTCTGGGCTGGATCGCGGGTCTGGTCAGCCTGATGTGGCGGATCGTGTGGGGCTCGGTCTGGCGGCTTGGCATGGTGGTCGCACTGATCCTTGGCGCGGCCAGCGCCTATTTCTATGTCAGCCTGCCCGAGGCGTCCGATTTGTTCGACGGTCGCGCGCGCGGCAGCGTCACCATGCTGGACCGCGACGGGCGGGTCTTTGCCTGGCGCGGGGAAACCTTCGGCGCGGTGGACAGCGACCAGATCGCCCCGGTCCTGCGACAGGCGGTGATCTCGGCCGAGGACCGGCGCTTTTTCCGCCATGTCGGCGTCAGCCCGCGCGGCATCGCCAGCGCCATCCGCATCAACCTGGCCGAGGGCCGGGGCCCGCTGGAGGGCAATGGCGGTTCGACCATCACCCAGCAGGTCGCCAAGCTGCTGTGTCTGGGCGACACCTTCGATCCCACCCGTTTCGCCAACGAAGCCGAGTTCGAGGCCGATTGCCGGGGCGGCGGCATCTGGCGCAAGATCAAGGAAATCCCCTTCGCCTTTGCGATGGAGGCGAAGTACAGCAAGGACGATATCCTCAGCATCTATATGAACCGGTCCTATCTGGGCGGCGGTGCGCGGGGCTTCGAAGCTGCAAGCCAGGTCTATTTCAACAAGCCCGCCAGCCAGGTGAACACCTCCGAGGCCGCGATGCTGGCCGGTCTTTTGCCTGCACCAAGCCGCTATGCCCCCACCGCCAATCTGGAACGCGCCCAGAATCGCGCCAGCGTGGTCATGGGCCTGATGCACGAAGAGGGCTATCTGGACGATCAGCAACTGGCCGCGGCCCGCGCCAACCCCGCCACCCTGTCGCAGGCGGCAACCGCGCGCGCGGGCGGCTATTTCGCCGATTGGCTGATGGAATCGGGTCCGGGTTTCCTGACCAGCGAGACGACCGAAGACGTCACCATCACCACCACCTTTGACCAGCGCATCCAGCGCGCCGCCGAACGGGCCCTGCAACGGGTCTTCGACGAAAAGGTCAAGGACGGCTCGACCGCCGAGGCCGCCGTCGTGGTCATGTCGGCTGACGGTGCGGTGCGCGCCGTCATCGGTGGGCGCAACACGCGGGTGAACGGCGTCTTCAACCGCGCGACGCAGGCCAAGCGGCAGACGGGGTCGTCCTTCAAGCCCTTCGTCTATGCGGCAGCGCTGGAGGCGGGCTATTCGCCATCCGACCGGATCGAGGACGGACCGCTGACGATCCGCATTCCGGGCGGGCGCAACTGGTCGCCGCAGAACTATACCCGCAACTATCGCGGGGCGGTGACGCTGACGACATCTCTGGCGCAGTCGCTGAACACCTCGACCATCCGTCTGCAAGAGGCCGTGGGCCGCGATCAGGTGATCCGGGTCGCGCAAGGGTTCGGCATCGTCAGCAATCTGACCACCAGCCCCTCGCTTGGTCTGGGTGCGTCCGAGGCGACGCTGCTGGAGCTGACCGGCGCCTATGCGGGCATCCGCAACGGCGGCACCTCGGTTGCGCCCTATGGTCTGGTCGAGCTGACCGTGCAGGGCGACGACCGCCCGCTGATGGGCCAGACCGGCGGTTTCGGCGAACGCGTCATCAGTCAGCGCGCGGCAGGCCAGCTGATCTATATGATGCAGCAGGTGATTTCCTCGGGGACGGGTTCGCGGGCGAAACTGGGCGACCGTCCGGTGGCGGGCAAGACCGGGACCACCAGCAGCTATCGCGATGCGTGGTTCGTGGGCTTTACCGAACAATATGTTACCGGCGTCTGGATGGGCCATGACGACAACACGCCGCTGACCGGCGTGACCGGCGGCGGCCTGCCCGCCGAGATCTGGCAGGCCGTCATGTCCGAGATCCACGAGGGGCTGCCGGAACTGGCGCTGTCCACCGTGTCGCCGGATGGCAGCGGGATCATCATGTCATCGGGCGGATCGACCCCGCAGGTCGTGACCAGCGGCTCGGCCGACGATCCGCTGGCGGCAGCCCTGGCCGGGGTGATGAATTCGGTCGAACAGCAGAACAGCGGCGGCGGACGGATGATCGGCGCACCCTCGACCGAGGTGACGGGCGGCGCGCCGCAGACATCGGGCGACAGCGTCGGCGCATCATCCGACGATGCGCTCAGCCGGGCCCTGAACGGGATTTTGGGCGGGAACTGACCCACCACCGCGCCATTGAAAAGGCCGCCCGGTTCGCGCCGGGCGGCCTTTTTCGTGGCTGAGGGTGGCGGGTGTCAGCCCGCCTGCCGCAGGTCGGCGGCCAGCGCGGTCACATCGCCCTGCCGCCGGGCCAGCATCGCGCCGATCTCGGCCCGCTCGCTGGCCAGCATGTTCACGCCCTCGATGATGATGTTGAAATACAGATCCTGCCCCGAGCGGTCCGAGACATGCCATTCCACCTCCATCGGCGCGCGCCCGTTCAGATAGGCGACCGAGGTGACGGCGAAAAAACTTTTCAGGGGCCGCGCATCGGTCACCTCGATCCGCGATCCGATGAATTCGCGGAACCGGGCACCGTATTTGCGGCCGACATAACCCTGAAACGCCTGCTTGTAATCGGCAAAGACGGCGGCGTCGGTCTGCCGCGCCGCAGGCCCGAGGGCGGAACGCGCGATCACGTCCACATCGGCATAACGGGCAAAGATCGCCTCGAAGTTCTGATACATCTGAGGGGCGGGCTGGCCTGAATTGATGACCTGATAGACCTCGCCCAAAGACCGGTCGATCAGCGCCCGCGCGCCGCCCGCGTCCAGCGCAAAGGCCGGACGCCATGGCAGGACCGCAGCCACCCCCGCACAGGCCAGCAGGCCCAGAAAGCCGCGCCGGTCAGTCCGCATAGGGGTCCATGACCTGGGCATCGTCATAGGGGTCATAATCGTCACTGGTCTCTCCCAAATCGTGGCGGCGGTTCATCAGCCAGATCAGCCGTGTCTGGGCATAGCTATCCGCACTTCCTTGCAGGATGCCATCCACCGTATCCCCGAACCGCGCCCGATCACCGGCTTTTGACGCGACGCGCAGACCAAAGACCGCCCCCGCCTGCCGCCCGTCCAGCAGATGGTACAGCGGATCGATCAGCAGATCGACGACCTGCCCCACCGCATCGCGCTGCGTGGACGGTCCCAGCACCGGCAGTTCCACATAAGCGCCCTCGGGGACGCCCCAGACCGCCAGCGTCTGTCCGAAATCGGTATCACGCTCAGTCACGCCAAAGCTGTCGGCGGCGGGATCGAACAGCCCGCCCAGCCCGAGGGTCGAATTGACCGCGAAGCGCGTCAGGTTCGCCCCCGCATCGCGCGGCTTGCCCTGCAGCAGCCCGTTGACCGATTTGACCGGCAGGGACAGGTTGCGCCCGGCATTGATGACCATCTGCAACGGTCCGATCGGCGCGTCGGGATCGCGGGGCGCGGCGGCCGCATCACCGTCGCCCTTCACCAGATTGGCGACGGGGCCGATGATCCGCGCATCCAGCCCCTTGTTGAAGGCATGGATGCGGCGGTTCTGCGCCTCATGAGGGTCGTTGATGACAATGCCGTCCTGTCCGGCACCCTCCGGCTGGACCGGGCGCGCGGCGCAGCCCGCAACGACCAGCGCCGTCAGAACCAAAGCCAGAACGGGCGGATAAGGGCGGCGGAACGGGCGCAAGGGTTTCCTAACCTTTCTGTGCAACGGTCGGGGGCAGGCTGGCATATGCCCTGCGCGGTGATATGGTCGCGGCGGTAACGAGGCAAGCCCCGGCGCAGGGGGCATCTGAAGGCGTGATGTATGGTCAAAGGCGTGATTTCCCCCGACGGCAACCGCGAGTTGCGCGCCGCCCGGGCCACCGGCTGGCGGCTGTTTCTGGCCGTGGGCGTCTTTTCGGCGGTGGTGAACCTGCTGATGCTGACCGGACCGCTGTTCATGCTGCAGGTCTATGACCGGGTTCTGGCCTCGCGCAGCGTCGAGACTTTGGCGGCCTTGTTCGTGCTGGTTGTGTTCCTGTTCGCGCTGATGGGTGTCATCGACCTGATTCGCAATCGCGTGATGGGCCGGATCGCCGCCCGCTTTCAGGACCGGATGGAGGGGCGGGTCTTCAACGCCGCCCTGCGCGAAGGGGCGCGGCATGGCGACGAATCAGGCGCCACGGCCAGCGGCATGCGTGATCTGGATGCGGTGCAGCGGCTGCTGGGATCCCCGGTGATGCTGGCCTTTTTCGATCTGCCCTGGGCGCCGCTGTTTCTGGCGGCGATCTTTGTGTTTCACCCGCTGCTGGGGATCGTGGCCACGGTCGGCGGCATCATTCTGGTCGTCACGACGATCCTGAACCGGGTGCTGACCAAAGCGCCGTTGCAAGGCTCTGTTCAGGCGGGCGCGCAGGCGCAGCGGATGGCCGATCTCTATCGGGACGAGGGCGAGGTGATCGGCGCCCTCGGCATGCGCGGCGCGACCTTTGCGCGCTGGCGGATCGCGCGATCCGTCGCTCAGGACAATACCGTTCGGGCGGGCGATCTGTCGGCAGGGTTCAGCGTGTTTTCCCGCACCTTCCGGCTGTTTCTGCAAAGCGCGATGCTGGCCGCCGGCGCCCTGCTGGTGCTGCGTCAGGAACTGACGCCGGGCGCGATGATCGCCAGTTCCATCGTCATGGGCCGGGCGCTGGCGCCGGTCGATCAGCTGGTCGGCGGCTGGCCCACAGTGCAGGCGGCGCAAGATGGCTGGGCACGTCTGGCGGGGCTGTTGTCGCGACAGCCCGCCGATACCGACCGCACCCCCCTGCCCCGCCCCGAGGCCCGGCTGGAGGTGCGCAACCTGTCCGTCGCCCCCCCGGGCGAGGGGCAGGCCACCCTGCGCGGCGTCAGCTTCGGCGTGGTGCCGGGCACCGCCCTTGGGGTGATCGGGCCCTCGGGTGCCGGGAAATCGACGCTGGCCCGCGCCCTGATCGGCGCTTGGGGCGTCGGCGGGGGCAGCATCCGCCTTGGCGGCGCGACGCTGGATCAGTATCACCCCGATGTTCTGGGCAGCCTGATCGGCTATCTGCCGCAACAGGTGACCCTGTTCGACGGAACGATCGCCGAAAACATTGCCCGTCTTTCCGACAGCCCCGATCCAGACCGTGTGGTGCGCGCCGCGCAGGCGGCAGCGGCGCATCAGATGATTCTGGACCTGCCGCAGGGCTATGACACCCGCATCAGCCAGACGGCGGGCCGTCTGTCGGGCGGGCAGATCCAGCGCATCGGACTGGCCCGCGCGCTCTATCCAGACCCGGTGCTGCTGGTGCTGGACGAGCCGAACTCGAATCTGGACAATCTGGGATCGGACGCGCTGAACGCCGCGATCCGGCGGCTGAAGGCGCAGGGCGGCACGGTCATCATCATGGCCCACCGCCCCGCCGCGATCCATGAATGCGAAAACCTGCTGGTGCTGGAGGCCGGGATCCGCCGCGCCTTCGGCCCGCGCGACAAGGTGCTGGAACAGATGGTTCAGAACTCGGCCCAGATCCGTCAGGCCCAAGCCGCGGGACAAGGCGGGGGCGTCGCATGAGCACTCGGGACAAACCCAAGAAACCTGCCTCGGGCGATCAGCGCTGGCCCGTGCGCGGGCCGATTCTGGCCGGGGTGATCGCCGTTCTGGTGCTGTTGGGGGGCTTTGCCGTTTGGGCGACGATGACCCGGATTTCCGGCGCCGTGGTCGCCACCGGGCAGGTCGAGGTCGAACAGCAGCGTCAGGTCGTCCAGCATCCCGATGGCGGCGTCGTCCAAAGCATCGCCGTGTCCGAAGGCACGCTGGTCGCGGCGGGCGACCTGCTGCTGTCGCTGGACGGCACCCTGCTGCGCACCGAGCACACCATCGTCGAGGGGCAGTATTTCGAAATTCTGGCCCGCCGCGGGCGGTTGGAGGCCGAACGTGCCGCGGCCACCGACATCACCTTCCCCGCCGAACTGCTGATGGCGGCCGAGGCCAAGCCCGCTTTGGCCGATCTGGTCGAAGGGCAGACCAGCCTGTTCCTGACGCGGCTGGACACGCTGCGCCAGTCGCTGGACCAATTGGCCAAGCAATCCGACCAGATCGATTCCGAGGTGGACGGCATCGACGCCCAGATTGCCGCGCTTGGCACCCAACGCGGACTGATCGGACGAGAGCTGACCGACCAGCAAAGCCTGCTGGACCGGGGTCTGGCCCAGGCCAGCCGCGTCTCGGCGCTGGAGAGAGAGGCCGCGCGCATCGACGGAGAGATGGGGTCGTTGCAGGCCGGGCGCGCCTCGGCCGCGATCCGCCAGACCGAGCTGGAAATCCAGCGCCTGCGTCTGGCCGCCGAACGCCGCGAACAGGCCGAGACAGAGCTGCGCGATCTGGGATATCGCGAGCTGGAGCTGGCCGAACGCCGCCGCAGCCTGTTCGAACAGCTGGACCGGCTGGAAATCCGGGCGCCGGTATCGGGGCTGGTCTACAACATGCAGGTGACCACGCCGCGTTCGGTGATCCGGCCCGCCGATCCGCTGCTGTATCTGATCCCGCAGGACCGGCCTCTGGTCATCGGCGCGCGGATCGCCACCATCAATATCGACGAGGTTCTGCTGGGCCAGCCGGTCGTGCTGCGCTTTTCGGCCTTTTCGTCGCGCACCACGCCCGAAATCGATGGCCGGCTGGACCGCATCTCGGCGGATGCGATGATGGACGAGGCGACTCGGACCCCTTATTACCGCGCCGAAGTGTCGATCCCGCCCGAAGAACTGGAAAAGCTGGGCAGTCTGGCGCTGGTTCCGGGCATGCCGGTCGAGGTCTATATCCAGACCGGCGACCGCAGCCCGATGGGCTATCTGGTGAAACCACTGGCCGATTACTTCAACCGCGCCTTCCGCGAAAGCTGACCGGTTTTCGCGGGGCGCGCCGGTCACCGTATCGGTGACGCAGGGTCGCCGCACCGTCATCCCGCGTTGCCATTCCCCTTCTCTTGTCGCAGCCTGTCGGGCCAAGAGGAGGAGGATCCCATGCTGAGATTTCTGGCCCGACCGGCCACAAGACTGATGGAGCGTTGGCTGCCCGACGCCTTCATCTTTGTCATCGTGCTGACCCTGCTGGCCGCCGCCGCCGCCATGCTGAGCGAGGGCACCAACCCCGTCGATCTGGTGCAGATGTGGGGCAACGGGTTCTGGGAACTGTTGTCATTCGCCATGCAGATGCTGCTGGTGCTGGTGACGGGCTATATTCTGGCCTCGTCGCCGCCGGTGCGGCGGGTGCTGGCGCGGCTGGCGGGCCTGGCGCGCAGCCGGGGCGGGGCGATCATTCTTGTCAGCGTCGTGTCGCTGGCCGCCAGCTGGATCAACTGGGGATTCGGGTTGGTCGTGGGCGCGATCTTTGCGCGAGAGATCGCCCGGCAGGTGCAGGTCGATTACCGCCTGCTGGTCGCCGCCGCCTATTCCGGCTTTGTCATCTGGCATGGCGGGCTGTCGGGTTCGATCCCGCTGACCATCGCCACGCCGGGCCATTTCACCGAAGCCCAGATCGGCGTCATCCCCACGTCAGAGACGATCTTTGCGGGCTGGAACCTGCTGATCGTCGCGGCGCTGTTCATCGTGGTGCCGCTGGTCAACCGGCTGATGCTGCCGCTGGAACATGAACAGGTGCTGATCGACCCGGACCGGCTGCGCGATGCCCCGCCTGCGCCCCGCGCCGCCACCCCCACCCCGGCCGAGTGGCTGGAGACCAGCCCGCTGCTGATGATTTTGATCGGGGTGCCCGGTCTGGCTTGGCTGCTGCTGCATTTTCTGGGCGGCGGTGCGCTGAACCTGAACGTGGTGAATTTCATGTTCCTGTTTCTGGGCATTCTGTGCCACGGCACGCCCCGCAGCCTGCTGGCCGCGCTGGACGATGCGGTGCGCGGTGGCGCAGGCATCGTGATCCAGTTCCCCTTTTATGCCGGGATCATGGCGATCATGGTCGAAAGCGGGCTGGCGGCCAGCCTGTCGGAATGGTTCGTGTCGATCTCGACCGCCCAGACCCTGCCGTTCTGGAGCTTTATCGCCGCCGGGATCGTCAATGTCTTCGTCCCCTCGGGCGGCGGGCAATGGGCGGTGCAGGCGCCGGTCATGCTGCCGGCTGCGGCGGCGCTTGGGGCGGATCTGCCGCGCGTGGCAATGGCCGTGGCCTGGGGGGATGCCTGGACCAACCTTCTGCAGCCCTTCTGGGCGCTGCCGATGCTGGGAATCGCCGGGCTGAAGGCGCGCGATATCATGGGGTTCTGCGTGATTCACCTGGTCGTGGTGGGCGCAGTGATCGGCGGGGTGTTGTATTACGCATGAGAGAGGCTGGGGGGCCAGCCCCCCAGACCCCCCGGGATATTTCTCTGAAGAAGAAGAGGTTCAGCGCTTGCGGCGGCGTTTGGTGGCGCGTTTGACCTTGGCCAAGCGGGCCTTGACGGCGGTCTGGCCGGGGCTGCGGACGCGTTTTCCCTTGGTAGGGCCGCGCGGCAGGGTGCGGCCTTCCAGTTCCAGCAGATCGAGAGTCAGGCCGCCGGTCATCGGGATCGCCTCGGCCAGTCGCACGGTGACGCGTTGGCCGATGCCCAGCTCCAGCCCGGTCTCGCTGCCGATCAGGGTGCGGGCATCGGGGTCGAAGTGGAAATATTCGTTGCCGATGGCGCGGATGGGCAGCAGGCCGTCTGCGCCAGTCTCGTCCAACTTGATGAAGGCGCCGAATTTCTGGATGCCGCTGATGCGCCCGGTCATTTCGGTGCCGACCCGTTCGGACAGGAAGGCCGCCAGATAGCGGTCGGTGGTGTCGCGTTCGGCGGCCATGGATCGGCGTTCGGTCTCGCTGATGTGGATCGCGGTTTCGGGCAGGCGGTCGGTCTCGTCATGGCCGAGCCCGTCCTTGCCCCAGCCATGCGCACTGATCAGCGCCCGGTGCACGATCAGGTCGGCATAGCGGCGGATGGGTGATGTGAAATGTGCATAGCTTTTCAGCGACAACCCGAAATGACCGAAGTTTTCCGGATGGTAATAGGCCTGCGTCATGGATCGCAGGGTCGAGATGTTGATCAGCTCGTCGAAATCGGTGCCCTGGGCCTGCGCCAGAAGGCGGTTCAGCTGGCTGGTATGCAAGACCTGCCCCCTGGCCAGCGTAAAGCCCGAGGCCTGGGCCACCTCGCGCAGGGCATCCATCTTGTCCAGACTGGGTTCCTCGTGGACGCGGAACAGCAGGGGGCGCTGGCGGCGGGCCAGTTCCTCGGCGGCGGCGACATTGGCCAGCACCATGAATTCCTCGATCAGGCGATGCGCGTCCAGGCGGTCGCGAAAGGCCACGGCCTTGACCCGGCCTTCGGGGGTCAGCTCGATCCGGCGTTCGGGCAGGTCCAGATCCAGCGGCTGGCGGCGTTCGCGCGCGCCTTTCAGCAACCCATAGGCATGCCAGAGGGGGCGGATCACATCATCCATCAGCGGTTCGGTCTGGGCGTCGGGCGTGCCATCCGCCCCGGCCTGCGCCTGTTCATAAGCCAAGCTGGCGCGGCTGTTCATCATGGCGCGGTGGAATTTATGGCCGGTCTTGTTGCCCTGCGCGTCCAGCCGCATCTCGACCGCGATGACGGGGCGGTCCACACCCTCGTGCAGCGAGCAGAGATCGGCCGACAAAGCCTCGGGCAGCATCGGGACCACGCGATCGGGGAAATAGGTCGAATTGCCGCGCGTCCAGGCCTCGCGGTCCAGCGCCGACCCGGTGCGGACGTAATGGGCGACATCGGCGATGGCCACCCAGATGGTCGCGCCGCCGTCATCCTCGACGAAGGCCGCCACCGCGTCATCATGATCGCGCGCATCCGAGGGGTCGATGGTGACCAGCGGCAGGGCGCGCAGGTCGTCGCGGCCCTTGCTGGGCGCGGGCTGGGCGGCCTCGGCCTCGGAGATGGCCTTGTCGGGGAAGCGGTCGGGGATGCCGTGCTGATGGATGGCGATCAGGCTGACCGCGCGGGGTGCGGACGGATCGCCCAGGCGTTCGATGATGCGCGCCATCGGCAGGCCCATGCGGGCGCGGGGACCGACCTGTTCGGCCTGTACCAGTTCGCCGTTTTCGGCCCCAAGGGTGGCATCGGCGCGGATGCGCCATTCCTTGTCCTGCCCCTTGTCGATGGGCAGGATGCGCCCGCCCTCGCTGTCGGCGCGGAAGATGCCGGTGATGCGGTTCGGATTGGCGGCGATGCGGCGGATCAGGCGGGCCTGGTACTGGTAATCCTCGCCCATGACCGGGATCAGGTTGGCCAGAAAGCGGTCACCGCGCCCCAAGGCGGGGTCGGCCTTGCGCGGGCTGAACAGGATGCGCGGCATCGGCCCGTCGCCCTGATATTCCAGCGGTCGCGCGAACAGATCGCCCGACCCGTCGGGGGCCAGCAGTTCCAGCACAGTCACCGGGGGCAGCTTTTCCGCATCCAGATAATGGCGGCGGCGGCGTTCCAGCAGGCCCTCGGCCTCCAGTTCTTTCAGCAGGCGTTTCAGCTCGATCCGCTCGGCACCCTTGATGCCAAAGGCCTTGGCGATGTCGCGCTTGGAATTGGCGTCGGGATGTTCGGCCACCCATTCAAGGATCTGGGCCTTGCTGGGGATCTGGCTGGGAGGCAGGGTCATGAGGTCACTTGCAGGTTCAGGGCCATATCACGATGCGGAATGCCCGCATCGTGATAGACCGGGCCTTCCGCGACAAAGCCCAGTTTTTCATAAAATCCGATGGCATGGGTCTGGGATCCAAGCCGCGCCTGCGCCACGCCGCGCGCGCGCAACACGTCCAGCGCGGCGCGGATCAGTGCCGCGCCAAGGCCGGTGCCGCGCTGATCGGCCAGGACACAGACGCGACCGATCTTGCCCAGATCGCCCTTGATCAGCAGCCGGGCGGAACCCACGGGCCGGCCGCCGTCGCGTGCCAGCAGATGGATCGCGGCGGCGTCCTGATCGTCCATCTCGTCGGCCTCGGGGACGCCCTGTTCGTCAATGAAGACGGTGCGGCGCAGGGCGTGGCAGGCGGCCAGGTCGCGTGTCTCTTGGATGATCATTCGAAATATCTTTCCAGAATACGCTGGTAAATGGTCTTCAACTGGCGGACCTGCTGGGCGGGCACGCGTTCGTTCACCTGATGCATGTGGGCACCGACCAGCCCGAATTCCACCACCGGGCAGTGATCCTTGACGAAACGCGCATCCGAGGTGCCGCCCGAGGTGGACAGGACCGGCTGGCGGTTGGTTTCCTGCGTGACCACGCCGCGCACCAGATCGACGAAGGCGCCCGGTTCGGTCAGAAACGCCTCGCCCGAGATGTCGGCGCTGACGCTCACGGTGACGCCGGTCTCGGCGGTGATGCGCCCGGCATGGTCGCGCAACAGATCGGTCAGCGAGGCGCCGGTATGCAGGTCGTTGAAGCGGATATTGACGATGGCGCGCGCGGTTTCGGGGATCACGTTGGACGCCGGATTTCCGCAATCGATCGAGGTGATCTGCAGACCCGTGGGGTCGAAATGGTCGGTCCCCTGATCCAGAGGGTCGGCGGTCAGTTCGGCCAGCATCCGCGTCAGCGCATGCAGCGGGTTTTTCGCGCGATGGGGATAGGCGGCATGACCCTGCACCCCTTTGGCGTCGATGCGGAAGGTGACCGCGCCGCGCCGGCCGATCTTCATCATCTCGCCCATGATCTCGGGGTTCGAGGGCTCTCCGACGATGCAGGCATCCATGCGTTCGCCGTTGGCCGCCATCCAGTCGAGGATGGCGATGGTGCCGTCGCGGGACGGTCCTTCCTCATCCCCGGTGATGGTCAGGATCACGGCGCCATCGGGCGGTGTGTCGCGGACGAAGTCGATGGCGGCCGTGACAAAGGCCGCGACGCCCGATTTCATGTCGGTGGCGCCGCGCCCCCAGATCACGTCATCGGCGTCCCAGTGGCCCGAAAAGGGCGGATGCGTCCACGACCCCAGATCGCCGGGCGGCACCACATCGGTATGGCCGTTGAACCCGATGGTCCGGGCGCCCTTGGCCCCCCATCTTGCAAACAGGTTCGACGTGCCGTTGCGGTCGATGCGGTGGCAGTCAAAGCCCGCCGCAGACAGCTCATCGGCCAGCAGGACCAGCGCGCCGCCCTCTTCCGGGGTGACCGAAGGGCATTGGATCAGGCGGGCGGTCAGTTCGGCGGCATCCAGCATCTTACAGGCTCCAGATTTCAAAGGCGCGGCGGACAAGGTTCAGCCCGGTCAGGATCAGCAGGACCAGCGTCCAGCGGCGAAACTGCCCCACATCCAGCCGGTCCTGCAAGGCAAAGCCCGCCATCATGCCGCCAAAGGCCGGGATGCACAGCACCAGCGACAAGGGCAGCGTCGCCGCGTTCAGCACGCCCGAAAACAGATGCGCCACGGTCAGCACCACCGCGCCGATCAGGAACACCACGCCCTGCACCCGCACCTGTTCGCGCTTTTCCGTGCCGACGGACAACAGATAGACGATCAGCGGCGGCCCCCAGATCCCCGAGATGCCGCCGTAAAGCCCGCCGATGACGCCCGACCACCCTTCGGCCCGCCGCCGGTGACGCAGGTTCAGGACCAGCGGTCGCCCCGACAATTGCCACAAAGCGAACAGCGTGATCGGTACGCCAAGGGCCCCGTACATCACCCATTGCGGGATCAGCGTCACGAACCCCGCCGAGACGCAGATAAAGATCGCCACCATCGCGATATGCAGCCGGAACTTGACGGCGGATGCCACCGCCTCGGCCCGTCCGTCGCGCACCGCCTGCTGGATATTGGTGAACAGCGTCGGCAGGATCATCGCCGCCAGCGCCACCGGCGCGGGCATGATCGACCCAAAGGCCGAGATCATGACCATCGGCATCGCAAAGCCCAAGGCGCCCTTCACGAAGCCCGCGAAGGCGGTCACCACAAAGGCCGCCACGAATTGCCACAGTTCCAATCCAAACATGGCGGCACGCTAGCCGCGCCACCCGGAAAGGAAAAGGCCGGTTCGGCAGGCATTTCCAGGCCTTCCAGCCCCACCACAACGCTTGCGACATATTGGATCGCAATAGCCGTCATTCACGCATAATTATTGCGCTGCGGATGCGAAGGCGCTACCCATGCTGCAATGCCGCAAAAGGACGAATCGATGAAAGACCTTCAGCCCCGGACCGACAGCGTCCTGTCCGAGATCGACGACCTGCTGAGCCGCGCCACCGACGCCCTGCGCGCTCTGACCGCCCCTGCGGGCCGGGTCGATCCCGCCTTGCTGGAACGCCATCAGCACGCCGCCCATGCCCTGTCCTGGCTGGCCACCTATGCCCTGGCGCTGCGCCAGCTGCAGGCCTGGTCCGCCCGCATCAGCGGCCCCATCGAGGATCTGATCGCGCAGATCGGCATGGGCGAATACCTGTCCCAGATCGCGGGCGGCATTCCGATGAGCCAGACGGAATTCGCCCGCCTGTCCGATCTGGGCATCGACTGGCAGCCCTCGGACGACGCCTGCGCGCTGATGGCGGGCAACAGCGCGCAGGCGCGGGCCGAACTGGCGGCGCTGCTGACGGCCAATCGCGGGGCCGCGACCTTCGGCGCCTCGGGGCTGGATGACGAGCTGGAGATGATCCGCGACCAGTTCCGCCGCTGGAGCGATGACAAGGTCGTCCCCCACGCCCATGGCTGGCATCTGCGCGACGAACTGATCCCGATGTCGATCATCGAAGAGCTGGCGGAACTGGGCGTCTTCGGCCTGACCATCCCCGAGGAATTCGGCGGCCTCGGCATGTCCAAGGCCGCGATGGTCGTCGTCTCGGAAGAACTGTCGCGCGGCTATATCGGCGTGGGCAGCCTGGGCACCCGCAGCGAGATCGCCGCCGAGCTGATCCTGTGCGGCGGAACCGATGCACAAAAGGCCCATTGGCTGCCGCGTCTTGCCAGTGGCGAGACCCTGCCCACGGCGGTCTTTACCGAACCCAATACCGGCAGCGATCTGGGCGCGCTGCGCACCCGTGCGGTGCCCGAAGGAGACGACTGGCGCATCACCGGCAACAAGACATGGATCACGCATGCCGCACGCACCCACGTCATGACCCTGCTGGCCCGCACCGATCCGGGCAGCGACGATTATCGCGGGCTGTCGATGTTTCTGGCCGAAAAGACCCCCGGCTCGGATGCCGACCCCTTCCCCACCCCCGGCATGACCGGAGGCGAGATCGCGGTGCTGGGCTATCGCGGGATGAAGGAATATGAACTGGCCTTCGACGGCTTTGCGGTGTTGGGGGCGAACCTTCTGGGCGAAACCACCGGTCAGGGCTTCAAGCAGCTGATGCAGACCTTCGAATCGGCGCGCATCCAGACGGCGGCCCGCGCCATCGGGGTGGCGCAGAACGCGCTGGATCTGGGGCTGGCCTATGCGATGGACCGCAAGCAGTTCGGCAAGCCCTTGGCCGAATTCCCCCGCGTGGCGGACAAACTGGCGCTGATGGCCGTCGAAATCATGATCGCGCGGCAATTGACTTATTTCAGTGCGTGGGAAAAAGATCACGGTCACCGCTGCGATCTGCAGGCCGGAATGGCCAAGCTGTTGGGCGCGCGCGTGGCCTGGTCGGCTGCCGACAATGCCCTGCAAATCCACGGGGGCAACGGTTTTGCGCTGGAATATCAGATCAGCCGGGTGCTGTGCGACGCCCGCATCCTGAACATTTTCGAAGGCGCGGCCGAGATTCAGGCCCAGGTGATCGCCCGCAGGCTTCTGGAATGATCAGGTCGCGGGCTGGATCGGGGCGACAAATGCGGCTAAACCACCTCAGTTCTGCCAGAACCCCTGATCCACGCCCATCCGCCGCGCCCCCAAGGAGCCTGCCCCATGTCCTTCATGACCCGTCCCGCCTTCGCCGCCGCTTTCGCTGTCCTGACCCTCGCCGCCTGCGAGACGACGCCCGCAGGCGACCCGATGGGCGGCATCCCGGCCAATGATTACGTGCTGGTGGGCATCGGCAACGGCACCGTGCCTTTGCGCAACATCACGCTGACCACCCGCCCCGAAGGCGTGTCGGGCCGCGGCCCCTGCAACGGCTATGCCGCCAAGAACACCGTCCCCCTGCCCGCCATCGCGTTCGAGCCGCTGCAGACCTCGGGCGTGACCGGCTGTGCCGATGCCGCCATCGAACAGCGCTATTTCGAAGCCCTGCAACAGGCGACCGAGATGGAATATTACGGCGGCGTCCTGCGCATCAAAGGCCCGACCTGGCTGATCTTCGAAAGCGGCCGCCCCGCCGATCAGACCACCGACGCGCTCTCGGCTGCACGCGGCAACGAATAAGCACGCCCCCCAGCCTGTCCAATCGGGCCTGACCACACCGGCCTCACCAATCGGGCCTGCCCCCGGCGCCCGCCTTTCATCTTGGCGCAAATATCCCGGGGGGGCCGCGGAACGCGGCGGGGGCAGCGCCCCCGCGCACCCCCGTCACACACGCCTCAAACGGCAGACGCGCGCCGCAGCCGCCCTATCAGCCGGTTCCGCGCGGCGGGAAGGGTCCGTCCGACCATCTCGACCGCCAGACGATGTTCCAGAAAATGCCCGGTGATGGCCAGCCCCTCGGCCAGCCCGTTGCCGCGATTGTCGCCCGCCCCGCCCATCAGCGCGGGCAAGGGCAGCAGCCGGTCGGCCCAGTCCCCGGCCCCCTCGCGGCTGACCGCGCGGCCCGATCGGGGGCTGACATAGGCCAGCCCCTGGGTCGCCCCGGTCACCGCGCAGGATGTCAGATCCAGCCCGAAACCCATCTCGTCCAGCAAGGCCATCTCCCATGCCAGATAATGCGGGGGCCAATCGCCGCCCGCCTCGACCAGATCCAGCAATGCCTCGGTGCGGATCACCAGCCGGGGATGGGGGTCACGTTCGGGCAGCACAAAGATCAGCAGCGCGCAGATGGCATTCAGCCCCGCCAGCGCGGTCGGATCGCCCATCAGCCCGGCCCGCATCCGCAAGGGCTCGGCCGTGAAACTGCCCAGCTGGTCGCTTTGCCGCGCCCGCCAGCGCAGCGACAGCCGCGCGCCGGGCTGCAGCATCGCCGCCCGTTTTTGCGACGCCCCGCCCGGCACCAGCCCCGCATGGCGCCCATGTTCCAGCGTCAGAACATCGATGATCACCGCCGTCTCGCCATGCGGACGCCGCGCGATCACCGTGCCCTCGGCCTGCCATTCCATGCCTCAGGCGCCCCTAGCCGCCATCGGGCAGGGTCAAGGCGCCCTCGGGCGACAGGGGCCAGAAGGGGTTGAGGGCGATTTCCCAGACATGCCCGTCCGGATCGGCCAAATATCCCGAATAGCCGCCCCAGAACACCTTTTCCGGATATTTCAGCAACCTCCCCCCCGCCGCCAGCCCGGCCGCGAACACGGCATCGACCTCGGCCTCGCTGTCGCAATTCTGGGCCAAAGTCATCGCCCCGGTGCCCAGCACCGCGTCGGCGCGGCCTTGATCGCGGGCCAGATCAGCCAGCGTAAACAGCCCCAACGCCGCCCCCTGCATCTGATAGAAGGTCACGCCGGGCTGGGATTGCCCATGCGCCTGCCAGCCCCATGCGGCATAGAACCGCCCCGCGCGGTCCAGATCGGCCACGCCGAGGGTGATCAGGGTCACACGCTGTCTGGGATGGGCCATGAACGCTCCTTTTCACGCCCAAGGCTGGCACGGACAGCGCCCCGTGGGCAAGAGCGTGGGTGAGCAACAGCGTGGGCGGGCAAGCGGGTCTATTGCATCCGGCGCGCGGCCAGTTCACGGCGGTCGCGGCGCCGCTGACCCGCCTGCCGCAGCAGGGTCACCGAATAGATCGCCAGCGCCGCCCAGATCATCGGAAAGGCGATCAGGCGCGCGCCCTCGAACGGTTCGCCGAACAACAGCACGGCACAAAGGAAAATCATCGTCGGCGCGATATATTGCAGGATGCCGATGGTCGACAGGCGGATCAGCTTGGCGCCATTGGCATAAAACAACAGCGGGATGGCGGTGATCGGCCCGCAGCCCAGCAGCAGCCACATCTCCCAGCCACCGCCGGTGAAATGCGACTGGCCCTGCGCGCCCTGCCAGATCAGATAGACGACGGCAAAGGGCGCCAGCAACAGCACCTCCAGCGTGAAGCCCTGATTGGGGCCAAGCGGCAGGCTTTTCTTGCAATAGGCATAGAACCCCCAGGACAGGGTCAGACCGATCGCCACCAGCGGCAGGCTGCCTGCCTGCATCGTCAGGATGATCACCGCCGCCGCCGCCAGCGCGATGGCCGCGAACTGGCCGCGCGTCAGCCGCTCGCCCAGCAGGGTCGCGCCCAGAAACACGCTGAACAGCGGGTTGATGTAATAGCCAAGCGCCGCATCCATCGCCTGATCATGGGCGATCGCCCAGACATAGATCAGCCAGTTGACCGAGATCAGCAGCGCCGTCAGCGCCGCCATCGCAACAAGGCGCGGCTGGCGCAGCGCCTGGCCCACCTCGGCCGCGCGGCCCTGCCACAGCAGGACGGCGGCGGCGATGGGAAGCGACCAGATCACGCGATGGGCGATGATCTCGGCCGCCGGGATATGCGCCAGCGCCTTCATATAGATCGGCAGAAAGCCCCACAGGCCATAGGCCGCGATGGCAAAGACCAGCCCTTTGGGCGAATCAGTCTGGGGAATGGGGGTGGCGCTCATGCAGCTTGCATAAAGTGCAAGGATGAGTGGCGCCAGAGGTCAGAACAGACCCGGCTGATCCAGCAGGGTGGTGCCGTCGCGGCTTTCGATCTCCAGCACCCACAGATCGGGGTCGCGGGACCGCTGTCGGGCGATGGCGGCGTCGATGTCGCCTTCGGGACCGGACTGGATCGCGACCCAGGGGCGGGTGTCGCTGTCCATGTCCCATTCCCGCATCCACAGCCTGGCCTGGCCGTCCAGATGCGCGCATTTGACCGCCACCGCCCCCGCCGTCGCGTCGCCCCGCGCCAGCACATAGGCGGGGATATGGGCCTGCGCCAGCCGCGCCAGATAGGCCGCGACCCACAGGTTCGCGGCCAGCCTTGCCTCCGAGTGGCGGGCCTCGGTCATTTGCTTCTGTCGTCGCCGTCGCGGTAGTTCAGGCCGATCTCGTCATAGCGTTCGGCCTCGTTTTCCCAGTTCTCGCGGACGCGGACCTGCAGGAACAGATGGACGCGGCGGCCCATGAATTCCTCCAGCTCGACGCGCGAGGCCTGACCGACCGCCTTGATCGTCTCGCCGCCCTTGCCCAGCACGATGCCCTTGTGGCCCTGCCGCGCGACATAGACGACCTGTTCGATCCGGGCGCTGCCGTCGGTCTTTTCCTCCCAGGCTTCGGTTTCCACCGTTAGCTGATAGGGGATTTCCTCGTGCAGGCGCAGGGTCAGCTTTTCACGGGTGATTTCCGCCGCGATCATGCGCATGGGCAGATCGGCGATCTGATCCTCGGGGTACAGCCACGGGCTTTCGGGCAGGGTCTTGGCCAGCCAGCCGCGCAGCTGCTGGCAGCCATGCCCGCGTTCGGCCGAGATCATGAAGGTCTCGGTAAAGGGAAACGCCTCGTTCAGTTGCTGGGACAAAGCCAGCAGGGTCTCGGCCTTGACGCGGTCGATCTTGTTGATGATCAGCGCGACGGGCGTCGCTTTCGGCAATTGCGCCAGCTGGCCCATGATGCCCTGCACCCCGTCGGTCACCCCGCGATGCGCCTCGATCAGCAGCAGCACGATATCGGCGTCGGACGCGCCCCCCCATGCCGCGGCCACCATCGACCGGTCCAGACGGCGGCGCGGGCGGAAGATGCCCGGCGTGTCGACAAAGACGATCTGCGCGGGGCCGTGCATCGCGATGCCCCGGATGCGGGCGCGGGTGGTCTGGACCTTATGGGTCACGATCGACACCTTGGCGCCGACCATCTGGTTCAGAAGCGTCGATTTCCCGGCATTGGGTTCGCCGATCAGCGCCACAAAACCCGCCCGCGTGGGCTGATCCGGGGCCGCGCCGGGTGCGGGCTCGGCGGGGGTGGTGCTTTCGGGGCCCGCATTTTCCGGTCCCGTGTTCTCAGGGCCAGTGTTCTCGGGGCCGGTCGCCTCAGGGCCGGTGTCGTCAGATGCGGTGTCGTCGGTCATGTCGTCTGTCCTTCCAGCCGGTCCAGCAGCGACTGCGCGGCGGCCTGTTCGATGCTGCGCTTGGTACCCGTGCCACGGGCCTGCGCGTGGCGGCCGTCTTCCAGCCGCACGGTGATCAGAAAGACCGGCGCATGGTCGGGGCCGCTGCGTTCGGTCTGTTCATAGACGGGGGGCGGCATGCCTTGCGCCTGCGCCCATTCCTGCAAAGCGGTCTTGGCGTCGCGGCTGTCGTGATCGACCTGCGCCAGACGCCCGCCCCAGTGGCGCAGCACGACGGCGCGCGCGGCCTCGAAACCCGCATCCAGATAGACGGCGGCCAGCACGGCCTCCATCGCATCGGCCAGCAGAGCCTCTTTGCGGCGCCCGCCCGACAGCATCTCGGACCGGCCCAGCTTCAGCACCTCGCCCAGGGACAGGTCGCGCGCGACGGCGGCGCAGGTTTCGCCCCGCACCAGCGCGTTATAGCGCGGCGCCAGCTGCCCTTCGGTGGCGGCGGTATCGGCGGAAAACAACGCCTCGGCCATGACCAGCCCCAGAACCCGGTCGCCCAGGAATTCCAGCCGCTGGTTGTCGGGCCGGGTGACCGATGCGATCGAGCCATGGGTCAGCGCCCGGATCAGCAGCTGGGGCTGGGCAAAATCATGCCCCAACCGGCCCATGAAGGCGCGAATGTCGGCCGAGGGCGTCAATGCACCGCCTTGAAGAAACGGTCGGCCCGCCAGGTCCAGAAATACAGCAGAGAGCTGCCCGCGGAGGAGAACATGATCCGGTCCGCGCGCCCGATCAGGAATTCGGCGGGAACAAAGCCCAAGCCCCCGATCTCGGCGGGAAAGCGGCTGTCCTCGGAATTGTCGCGGTTGTCGCCCATGAAGAAATAATTGCCCTCGGGCACGGTAAAGGTCGGGGTGTCGTCGGCCACCCAGCCATCGAGGATGTTCAGTACGTCATGGCTGGCACCGCCGGGCAGGGTTTCCGTCACGCGGTCCTTGACGCAATCGCCGCCCTGCGGGACCGGATCGTTCACGCAGCGCGGGATCAGGCCCTGCGGACCTTGCTGTTCCTTTGTCTCGATGAACTCGCCGGCGGGGGTCACGGGAACCTCTTCGCCGTTGATCCACAGCCTGCCGCCGCGCATCTGGATCGTGTCGCCCGGCAGACCGATCACGCGCTTGATGAAATCGACGTCGCGGGTGGGGTGGCGGAAGACCGCGACATCGCCGCGTTCCGGCGCGCTTTCCAGCAGCCGTCCCGAGATCCGGCACATCGAGAAGGGGCAGGAATGCGCCGAATAGCCATAGGCCATCTTGTTGACGAACAGGAAATCACCGATCAGCAGCGTGTCCTTCATGCTGCCCGAGGGGATCCAGAAGGGCTGGAAGAACAGCGTGCGGAAGATGCCCGCGATCACCAGCGCCCAGAAGATGGTCTTGACCGTCTCCCAGATGCCGTCCTTTTTCGTGGGCGCAGCCGTTGCCATTCCGCGTGGTCCTTTTGGTTCATGGGCCGGGATCCGGCATCGCGCAGCCGCCCTGCGCTGTCATTGGGGGCGTTCATGGTCCGGGCGACAGGCAAAAGTCAAGCAGGGGCAGGTCCGGGGCGGGCCTCGATCACCACGAAGGCCTGCGCCCAGGGGTGGTCGTCGGTCAGGGTCACATGCACGATGGCGTGATGGCCGGGGGGCGTCATCCCCGCCAGCCGGTCCGCCGCCCATCCGGTCAGGGCCATGACCGGCTGACCGCTGCCGAGGTTCGTCACCGCCATGTCGCGCCAGCTGATCCCCATGGCCAGCCCGGTGCCGAGCGCCTTGGAACAGGCTTCTTTCGCGGCCCACCGCTTGGCCAGCGTCCCGGCCTCGTCCGCGCGGCGCGCGGCGCGGGCCAGTTCCGTGGGCGTGAAGACGCGGGTGCGGAAGCGGTCGCCAAAGCGGTCCAGCGTGCCCTGAATGCGGTCGATATTGGCGAGATCGGTGCCGATGCCAAGGATCATGGCGCGGATGGCCGGGGTTGGATTTTGGATATTTGAGTGAAGAAGAACGTCATGCCCGCGCCAGATCCATCCGGCGGCGCATCTCGGATATGGCGGTGGGCAGGCCGATGAAGACGGATTCGGCGATCAGGAAATGGCCGATGTTCAGTTCCGCCAGTTCGGGGATCGCGGCGATGGGGCCGGCCGTGTCGAAGGTCAGGCCGTGGCCGGCATGAACCTCCAGCCCCAGACTGGCGGCCAGTTCGGCGCCCTGTTGCAAGGCGGCCAGTTCCGCTTCGCGTTCGGCGTGACGGCCTTCGGTGTCCAGATCGCAATAGGCGCCGGTATGCAGTTCGACCACCGCCGCCCCGATCCGGGCGCTGGCGCGGATCTGGGCCGGCTGATGGCCGATGAACAACGACACGCGGCAGCCCGCGCGGGCCAGCGGCGCGATGAAATCGGCCAGCGCGCGTTCCTGCCCGGCGACATCGAGGCCGCCCTCGGTCGTGCGTTCCTGACGCTTTTCGGGGACGATGCAGACGGCATGGGGCCGATGCCTGAGCGCGATGGCCTGCATTTCGGCGGTGGCGGCCATTTCGAAATTCAGGGGCAGCGTCAGATGGGCCATCAGCGCATCGATATCGGCATCGCTGATATGGCGGCGATCCTCGCGCAGATGGGCGGTGATGCCGTCGGCACCCGCCGCCTCGGCCAGACGGGCGGCGCGCAGCGGGTCGGGCCAGGGCGTGCCGCGCGCGTTCCTGATCGTGGCAACATGGTCGATATTGACGCCAAGGCGCAGCATGGGATCCTCCGGCTGAAGTCTGAACGCAGTCTAGCGGGGGGCGGCGCCGGGCGCCAGTTCGGTCGCTGTCGCCCACCAGCCATGGCGCGCAAGGGTCGCAGCCGCCCGGTCCGCGCAGGCGGCATCGGCAAAGATCCCGAAACAGGTGGCGCCCGATCCGGACATGCGCGCGAACCCCGCCCCCTGCGCCCGCAACGCCTGCAGCACCGTGGCGATGACCGGGGCAGAGGCGATGGCGGCGGGTTCCAGATCGTTGCGGGTCCGGGCCAGCCAACCGGTCAGGGCTGTGGCATCGGCAAAGCGGGGAATGGGCGGCAGGGCCGGGTTGTCGCGGCGGGCCAGCCCCGCAAAGACGGCGTGGGTGGACAGGGGCACGCGCGGATTGACCAGCACCAACGACAAGGGCGGCAAAGCGGGCAGCGGGATCACGACCTCTCCGGTTGCCTGCATGCGGGCCGCGCCCGAGGCGATGCAGACCGGCACATCGGCACCAAGGCGTTCGGGATGCGCGGGCAGCGGATGGCCCATCCGCGCCAAGGCCCGCAGCACCGCCGCCGCATCCGCCGAGCCGCCGCCGATCCCGGATGCGACCGGCAGGTTTTTGGTCAGCGCGATGGCCGCCTGCCCGCCCGCCAGCCGCGCGGCCCGCAGGCACAGATTGTCGTCATCCGCCGACAGGCCGTCCGCAAAGGGGCCGTCGAGGGTCAGGGACAGGGGGCCGGGCCTCAGGGTCACGACATCGCCGATGGCGGCAAAACAGACCAGCGAGTCCAGCAGGTGATAACCATCCGCCCGCCGCCCCGTCACATGCAGCGCAAGGTTCAGCTTGGCGGGCGCGGGTTCGGTGACCGCGCCCGCAGGGACCGTCATGGCAGAAGACGTCATTCGGTCGCGTCGGCCTCGGTCTTCGGGGCCTGATTGGGGTGGGTGGCGACGGGGGTGTCCTCGTCCTCCATGACGGCGTCCAGCCCCCGGTCCAGCTTGGCGCGGATGCGGTCGGGATCGACATCGCCGCTTTCGCCGGGCTCCAGCGACAGTGCGCGCTGCCACTGAATCTGCGCCTCGCGCTGGCGGCCCACCTTCCAATAGATGTCGCCCAGATGGTCGTTGACCAGCGGGTCCGACGCCATCGTCGCGATCGCCTGCTCCATCGGTGCCACCGCATCGTCAAAGCGGCCAAGCCGGAAATAGGCCCATGCCAGCGAATCAAGGATATAGCCGTCGCCCGGCGACAGTTCCGCCGCACGCTTGATCATGCCAAGCGCCCGTTCCAGGTTCTGATTCCGGTCGATCCATGAATAGCCCAGATAGTTCAGCAGGCTGGCGTGATCGGGGCGGATCTCCAGCGCGGCCAGCAGATCGGCCTCGGCCCGGTCGAACTGTCCGGCGCGTTCCAGCGCGATGCCGCGCGCGTAAAGCGGGAACCAGCGGATCTCGGGCGGGGCCTCGGCCAGCAGGTCCAGCGCGGTGTCATAGCTGGGCACCGCCTCGCTGTATTTCTCCTGGCTGCGCATCACGTCGCCAAGGGCGATCCAGGATTGCGGCAGGCCCGGATAGGCGGCGGTCAGGGCCAGCGCGGCCTTTTCCGCCTCGTCCGGGCGCTCGGCCCGCGACAGGGCGTCGATGCGTGACAATTCGGCCTGCGGGCGCATCTGACCCATGCGGCGCACGGCCTCGAATTCGGCCTCGGCCAGATCGAACTGTTGACGATCCTGCAGCAGCTGCGCCGCCATCAGCCGCGCTTCGGGGTTCCGGGGCGCGATCCAGGCCGCCAGACGGGCATGGATCAGCGCCAGCGGTTCCGGATCGGGACTGGAGGCCAGCGCCGAGGCAAAGGACAGCAGCAGATGCGCGATGCCGTCGCCCGGACCGGCCACCACATCGAAGGGCACCGGCTGATCCTGTTCCAGCCGCTGGCGCAGGGCGACCAGTTGGGGTTCGGCCTCCAGCCCCTCGACGCTGTCCAGAAGCGCCATCGCCTCGTCCCGGCGGTCCAGCTGCGACAGGATCTGCACGCGGGCGATCAGGCCCATCAGATGGCCCCCGGCCTCGGATTGCACGATCAGACGGTCGGCGGTCTCGTAATCGCCGGCCAGCGCACGGGCCAGCGCCAGATGATAGTTCACGATCGGGGTCAGATCTTCGGTCGCGGCCATCGCCTCGAACGCGGCCACCGCCTCGGTCGCGCGCCCGGCGCCCAGCAGGGCCCATGCGCGGATCGTGCCGTCCATCAGGTCTTCGTTCAGGGGCAGATCGGCATTGCGGGTGGTGTCGATCAGCGTGACGACCCCGTCCCAATCCTCGGCCCGGACCAGCCGGGCGCGTTCCAGAAGCCCCGCCAGTTCCGTCGGGCGGTCCTGCCGGAACAGGTCGGCGGCCAGCTCCGAGGCCTTGTCGACCTCGCCTGCCGACGCCAGGGCGACCAGCGCGCTGTCCTGCAGATAGATATCGTCCGGGTCATGGGCGGCCGCCTGCACGAAATACCGTGCGGCGGCGCGGAAATCGTTTTCCACCGTGGCCATGCGCGCGGCCAGATAGGGCCCGGCCAACCCCTGCATCGGCGGCGCGTCCTGCACCACGGCAGGGGTGTCGGCGGCCACGGCGGGTGCCGGGCCATCGGTGGTCGGGCCACCGGCGGGCACCTGCGATTGCGCTTCGGTCGGGCGGGGGGCGGGACGTTCGCCGTCCTGCGCCAGCGCCGGCAGCGCGGTGCTGCCGATCAGTGCAGCCAGCAGGGCCAGCGTCAGCGACGGGCGCCGCGAGGCAGGGCTTGGGCAGGTCTGGGTCACGGCGGCCCTTTCGGAAACATCACGATTGCGTTGCCCGCCAGCCTAGAGACGCGGCCGGTGCGGCGCAACGCCCCGGCCCGCAGGTTTCATCACATATTCGGGTAATTCGGCCCGTCGCCCCCCTGTGGCACGGTCCAGACGATGTTCTGGCTGGGATCCTTGATGTCGCAGGTCTTGCAATGTACGCAGTTCTGGAAATTGATCACGAAGCGCGGGCCTTCCGCATCCTCGACCACCTCATAGACCCCTGCCGGGCAGTATCGCTGCGCGGGTTCGGCATATTGGGGCAGGTTGACCGCGATGGGAACCGAGGCATCGCGCAGGCGCAGATGGCAGGGCTGGCTTTCCTCGTGATTGGTAAAGCTGAAGGCGACATTCGTCAGCCGGTCGAAGGACAGCTTGCCATCCGGGCGGGGATAGTCGATGGGCGCGAAATCAGCGGCCTTGCCGGTGGCGGTGGCGTCGGATTTGCCGTGTTTCCAGGTGCCAAGCGGGTTCCAGCCGGTCAGATTGGCCGTCCACATATCCACCGCGCCCAGCATCAGGCTGGCCGACAGACCAAGCCGCGACCAGATCGGCTTGACGTTGCGGACTTTTTTCAGATCGGCCCCGATCGCGCCATGGCGCACCGCATCGTCATAGGCGGTCAGCCGGTCGCCCATGCGTCCCGCGGCGATCGCCTCTGCCGCAGCCTCGGCCGCCTCGATCCCCGAGATCATCGCATTGTGGTTGCCCTTGATGCGCGGCACGTTGACCATCCCCGCCGAACAGCCCAGCAGAACGCCACCGTCGAAGGACAGCTGCGGCAGCGATTGCCAGCCGCCCTCGCTGATCGCGCGGGCGCCATAGCTGATGCGCTTGCCCCCCTCCAACAGCTCGGCCACCATCGGATGATGCTTGAAGCGCTGGAATTCCATATAGGGATACAGATGCGGGTTCTGATAATTCAGGTGAACCACGAAACCGACAAGCACCTGATTTTTCTCGAAATGATAGATGAAGCTGCCGCCGCCCGCATTCTTGCCCAAGGGCCAGCCCATCGTATGCACGACGCGGCCCTGCTTGAATTTCTCGGGCGAAACCTCCCAGATTTCCTTCATGCCAAGGCCGAATTTCTGCGCATCGGCGCCTTCGGTCAGCTTCAGCCGTTCGTTGATCTGCTTGGCCAGCGACCCGCGCACGCCCTCGGCGATAAAGACGTATTTGCCATGCAACTCCATCCCCGGCTCGTATCCGTCGCCGGGGGTGCCGTCGGGATTGCGCCCGAACTCGCCCGCGACGACGCCACGCACGCGATTGCCGTCCCACACGATCTCGCTGGCGGACATGCCGGGGAAGATTTCGACGCCAAGCGCTTCGGCCTGTTCGGCCAGCCAGCGGCAGACATTGCCCATGCTGACGATGTAATTGCCGTGGTTCGACATCAGCGGCGGCATCGGCCAGTTCGGCACCCGCACCTGACCAGCAGCACCCAGCACATAGAAATTGTCGTCGGTGACCTCGGTCGTGACCGGCGCGCCCTGCGCCTTCCAGTCGGGGATCAGCCGGTCCAGCCCGCAGGGGTCCAGCACCGCGCCCGACAGGATATGCGCGCCGACCTCGGAGCCTTTTTCCAGCACCACCACCGACAGATCGGGATCGATCTGCTTCAGCCGGATCGCGGCGGACAGGCCCGCCGGTCCCGCGCCCACGATGACGACATCGTATTCCATCGATTCACGCGGGGTCTGATCGGGGGCTGTCTGGGTCTGATCGGTCATGTGCTGGCATCTCCCTGGGCGATCTGGCTGGCTGAACAGATAGCGGCCCGGCGTCCGGGGGGCAATCGTGACGCGGCGGTGGGTCGCGCCGAAACCGGCCCATGATGCCATGCAGGCTTGCATTGGGCGTCAAATTGGTGACCATATCCCCTGATCACCGCTCCGCGCCCCTGCCATCTTGTCATGGCAGGGGCGTTGGTTTGGCACCCGACTGGCGACGCATCCCATAAGGACAGGGCAGCGATGGAAAAGATACCGATGACCCCCACCGGCGCCAACGCGCTGGAGCGCGAACTGGGAGAGCTGAAATCAAAGGAACGCCCCGCCATCATCCGCGCCATCGCCGAGGCGCGCGAGCATGGCGATCTGTCCGAGAATGCCGAATATCACGCCGCGCGTGAGAAACAGGGCTTTGTCGAGGGGCGGATCAAGGAACTGGAAAGCCTGTTGTCGCGCGCCGAGGTGATCGACCCGGCCAAGCTGTCGGGCAGCGTCAAGTTCGGCGCCCGCGTCAAGCTGATCGACGAGGACACCGAGGAAGAGCGCAATTACCAGATCGTGGGCGAGGCCGAGGCCGATATCGAACGCGGACTGCTGAACATCCGCTCGCCTCTGGCCCGCGCGCTGATCGGCAAGGACGAGGGCGACAGCGTCGATGTCACCACCCCCGGTGGCCAGCGCAGCTATGAGATCGTCGAGATCCGCTACGGATGACCCCTTCAGTTCCGGAAGACCCCATGTCCCTGATTGCCCGCATCACCAGCCTGTCGCGCCGCGACCGCATCACCTCGGTCGGGATGGCACTGACCGGGGGCTGGCTGTTTCTGGTGGCCCTGTTCTGGCTGCTGGCGCCCGGCGGGGATGGCGGCGCGGGCGGCATCGCGCGGCTGGTGGTGGTGGCGGGCGTCGTGCTGCCGTTGGCGTTGATCTGGCTGGGCGTGTCGCTGGCCCGGCAACTGGCGATCCTGCGCGCCGATGCCGAGGAATTGCGTCTCAGCCTGTCGGTGATGCGCGCCGCCCTGCCCAACGGGGACGAGATCGGCGCCGACGACCTGCGCCCCGGCTTGTCGCAGGCCACGCCCCCCCGGCCAGAGCCTGCCCGATCCGAACCGGCCCGATCCGAACCCGAACGCAGCCCGGCCGCGACCGATCGTGCGCCCGCCTCGGCCATCCGCCCGGCCCGTGCGGCGACGACTCCGCCGCCGGCGCAGGCTGCGGCCAAGCCCCGCGCGACGCCCGACCAGCGTCAGGCGGCGCTGCGTTTCGATCCGCAGGGCGGCACGCCGGTCGATCCCGGGACGCTGATCCGGGCGCTGAATTTTCCCGATGGCCCCGACGATCACGATGCGATCGAGGCGCTGCGCGATGCGCTGAAGGATCCCGCCCATTCCCGTGTCCTGCGCGCCGCGCAGGATGTCGTCACGCTGCTGGCGGGGCAGGATGTCTATATGGACGACCTGCCGCCCGACCCGGCCCGTCCCGATGTCTGGCGCCGCTTTGCCGAAGGCGATCGCGGCAGCGCAGTCGCGGCCCTTGGCGGCATCCACCAGCCGCAGGCGCTGGAGATCGCCGCCGCCATGCTGCGCGGGGACGAGGTGTTCCGGGATGCGGCGCATCACTTCCTGCGCCATTTCGACACGATGATCGCCGGAATCGTGCCGCAGCTGGACGACATGCAGATCGCCGTGCTGGCCGACAGTCGCTCGGCCCGGGCGTTCATGCTGCTGGGCCGCGTCTCGGGCGTGTTCGGCTAGCGATCATCACCCGCAGGCGGAACCGCCAGCCGCAACAGATGGACCTGCCCCCACCAAGGCAGGCCATAGCGCCCGCACCCCTCGGGCACGAATCCAAGCGCCTTATAAAACGCCAGCGCGCCCCGGTTCCGGGCCCGCACCTCGGCCCGCAATCCGGGGCGGCCTGTTCGCGCGGCGGCCTGCCGGGCAGCGGCGACCAGCGCCCGCCCGGTGCCCTGACGCGGCGCGATGACCGCCAGCCCGTCGATGACCAGATCTGCCGTGGGCGGCGCCGGACGGTACAGCCAACCCGGCCATAGCGGGCGTCCCACGCCAAATCCGCCCACCCCGTCGCGCAGCCCCATCACGCCCGTGACCCTGCCACCGGCATCCACCGCCACCAGCCCATGCGCGGCATCGACCCGGCGCGGCCAGAACCACCCGCCGAAATGGGCACGCCACAGCGCCGCCGCCTGCCCCAGCAGCAGGTCGGGGACCGGATGCAGGATCCGGTCCGGCTGGCCTTGTCTTGAGTTGCGCATCATGCAAGCAAGGTGCCGCGAAACGCAGGAAGACGAAAGCACCATGTCCCCCGCCCCCCAATCCCGGCCGTCTCCGCGGCAGGCCGCCGCCGACGAGGCATCAGTCCGCGCGCTGGCCCGCAGCCCGCGCGCCGCGTTCCGGCACGGGATGGTGCAATGCCTGCCCTTTCTGGTCGTGATCGTCCCCTTTGCGGTCCTGTTCGGGGTCGTGGCGACCGAGGCGGGGTTGAATCTGGCGCAGGTCATGGGGTTTTCGGTGCTGGTGCTGGCGGGCGCGTCGCAATTCACCGCCGTGCAGCTTTTGACCGACAACGCCCCCGCGTTCATCATCATCCTGTCGGGGCTGGCGGTGAATTTGCGGATGGCGATGTATTCGGCCTCTTTGCTGCCATGGCTGCGCGATGCCTCGGGTCGGCAAAAGGCATGGGTCGCCTATGCGCTGATCGATCAAAGCTATGCGCTGTCGATCCAGCATTACGAACGCCACCCGGCGCTGTCGCTGTCCCAAAGGCTGGCCTATTTCGCGGGCACGGCGCTGATGCTGTGCCTGCCCTGGATCGGCGCGACATGGGCGGGCGCGACCCTGGGTCAGGCGATCCCCGATGATATCGCGCTGGATTTCGCCATGCCGATCACCTTTCTGGCGATGATCGCGCCGATGCTGCGCACCCCCGCCCATCTGGCTGCCTGCTTCGTCGCGATCGTGGCGGCGCTGGTGCTGGCCGGGCTGCCCTCGGGGCTGGGACTGCTGATCGCGGCGCCCCTGGGCATGGCCACGGGCGCGCTGATCGAGGCCCGGACCGAACGAAAGGCCCTTTGACATGCAGGCATCCGCACTGACCATCTGGACGATCATTCTTGTGCTGGGGGTCGGCACCTATCTGATCCGCTGGTCGTTTCTGGGCGTTCTGGGCCAGCGCGAGCTGCCGGGCTGGGTGCTGCGGATGCTGCGCTATACGCCGGTGGCGGTGCTGCCAGCGCTGGTGGCGCCGCTGGTCGTCTGGCCTGCGGCGACCGGCGGGGCGACCGATCCCGCCCGCATGGCCGCCGCCGCCGCGACGGTCGCGGTCGGCGTGGTCACGCGCAATGTGATGCTGGCCATTCTGGCCGGGGCGATCACCCTGTTCGGGCTGCTTTACCTTCTGGGATAGCCCACGACCTGCCCGTCCTTCTGGCGCAGCAGGACGTCATGGTTGTTGGCCGGATCACCGTCATAGTGACGCTTGCTTTGCACGCCCGGCAGGGTCAGGAACCAGTTGCGCAGCCGCAACGGCGAAAACCCGCGCGGCACGGTCTCGAACCCCGGCACGCCCGACAGAACCTTGCCCGACTCGACCGCGCAGAAACTTTTTCCGCCCGCGCCGTTCTGTTCAGCCCGGCGGATCGCCAGATCGGCGACCTCACGCGTGACGAACACCGTGTCCTCGGCCACCCAATAGGTCGAGCGGGCGTGGTAATCGATATAGAAATTCTTGAAATTGTCGTCGATCCCGTACAGCACGTCGTTGCGCTCGGGGATCTCGGGGTGCTGCCAGCTGCCCGCCGGGTCATAGATGACGCGTTGGCTGCCGTTGAACATCAGTCCCGAATGTCCGCCTTCGCCGCGCGGAATGCCGATCACCGTCAACAGCGTGACCGAGGGCGGCTCGGGCGAGACATAGCGCGCCGCCCGCAACCGCTCGTCGCTGGCCCAGATCTTTTCGCCACCGCAGGCCGCCAGCGTGGCGGGCAGTGCTGCTGCCAGAAAGACGCGTCTTTTCATTGGGTTTCTTGTCCGTTCAGCTGTTTGTCAGCGCCATGAAGATCAGAATTGCAGCCGACAGCCCCAGAACCCAGGTCGAGGCGCGGATGAAGCCCGCAAAGGTCTTCTTGTGGTCGGTCAGATCCATCGACCCTTGGGTCGCTTCGGGTTTGTTGTCGTAATCGGCCATGGATGCCCCCTTTTGCCTGCGTTTGTCCCTGCGATAGCCGAAAGCCCGCGACCTGTCACGCCCCCCACAGCACCGCACCCCCGGTTTCGCCCACCGGGCCGATCACGCCCGCGCGATGCAGGTGGTTCAGATGGGCCACCGCCTCGACCAGCGCCAGCCCGAATTCGCCGTCCCCGATGCGGCGGCGATAAAGGATGTCGAAGCAGCCCACCGCCGTGCGCGGGCCCTGCGTCAGGGCCTGCGCCAGCCGGTCCAGCGCCATGCGGTGATTGGCGATCAGCTGATCCAGCCGGAAGGGCAGCCCGGTAAAGGGCAGCTTGTGGCCCGGCAGCACCAGCTGATCCGGGCGTGCCAGTTCGCGCAGCCGGGTGCAGCTGTCCAGCCATTCGCCCACCGGATCGGCTTCGGGCTCGGTCGGATAGACCCCCAGATTGGGCGAGATCGAGGGCAACAGCTGATCCCCCCCGATCACCAGATCATCATCCAGCGACCAGAAGGTCGCGTGGCAGGGCGCATGGCCATGCCCCATCGCGACCCGCCATCGCCTGCGGCCAAAGGTGACGACATCGCCTTGCGCCAGACGGGTGAAGCCAAGCGGCAACGGATGGACCACATCGGCAAAGTTGAAGGGCCGTTCCGCCGCCCGCAGGTCCAGCATCTCGGGCGGCATTCCGGCCCGCCGCCAGAAGGCCAGCGCCTGCGGGCTGGCCCGGTCCTGCACATCCAGCACCAGCATCCGCGCCATCAGCCATGCGGTGCGGCTGATCCACAGATCCGCACCGCGTTCCATGAACCAGCCCGCCAGCCCGATATGGTCGGGATGGTGATGCGTGCCGATCACCCGCACCACCGGCTGTCCTGCCAAAGGGCCGTCCAGCAGCCCCTGCCAGATCGCGCGGGCCTGCGGGCTGTCAAAGCCGGTATCGACGATGGTCCAGCCCTCGTCATCCTGCAGCGCATAGACGTTTACGTGATCCAGTTTCATCGGCAGCGGCAGCCGCATCCACAACACGCCCGGCGCCACGGTGATCGCGGTGCCTTCGGCCGGGGGCTGGTCAAAGGGCGTGCGGATCACGCCGCGAAATCGCCGGCCAGCGCCGCATCGTCGATCCCGGTCAGATCGTTCGCGCCCGCCAGGGCCTCGGCCAGATCGCCCGCATGATGGGGCAGCACCCGCGCCATGAAGACCCGCGCCAGCGCCTGATGCGACGCCCCGCCCGCCAAGGCGGCGCGCAGGTGATAATGCCCGCCCAGCACCCGCGCAAAGGCGGTCAGATAGGGCACGGCCCCGGCAAAGCGGTCGGCCATGTCGCGGTCCAGCAGGGTCTGGGTCGCCTCGCGCAGCGTCTCGGCAGCCTGCCACAGCTGGTGGGCCAGCTCGGGATGGGCACCCTGCGCGGCCTTGGCGCCGTCCAGAACCTCGTCCAGCAGGCGCATCGCGGCCTCGCCCCCGTCCGACAGCTTGCGGCCCACCAGATCCATCGCCTGAATCCCGTTCGTCCCCTCATAGATCGAGGTGATGCGCACATCGCGCAGATACTGCGCGGCCCCGGTTTCCTCGACATAGCCCATGCCGCCATGAACCTGCACGCCCATATCGGCCACCCGGATGCCCAAATCCGTGCCATAGGCCTTGGCGATGGGCGTCAGGAACGCCGCCCGCGCCGCCTGATCGGGATCATCCGTCGCGCGGGACAGATCGATGGCGGTGGCGCAGGCCAGCCCGATGGCCCGCGCCGCAAACACCTCGGCCCGCGCGGTGCCCAGCATCCGGCGCACATCGGGATGACCGATGATCGGCCCCATCTGGTCGCGGTCCACCGCATAGCGGACCGCCGCCTGCAGCGCCGCCTCGGCCACGCCCACACCCTGCATGCCGACGCCAAGCCGGGCCACGTTCATCATCGTGAACATCGCGGCCATGCCCTTGTTTTCCTCGCCCACGAGCCAGCCGACAGCGCCGTCATAGGACATCACGCAGGTCGGGCTGCCATGAATGCCCAGCTTTTCCTCAAGGCTGACGACCTTCAGATCGTTGGCGATCCCGGGATTGCCCTGATCATCGGGCAGAAACTTGGGCACCATGAACAGGCTGATCCCCCGCGTGCCCCTGGGCGCACCCGGCAGCCGCGCCAGCACCAGATGACAGACGTTCGAGGTCACGTCGCTGTCGCCCCAGGTGATATAGATCTTTTGCCCCGTCAGCCGATAGCTGCCGTCATCCGCAGGCTCGGCCCGCGTCACCAGCGCCCCCACATCGCTGCCCGCGCCCGGCTCGGTCAGGTTCATCGTGCCCGACCACTCGCCCGAAATCAGCTTGGGCAGATATAACGCCTTCAGCGCGTCGCTGGCGTGATGCTCCAGCGCCTCGATCTGGCCCTGCGTCAGCAAGGGGTTCAGCTGCAAGGCCAGACAGGCGCCCGACATCATCTCGGACACGGCCATGTTCAGCGCCTGCGGCAGGCCCATCCCGCCGTGATCGGGATCGGCCGAGACACCGACCCAGCCCCCCTCAGCAATCGCCCGGAACCCCTCGATAAACCCCGGAGAGGACCGCAGCACGCCGTTTTCCAGCCGCGCCGGATGAGTGTCGCCCGCCCGGTTCAACGGCGCCAGCACGTTTTGCGCCAGCTTGCCCGCCTCGGCCAGAATGGCGCGGGCGGTTTCGGGCGTGGCATCCGCAAAGCGATCGGTGCGGGCCAGTTCCGCAAAGGGCACGATATGGGTCAGGATAAAGTCGATCTGCTCGACGGGGGCCTTGAAGCTCATCTCGGGTTCCTCCTGGCGCCTTGGCATTGGGACCCGGCGCGTCTATCAACAGCGGTCAGGCGGCATCTTGGGCCGCGATCCCCTCAGGCTCAACCGAAACCCCGCGTCACGAATGCAGACCCTGCGACTGATCCCCGATGGCCCCGGACTGGCCCAGGCCGCCCGCCTGCTGGCGACGGGCGCCTGCGTGGCCATCCCGACCGAGACGGTCTATGGCCTGGCCGCCGATGCCACGAATGCCCATGCCGTGGCGGCGATCTATGCGGCCAAGGGGCGGCCGGTCTTCAATCCGCTGATCGTGCATGTGCCGGATCTGGCGGCGGCGCAGGCGCTGGCGCAGTTCTCTGAACAGGCGCTGCACCTGGCGCACCGCTTCTGGCCCGGCGCGCTGACACTGGTCCTGCCCCTGCGCCCGGACAGCCCGATCGCCGGGCTGGTAACGGCAGGGCTGGACACGATCGGGCTGCGCGTCCCCGCCCATCCGGTGGCACAGGCGCTGCTGCGCGCCGCTGGCCTGCCGCTGGCCGCACCGTCGGCCAATGCCTCGGGCCGGATCAGCCCGACCAGCGCCGCCCATGTCCTCGATCCGGAAGGCGGGCTGGACGGACGCATCGCGGCGGTGCTGGATGGCGGACCCTGCCCGGTCGGCCTCGAATCGACGATCATCGGCTGGCAGGACGGCCAGCCTACCCTGCTGCGCCCCGGCGGCATCCCGGCGGACAGCATCGAGGCCGCGCTGAACCAGCCCCTGGCCCACCATCAGGCCGACCCTGCGGCCCCGAATGCGCCGGGCCAGCTGACCAGCCATTACGCCCCCACAGCCCCGCTGCGCCTGAATGCGCAGCCCCGACCGGACGAGACTCATCTCAGCTTCGGCCAGCCCGGCCCTTTCAGCCTGTCGGACGACGGCGACCTCACTCAGGCCGCCGCCCGCCTGTTCGACCTGCTGCGCCGCGCCGATGCGCAGGGGCGCCCGATCTCGGTCGCGCCGATCCCTGAACACGGCCTCGGCGCCGCGATCAACGACCGCCTGCGCCGCGCCGCCGCCCCGCGCTAGACCCCGCCCCTTCTTCTTCACGGAAATATCCCGGGGGGAGTCCGCAGGACGGGGGGCAGCGCCCCCCTCTTTCTACTGTCCCACCCGGTGCTACAGCCCCCGGTCTACAGCCCCAGAGAGTTGTACACGTTCGAGATCCGCCGGATCGCCACCACATAGGCCGCAGTGCGCAGATCCCCGACCTTGGGATTGCTCATCCAGACCTCCTTCATCTTCTTGAAGCTCTCGCGCATCGTGTCGTCCAGCCCCGACCGCACCAGTTCCAGCTCGTCCGCGCCGGTCAGGAAGGCCTCCTTGAAGCCCTTGGACAGGGTCCAGTTCAGCCCCGAATCCGCCGACAGCCGCTCCAGCTCCTCGACGATCATGCGGGCGCGGGCCTCTTCGTGGCGACGCTCCAGCCGGCCCAGACTGATCTGCGACAGGTTCTTGACCCATTCGAAATAGGACACGGTCACGCCGCCCGCATTGGCATACATGTCGGGAATGATGACGATACCCTTCGCCCGCAGCATCGCATCGGCATCGGCGGTGACGGGACCGTTCGCGGCCTCGATCACCAGCTTGCAGGTGATGCGATCGGCATTCCCGGCATGGATCACGCTTTCCACGGCGGCGGGGATCAGGATGTCACACTCCTCTTCCAGCATCGCCAGCCCGTTCTCGCGGTAATCGCCGCCGATGAACCCCTTGACACCGCCGGTCGCGCGGATATGGCCCCGCAGCGCGTCGATATTGATGCCCTGAGGGTTCGCGATCGCGCCGTCCCGTTCGATCACGCCGGTCACCAGACAGCCATCCTCGGCCGACAGGAACTGCGCCGCGTGATAGCCCACATTGCCCAGACCCTGCACGATCACCCGCTTGCCGCCAAGCGTCCCCGTCAGACCCGCCATCTTCATCACATCGTCATGGCGGAAGAACTCGCGCAGCGCATATTGCACACCGCGCCCGGTCGCCTCGACCCGCCCGTCGATGCCGCCTGCGGTGCGCGGCTTGCCGGTCACGCAGGCCTTGGCGTTGATGTCATCGGGATGCAGCCGCTTATAGGCATCCGCCATCCACGCCATCTCGCGCTCGCCCGTGCCCATATCGGGCGCCGGCACGTTCTGCGACGGAGAGATCAGGTTCCGCCGCGACAGCTCATAGGTAAAGCGCCGGGTGATCCGTTCCAGCTCGTCCTCGTTCCAGGCGCGCGGATCGATGCACAGCCCCCCCTTGGAGCCGCCGAACGGCACCTCGACCAGCGCGCATTTATACGTCATCAGCGCCGCCAGGGCCTCGACCTCGTCCTGATTGACATCCAAGGAATAGCGGATGCCGCCCTTGACCGGCTCCATATGTTCGGAATGCACCGACCGGTATCCGGTAAAGGTGTGAATCTGCCCGCGCAGCCGTACCCCGAACCGAACCGTATAGGTCGAATTGCAGACCCGGATCTTCTCCTCCAGCCCCGGCGGCAGGTCCATCAGGCCAGCGGCATGGGTGAACATGCGATCGACCGAATCCCGGAACGAGGTGGTATTGACGGACATGGCTCAGTCTCCTCCTGATGACGTCGCAGGCGGCCTGCGACCTTCAGGCTAGGCGAAACATTGCAACCCCGCCACCGCCGAATACGTCAAAAGCCGCAATTTCTGCCTTATTAATCAGCAAAAAGACGCGGGCTAATTAGCGTTATCAACCTCTGCACGATTAGTTGCCACGCAATTAGTGTTAGCGCATGTCAACTCTTTCGTTCATACGGAAAACGTGCCATCCAGTTTTGTGTAGCCAGGCGAGATGTTTACAAATGACCCACCAATCACGGATTACCCAGGGACGTAAATTCGATCAGGTGAGGAACGGCGCGGCAGAGATCTTTCTGCGCGACGGCTTCTCGGGGGCCAGCGTGGATGACATCGCCCGATCGGCGCGCGTATCCAAGGCGACGCTTTACAGCTATTTCCCCGACAAGCGCCTGATGTTCCGCGAAGTCCTGCGCTCGACGCTGGACGATGCGTTCAAGCAGCTGCCCTTCGACCCGGACCAGTCCGGACCCGCATCCGAGGCTTTGCCGATCATCATGACCGGTCTGGCGCAATGGCTGATGACCGAACCGCGCCTGCATCTGCACCGCGTCGTCATCGCCGAGGCGGCACGCTTTCCCGAAGACGCGCAGACCTATGACCGCACCATGAACGACCGGATCGTGGCACCGCTGGCCCGGCTGATCGAGGGCTGGATCGCGCTGGACGAGGTGCGGCTGCACGACGCCATGACCTCGGCCCGGCAAATGGTCGCCATGCTGATCGGACAGTTGCAGCATCGCGCCCTGCTGGACGGCGCGGACCTGGCCCCGGACCGGGCCGATGACACGGCCGCCGCGACCGCGTCCCTGTTCCTCGCCGCCTATAGCTGACCTGACGCGTGCCCCCATTGTGGGGCGCGCGCCATGCCACAGGCGCAGGATGTCCCACGGGTGCAGGATCTCTGGGCGCAGGATCTCTGGGCGCAGGATCTTGGGGCTCATCATTTCAGGCCAAGCGTGAATTGGCGCGCGCTCTGCGGCACCCGGCGCCGGCCCTGTGGCAGGGATGCCCTGATCTGAACGTGATCCCGGCGACGGCTTCTCAAGCCCCCGGCACGGGCCTATGATGGCAGCGAAAAGGCCCGGAACAGGGTCGGCAGGGGTGACAGGCGATGATCCGCAAGGCATGGGTGACACAGGCGGCGATGCTGGTCCTGACCGCAGGAGCGCTGGCCGGTTGCGCCTCGTCCGTGCAACGGATGCCGCCCGCCGGTCCTGCGGGCATGGCGCCGATGGCCGCACCCGCTGCGGCCCCCGTCTATGCCCCCCCCACCGCGACCC
>NZ_RQRT01000026.1 GCF_004335005.1 Paracoccus nototheniae | reverse complement strand
AAGCGGCCCCCGCGCCGCGTCCCGAGGCTGTGGATACGCCCGCACCCGAGGCCAATCCCAATCAGGATCGCCCCGCGGATACCCGGCCCATTGCGGCACCGGACGCGCCGCCGTCTGCCGTGCCTGCGCAGCCCGAGGACGATGCCCCCGAGGCCGCCCCGGCCCGCAACCCGCAGCGCCAGCAGCCCGCCGCCGAAGCCCCCGCAGAGGCACCTGCAGAGGCACCCGCAGCGGCCCCCGCTGACGCGCCGGCCGAAGCACCCGGCGAAACCCGCCCCCAGCCCGCCGACCGGTCGAATGCTGAACAGCCCGAGGCGGAAAGCCAGTTGAACGATCTGGTTGAGGCATTGGGAGGCGAGGCGCCCGCCGATGCCGACACCCCTCCGGCTGCCGCCCCCGGTGCGGGCTTTACCTTGGCCACGGGCGGTGTGCAGACCGACCGCGCCGCACAGCTGCCGGGTCTGGCGGCCGTTCTGAACCGCGAGGCGTCTGCCGGGCTGGACCCCAGCACGCTGACCTGCCTGTCGGGCGGCGCGGCCCCCTGCGCCGGTGACGGTCGCGCGATGACCCCCGAGGGGGTTGTGGTCGAACCCAACGGCTCGGGCGCATGGCGTCTGGCCCCGACCGAAGCGCAGATGTACCGCGTCGGTGAGAATGGCGAGATGGTGCAGCGCGCCGCCGAAGAGGACACCCGCGAAACCGAAGCCTCGCGCGAGGCCGCCGAAGGCACCGCGCCGCCGACTGCCGCTGCGCTGGATGCGGCGGAAGGCTCGGGCGAGGTCACCGAACAGCAGGTGACCGAGGATTCGGCCCGATCCTCGTCCGAGGATTTCACCACCAACCTGCGCGACGCGCTGGCAGGCGCCACGGGTGCACAGCCCGAGGCGCGCGAAGAGGATGACGACGACAACAACAACCTGCGCAACGCCCTGCTGCTGGGTCTGGGTGCGGTCGCCGTCGGCAGCTATCTGAACAACAATCGTCAGGTCGCCCTGTCCGCCCCCGACCGCGTGGTCGTCACCCGCGCCGATGGCAGCCAGGAGGTCATCAAGGACGAGGTCGCGCTGCTGCGTCAGCCCGGCTCGACCGTCGCGACCGAAAATTTCGACGACGGTTCCTCGCGGACCATCGTGACCCGTCAGGATGGCAGCCGCGTGGTCACCATCCGCGACGCCAACCTGCAGGTGCTGCGCCGGACGCTGGTCTCGGCCGATGGCACGACGACGCAGTTGATCGACGACACCACCGATGTGCAGCCCGTCAATATCGGCCAGCTGCCCGCCCCCGCCCCCGTCCAGACCGGCAACACGCCCCTGAACGAGGACGAGCTGCGCGACGCCCTGCAACGCGAATCAGGCATCGATCGCCGCTTTACCCTGTCCCAGATCCGCAACATCCCCGAGGTGCGGGCGCTGGTGGCACCGGTGAACATCGACGCGATCACCTTCGACACGGGTTCTGCGGCGATCCGTCCCGAACAGGCGCAGGCCCTGCAGGGGCTGGGCCGGGTCATTCAGGACCAGATCGCCCAGAACCCGCGCGAGATCTTCATGATCGAGGGTCACACCGACACGGTCGGATCGGATGCCGCGAACCTTGCGCTGTCGGATCGCCGTGCGGAAACGGTCGCGCTGGCATTGGCCGAATATTTCGACGTGCCGCCGGAAAATCTGGTGACCCAGGGCTATGGCGAGCAGTTCCTGCGCATCCGGTCCGAGGGTGACATCCGCGAAAACCGCCGCGCCTCGGTCCGCCGGATCACCGAATTGCTGGCTCAGCAGTAAGCGCCTGACATGATCAGGAAGGCTCCGGGCAGCGATGCCCGGGGCCTTTTGCGTTCAGGGTTCCGGATCATCAGCCGCCAGAAAGCCCCCCGACTGCCGGTGCCACAGCCGGGAATACAGCCCGCCCTGCGTCAGCAGGTCGGCATGCGTCCCCTCTTCGATGATCCGGCCCCGGTCCATGACGATCAGCCTGTCCATCGCGGCGATGGTGGACAGGCGATGCGCGATGGCGATGACGGCCTTGCCCTGCATCAGCACTTCCAGCCGCGACTGGATCGCGGCCTCGACCTCGCTGTCCAGCGCGCTGGTCGCCTCGTCCAGCACCAGAATCGGGGCGTCCTTCAGTGCGACCCGCGCGATGGCGATGCGCTGGCGCTGACCGCCCGACAGCTTGACGCCGCGTTCGCCGACATGCGCATCGAGGCCGCGCCGCCCGGCGCTGTCGGACAGTTCGGGGACAAAGCCCTGTGCTTCGGCCATGCGCAGCGCATCCTGGATCTGATCCTCGGTCGCGTCCGGGCGGCCATAGGCGATGTTGTCGCGCACCGACCGGTGCAGAAGAGAGCTGTCCTGAGTCACCACCCCGATGGCCGCGCGCAGGCTGTCCTGCGTCACATGGCCGATATCCTGCCCGTCGATGGTGATGCGCCCGTCCTGAATGTCGTGAAACCGCAAGAGCAGGTTGATCAGCGTCGATTTCCCCGCCCCCGACCGTCCGACCAGACCGACGCGTTCGCCGGGCCGCAGATGCAGGGTCAGATCGTCCAGCACGGCCATCGGCGCGCCCACCGCCCCGCCGCCGCCATAGCGGAAGGTCACCTTGTCAAAGCTGATCTGCGCGGGGCCCGCGCGCAGGGGCTGCGCATCGGGGGCATCGCGAACCTCGCGCGGCAGGGACAGGCTGGTGATGCCGTCACGCACCGTGCCGATGTTTTCGAACAGCGCCGCGAATTCCCACATTATCCAATGAGACATATTGTTCAGCCGCAGCGCCAGCGGCACGGCCACCGCCACCGCCCCCACCGCGATATCGCCTTGCGTCCACAACCACAGCCCCAGACCGGCAACGCTGGCCACCAGCCAGACATTCAGCAGGTTCAGCACGATATCCTGCAGGCTGGACAGCCGCATCTGAGCGTGGACGGTGCGCAGAAAGCCGTCCATGCCGTCGCGCATCCAGCGTTCCTCGCGGTCGGAATGCGAGAACAGCTTGACCGTGGCGATATTGGTATAGCTGTCGACGATGCGCCCGGTCATTGCGCTGCGGGCATCGGCCTGCGCCTGCGCCACCCGGCCAAGGCGTGGCACGATCTGCCACAAGAGCGCCGCATAGGACAAAGCCCAGATCAGGAACGGCATCGCCAGCCGCCAGTCCTGACTGGCCGCCAGCACCATCGCGCCCAGAAAATAGATCAGCACATAGCTGCCCACATCCATGATCTTCATCGCGACCTCGCGCACCGCCAGCGCGGTCTGCATCAGGCGCTGCGCGATGCGGCCTGCGAATTCGTCCTGAAAATAGCCGACCGACTGGCGCAACAGCCAGCGATGCGCCTGCCAGCGAACGCGCTGCGGCAGGTTGCCCATCAGCGACTGATGCAGGATCAGCGCGCTGAGGACATTCAGCAGCGGCACCACCGCCAGCAGCACGACCGCCATCATCGCGATCCGCCCGCCCTCCTGCGCCCAGAAAAGGTCACGGGGCGTGTCCGACAGGCGGTCGATCATCTCGCCCAGCCAGCCGAACAGCATCACCTCGACCAGTGCGATCAGCCCCGAGCCGATGGCCAGCAGGCACAGCCACAGAACCGAGCCGCGGCAATAATGCAGCACAAAGCGCCACAGCCCCGCCGGTGGCATGACCGGCGGCTGATCGGGATAGGGGTCGATCCGTCGTTCGAACCAGGCGAACATCATTCAGCCTTTGCGCTGTCCGGGTTGGCGGCCAGTACTGTCGCGGGTGGCCGGTAAAATCAAGCGATGCCGGGTGGCTGTGGTTGATCTTTGTCTGGTTCAGGGAACGGGGGCGCGGGCCGGTCGTTGAGGGGCAAGGATCGTCCATTGAAAGGCATCATCATGACCATCAAGAACCTCAAGGATCTGTATATCGACCAGCTGAAAGATCTGTATTCGGCCTGTAAGCAATCGATGCCCATCGTCACCGACATGGGCCGCGCCGCCCATTCGCGTGAGTTGGCCGAAGCGCTGATCGCAGGCAACGAGGGCATCGGACGCGGCATGGAGGCCTTGGCGCGTCTGTGCAACGATCACGGCGAAGACCCCACCGGCGAACATTGCAAGGGCATGGAGGGTCTGGTGACCGAGGCCCGCAAGCATGCCGTCGATGCCGAATTCGGGGATGACGACACGCATGACGCGGCGATCATCACCCAGTATCAGCGGCTGGCCCATTACGCGATTGCGGGCTATGGCTGCCTGCGCAGCTTTGCCAACCGGCTGGAGCTGGATGGCGACGGGGCGATCCTGCAGGACTGTCTGGATCACACCCGCAGCGGCGATCAGCACATGACCGCCATTGCCGAGGGCGGAGTCAACGCCGCCGCCGCGCAGGCCTGAGACGCCGGAGGGGGCTTCCCGCCCCCGCCGTGGCAAGCCACGGCCCCCCCGGGGGATATTTCTGCCAAGATGAAAGGCCCGGCCGGTTGATCCGCCGGGCTTTTTCATGGCTTGGCTATTGGTAGCGGCCGCCGCGCTGGATGACCTCGATCTGATAGCCGTCGGGGTCGGCGATGAAGAAGAACCGTGCAATCACGGTGCCACCGGGCGCGAAATCGGTCAGCTTACGGGGGGCAAAGCCCTCGGCGGTCAGGCGGGCATGGAGGGCGTCGAGATCCTCGACCGAGACCGCGATATGGCCGTAGCCATCGCCCAAATCATAGGGATCGGTGCGGGATTTGTTCACCGTCAGCTCCAGCTCGGTCCCGCTTTCGGGGTCGGAGAGATAGATGAGGGTGAAATCGTCGAAATCCAGACGGTCGGCGACCTGAAGATCGAAACAGCGCCGGTAGAAATCGACCGAGCGCGCCTCATCGAGGATGCGGATCATCGAGTGGATGTATTTTGCCATGTCGGTGCTTTCTGTGGGTGGGATCACGGCCCGCGGACCGGGGCCGTTGCCGGGTGGCGGCGCATGGCAAAGGGGCCGCCCTTTCGGGCGGCCCCTGATGTGGTCCATGGGCGGGCGGGGTCAGCCGCGCGCCGTCAGGATCACTTGATGATTTTCGACACCACGCCGGCGCCGACGGTGCGGCCGCCTTCGCGGATGGCGAAGCGCAGCTTTTCTTCCATCGCGATCGGGGCGATCAGCTCGACCTCGAACTTGAGGTTGTCGCCGGGCATGACCATCTCGGTGCCCTCGGGCAGCTTGACGGTGCCGGTCACATCCGTCGTGCGGAAGTAGAACTGCGGGCGGTAGTTGGCGAAGAACGGCGTGTGACGGCCACCCTCTTCCTTGGTCAGGATATAGGCCTCGGCTTCGAAGACCGTGTGCGGGTTGACCGATTTCGGCTTGCACAGAACCTGCCCACGCTCGACGCCCTCGCGGTCGATGCCGCGCAGCAGAACGCCCACGTTGTCGCCGGCCTCACCACGATCCAGCAGCTTGCGGAACATTTCCACGCCCGTGCAGGTGGTCTTGCGGGTGTCGCGGATGCCGACGATTTCCAGTTCGTCGCCGACGTTCACGGCGCCACGCTCGATGCGGCCGGTGACCACGGTGCCACGGCCCGAGATCGAGAACACGTCCTCGATCGGCAGCAGGAAGGGCTGGTCGATCGCACGCTCGGGCGTCGGGATGTATTCGTCGACGGCCGCGATCAGCGCGCGGATCGAGTTCTCGCCGATCTCGGGATCGCGGCCTTCCATGGCTGCCAGCGCCGAACCCTTGATGATCGGGATGTCGTCGCCGGGATAGTCGTAGCTGGACAGCAGCTCGCGCACTTCCATCTCGACCAGTTCCAGCAGCTCCTCGTCATCCACCTGGTCGACCTTGTTCAGGTAGACGACCATGTAGGGGATGCCGACCTGGCGACCCAGCAGGATGTGCTCGCGCGTTTGCGGCATCGGGCCGTCGGCAGCGTTCACGACCAGGATCGCGCCGTCCATCTGGGCGGCACCGGTGATCATGTTCTTGACGTAGTCGGCGTGGCCCGGGCAATCCACATGCGCATAGTGGCGCGCTTCGGATTCGTATTCCACATGCGCGGTCGAGATCGTGATCCCGCGGGCCTTTTCTTCGGGCGCGCCGTCGATCTGGTCATAGGCGCGGAATTCGCCAAAATACTTGGTGATCGCCGCCGTCAGCGTCGTCTTGCCGTGGTCAACATGGCCGATCGTGCCGATGTTGACGTGCGGTTTGTTCCGTTCAAACTTTGCCTTGCCCATGGAATGGCTCCTTGTTCTTCAATGCTTGTAAAGTGGCGGGGCTGATGCCCCGCCGCAAGATCAGGCGTATTTCTTCTGGATCTCGTCCGAGATGTTCTGCGGCACGGCCTCGTAGTGGTCGAACTGCATCGAGAACACCGCACGGCCCGACGACATCGACCGCAGGTTGTTGATGTAACCGAACATGTTGGCCAGCGGCACGAAGCAGTCGATGACATTCGCGTTGCCGCGGCTGTCCTGCCCCCGGACCATGCCACGACGGCTGGTCAGGTCGCCGATGATCGAACCGGTATATTCTTCCGGCGTGACGACCTCGACCTTCATGATCGGTTCCAGCAGCTTGGCACCGGCCTTGCGCAGACCTTCGCGCATCGCGGCACGGGCCGCGATCTCGAATGCAAGCACCGACGAGTCGACGTCGTGGAAGGCGCCATCCGTCAGAGCGACCTTGAAGTCGATGACCGGGAAGCCGGCCAGCGGCCCCGAATCCATCACCGATTTGATGCCTTTTTCGACACCGGGGATGTATTCCTTCGGTACGGCGCCGCCCACGATCTTGGATTCGAACGAGTAACCCTCGCCCGGCTCGGTCGGCATGATCGTCAGCTTGATGCGGGCGAACTGGCCCGTACCACCGGTCTGCTTCTTGTGGGTATAGTCGATATCGGCCTGCTGGCTGATCGTTTCACGATAGGCCACCTGAGGGGCACCGATATTCGCCTCGACCTTGAACTCGCGCTTCATGCGGTCGACCAGGATGTCGAGGTGAAGTTCGCCCATGCCCTTCATGATCGTCTGGCCCGATTCAAGATCGGTTTCGACGCGGAAGGACGGATCTTCGGCAGACAGGCGCTGAAGGGCAAGGCCCATCTTTTCCTGATCGGCCTTGGACTTGGGTTCAATCGCGATCTCGATGACCGGCTCGGGGAAGGTCATGGTTTCCAGAACCACCGGCTTGGCCGGGTCGCACAGGGTGTCGCCCGTGGTCGTGTCCTTGAGGCCGGCCAGCGCGATGATGTCGCCTGCAAAGGCTTCCTCGATTTCCTCGCGGTTGATCGAGTGCATCATCATCATCCGGCCGACGCGTTCGCGCTTGCCCTTGGTGGCGTTCAGCAGCTGATCGCCTTTTTTCATCGTGCCCGAATAGATCCGGGTGAAGGTCAGCGAACCGACAAAGGGGTCGTTCATGATCTTGAACGCCAGACCCGAGAAGGGCATCGCATCGTCCGCACGACGTTCGATGTTGCGCGTCTCGGTCTCGTCGCCCGGCGTGAAGCCCATATAGGCCGGCACGTCCAGTGGGTTCGGCAGATAGTCGATGACCGCGTTCAGCAAAGGCTGCACGCCCTTGTTCTTGAACGCCGAACCGGCGGTGACCGGGAAAAAGGACAGCGACAGCGTGCCCTTGCGGATCAGACCGCGCAGGGTTGCCTCGTCCGGCTCGGTGCCGTCAAGATAGGCCTCCATCGCCGCATCGTCCTGCTCGACGACCAGCTCCAGCAGGTTCTTGCGCCATTCGTCGGCCAGATCCTTCAGCTCGTCACGGATCGGACGGCGGAACCAGGATGCGCCAAGGTCTTCACCTTCCCACACCCATTCTTCCATCTTGATCAGGTCGATGATGCCTTCCAGCTTGTCCTCGGCGCCGATCGGCAGAGCGATCGGGCACGGGGTACCGCCGGTGCGTTCCTTGATCATCTTCACGCAGTTGAAGAAGTCGGCGCCGATCTTGTCCATCTTGTTGACGAACACGATCCGCGGAACCTTGTAGCGGTCGGCCTGACGCCAGACGGTTTCGGTCTGCGGCTCGACACCGGCATTGGCGTCCAGCAGACAGATCGCACCATCCAGAACCGCCAGCGAGCGTTCGACTTCGATGGTGAAGTCGACGTGGCCGGGGGTGTCGATGATGTTGAACCGGTATTTCGTGTCCGAAGTCCCCTCGGTGGTGGGGTCTTCCTGACGCTGCCAGAACGTGGTGGTCGCGGCAGACGTGATCGTGATGCCGCGCTCCTGCTCTTGCTCCATCCAGTCCATGGTCGCAGCGCCGTCATGCACTTCGCCGATCTTGTGCGACTTGCCTGTGTAGTAAAGGATGCGCTCGGTCGTTGTCGTTTTTCCGGCATCGATGTGGGCCATGATGCCGAAGTTGCGATAACGCGGAAGCTGATATTCGCGTGCCATGAATTGGATCCTTTCGCCTTACCAGCGGTAGTGGCTGAACGCTTTGTTGGCGTCGGCCATCTTATGCGTGTCTTCGCGCTTTTTCACGGCAGTGCCGCGGCCGTTGACGGCATCGGACAGCTCGCCTGCAAGGCGCTCTTCCATCGTGTTTTCGTTGCGCTTGGCCGCGGCGGTGATCAGCCAGCGAATGGCCAGAGCCTCGCGACGGATCGGACGAACCTCGACCGGCACCTGATAGGTGGCACCGCCGACGCGGCGCGAACGCACCTCGACCGAAGGTTTCACGTTTTCCAGCGCTTCGTGGAAGACTTCGATCGGCTCGCGCTTGAGACGCGTCTCGACGCGCTCCAGCGCGTTGTAGACGATCCGCTCGGCGGTCGATTTCTTGCCATCAACCATCAGGTTGTTCATGAATTTGGTCAGCACGCGATCGCCATATTTGGCGTCGGGCAGAACTTCGCGCTTTTCAGCGGCGTGACGACGGGACATATCTGCCTCTCCTTATTTCGGACGCTTCGCGCCGTATTTCGAACGACGCTGGCGACGATCCTTGACGCCCTGGGTATCCAGCACACCGCGCAGGATGTGGTAACGGACACCCGGAAGGTCTTTGACGCGGCCGCCGCGGATCAGCACGACGCTGTGCTCCTGCAGGTTGTGCTTTTCGCCCGGAATATAGGAGATGACCTCGAAACCATTTGTCAGGCGCACTTTGGCGACCTTCCGCATGGCCGAGTTCGGCTTTTTCGGCGTCGTGGTGTAGACGCGCGTGCAGACACCGCGTTTTTGCGGGCAGCCCTGAAGGTGCATGGATTTAGACCGCTGCACTCTCGGCTGCCGCGGCTTGCGGATCAGCTGTTGGATCGTCGGCATTCGGTTCCCCGTCTTGCTCTGTCAATACTCGCAACCGATCGGTTGCGCCGCTTCTCGACGGTGCCCTGCGCGAATCGCAAAACACCAAGCCCGACCGGCCCTTACAGGGCTGGCGGGCATTGTTCCAGAGGATCGGGGCGTTTCGGCCCGGATCGTGACCTCACAGGTTCTGGCACCCGTTGCGGTTTCCCGCCGGGTCGCGTGGCTATAGGAGGATTCCGGGGGGCTGTCAACCAGCGCACCCTGCCCCGCCCGACCCAAAGGACGTCAGAGCAGCTGTCGAGACAGCGCGGCCAGCGCCCCGCGTCGCAGCCCGAAACGCTGGCGCAGCAGGCGGTTGATCGACCCCTCTTCGGGCTTCCACGGCAGGCCCGGTCCCATATCGCCCGAGTCGCTGTCGCCGTGGATCGACCGGATGAACATCAGCGGACGGCTGATCTGCACCCCCGGCATCCATTGCGCCAGCTTGGTGTGGTTGAAATGCAGCGCGGTCTGTTCGGCCTGGGGCGGCAGAAACACGGTCAGGGCCACGCCCATATTATGGCAGATGCGGGGGGTAAAGCGCAGCTGCCCCTCGCGGGCCTCCATCATCAGGCCGCGCCCGTAATCCAGCGACAGCTTGCCCTCGGCCTGCCACAGTCCCTGCACCTGCGCGAAATCCCGACGCGTCAGCGCGACGTAATCCAGCGCCACGGCATCGTCGTCATCATGACGGAAATGGCCGATCACGTCGGCCTGCGGGTCCAGATGCGGCGCGATGGCGGCGCGGCAGGCCTGCAGGTGATAATCCATCGGCTCGACCAGTGACAGGCGCAGCTGCGCCACGCTGTCGCATAACGCGCGAAGCTGGCCCAGCCACGGCTCGGGCAGATCGGGTCCGGTCATCACGACCAGTGTGAAATCCGGATCGGTCTGTGCCAGCCAGCCCGGCAGGGCGACCGTCGTGAACCACAGCCAGCGCCGGGCCAGCCGGTCGGGATCGTACAGATAGGCGCGCCGCGCCTCGATGCTGTCATGTTCGACCTGATAGCCGCGCAGCCCCAGATAAGAGAACCGGCACAATCCCAGCATCTGAACCCGCATCACCGCCGCCGTCCCAATTGCGCCTCGCGCCAGATCGTATAGATGCCCGCGCCCACGACAAGCCCCGCCCCGACCCATGTCCACAGATCGGGCCATTCGCCAAAGACGACCAACCCCAGCAGGATCGCGGTCAGCAGCGAGGTATAGCGAAAGGGCGAGACGGCGGCGATTTCGCCGACCCGCATGGCGGCGACCGCACCGACATAGCCGACGGTCAGGAAGGCGCTGCCAAGCGCCAGCAGCGCCACCTGCCCCGGCTGCGGCATGATCCAGCCCTGCCCCAGACTGAGGATGAACCCCGTCAGCGTGACCAGCGCCGCCGCATAAAAGGCGATGGTGGACGAGGCGATGTCGCGGGCAAAGCTGCGCGTGACCAGATCGCGCAGCGCCACCATCATCATCGCGCCAAGCGCCACCAGAGACCAGATGCCAAAGGTGCCGCTGCCGGGTCGCAAAATGATCAGGACGCCCGCCATGCCAATCAGCACCGCGACGATGCGGCGCCAGCCCAACGTCTCGCCATAAAACAATGCCGCACCCAGCATGACCACCAGCGGCAGCGATTGCATCACCGCAGTCAGATCGCCGATCGCCATGCGTTGCAGCGCGTTCAGAAACAGCAGGGTCGAGCCGATCTCGCCGATCAGGCGCAGGGTCATGGGCAGGCGCGCGCCGGGCGCGATGCGCAGCTGCAGCCCGCCGCTGCGCCAGGTCAGCAGGATCAGCGCCAGCATGACGAACGCGCCCCGCATGGTGATCGCCTGATACAGCGGCATGTCCTGCGTGACGAACTTGATCACCGCATCGTTGCAGGTAAAGGCGATCATCGACATCGTCATCAGCGCCGCCCCGCGCAGATTGTCGCCCGGCTGCAGCGGTGCAGGCCGGATCGAGGCGGGCCGCGTGCGGCGCAGGGGGGAAATCAGGGGCGAGACCATGGATGCGTCCGGGCGATGAAGGGGATGAGGGGTCACCGGCAAGGCCGGCAAACGGGGCGATCAGGTCATCGCTGCGGGTCGGGGGCCTGCGGGTCCGAGATCTGGCGGTCAGGGGTCTGGCTGGCAGGTGTCAGGCTGTCGGGGGCCACAGGGTTGTGGGCCCGAGGTTTGGGGGCTTGAGGTTTGGGAGTCGTCAGGTCGGCTTCCTGCGGATCGCGAACAGGCAGAGGCTGATCCAGCGGCAGGGTCAGCGCGGCGCGCACCGCTGCCGGGTTCAGTCCGAAGCGGCGGCGCAGCATGCGGGTCAGTTCGGCCTCGTCGGTGGGAAGGCGGTTGTTGCCGATCAGATGGCCGCGACTGTCATTCACGTCGTGATGTCCCCGGATCCACATGATCCGGCCCGGAATGGCGATGGTCGGCGCCGTCGCCCAGACCTTGTCGTGACGGTAATTCATCAGGGACCGCACCTCGCCCCCCGGGAAATAGAAGGTCTGCGCCAGACCCCAGTTCTGCGCCTTTTCGGCATGCAGATGCAGGCGGCCCTGCTTCAGCTCGACCACCATTCCGCTGGTATAGTTGATGACCACCGGATGATGCGGCCCGGCCAGGGGGGCGGCAAGGGCGTGATCCTCGCGGATGCGCTGGACGTAATCGCGCGCCACCGCATCGTCATCATCCATGCGGAACTGCGCGACGATATCCGCCAAGGGATCAGCGTGCCGCGCCAGCGCCTGACGGCACAGGGCCGCATGGCGACCGGGGTCGAACTGTTCGATGCGGATCTGCGGCACGGCCTGCGCGCAGGCCCGGAGCCGCCCGATCCACGGCTCGGGCAGGTCCGTGCCGGTCGCAACGATCAGGGTGAAATCGGGATCGCCTTGCGCGGCCAGCGACGGCACGCACAGGGTTTCGAACCAGCGCATCCGCCGTTCCAGCCGGGCTGGATCGTACAGAATGGCCCGGTTGCGGTCCAGATCCTCGCCGGTGGTCTGGAAATCCCCCTGCACCAGCAGGGAAAATCGGCACAGGCCAAGAACTTGGATGCGCATTGCGGTTCCTTGTTGGACGGGGGCCAGTATGTGGCCCGCGCAAGGGGGGTCAACCCGAAAGACGAAGGCCCGGCACTTGCGTGCCGGGCCTTCGGGTTCGTTTCAGAAGGGACCGATCAGTCCTCGCTGCCGCCTTCGGGCAGATCGACGGGCTCGGGGGCAGCAGCCACCGTTTCCACGACCGGCTCGGGGGCTGCCAGGGCGGCAGCGGCCTCGGCCTCGGCGCGGCGTGCCTCGATCACCTCGGCATCCCGCTCGGTCGCGATGCGACGCAGGCGGCTGGTCGCGCCACCGGTGCCCGCCGGGATCAGCCGGCCCACGATGACGTTCTCTTTCAGGCCGACAAGCTTGTCGCGCTTGCCCTGCACGGCCGCCTCGGTCAGCACCCGGGTGGTTTCCTGGAAGGACGCCGCCGAGATGAAGCTGCGGGTCTGCAGGCTGGCCTTGGTGATGCCCAGCAGAACCGGTTCGCCCGTGGCGGGACGTCCGCCGCGTGCCTCGATCTTGGCGTTCTCCTCGTCGAACTCGTCGCGCTCGACATGCTCGCCCTTCAGCAGCGTGGTCTCGCCGCTGTCGAGGATCTCGATCTTCTGCAGCATCTGGCGGACGATCACTTCGATATGCTTGTCGTTGATCTTCACGCCCTGCAGACGATAGACGTCCTGCACTTCGTCGATGAGATAGTCGGCCAGGGCCTCGATCCCCATGATGCGCAGGATGTCATGCGGCGCCGGGTTGCCGTCCATGATGTAATCGCCCTTTTGCACGAAGTCGCCTTCCTGCACCGGGATATGCTTGCCTTTCGGCACCATGTATTCGACGGCGGTGTTGCCCTCTTCCGACGGCTCGATGCTGATGCGGCGCTTGTTCTTATAGTCCTTGCCGAACCGCACATAGCCGTCGATTTCCGCGATGATCGCGTGATCCTTGGGACGACGCGCCTCGAACAGTTCCGCCACGCGGGGAAGACCCCCGGTGATGTCCTTGGTCCGGGCACCTTCGCGCGGGATGCGTGCCACCACGTCGCCCGGCTGGATCTCCTGGCCTTCCTCGATCGACAGGACGGCATCCACCGACATCGGATAGCTGACCGGGTTGCCCTGGTCGTTGCGCACCGGTTCGCCATTGGCGTCCATGATGATGATCTCGGGCTTCAGCTCGTTGCCTTTCGGCGCCGAACGCCAGTCGGTCACGATCTTCTGGGTCATGCCGGTCGCATCGTCGGTCTCGTCGCGGACCGAGATCCCCGACACCAGATCAACGAACTTGGCCGTGCCGCCCTTTTCCGCGATGATCGGCAGGGTATAGGGATCCCATTCGAACAGCTTGGCGCCGCGCACGACCGGATCGCCGTTCTTCACGAACAGCTTCGAGCCGTAGAACAGCTTGTGGCTGGCCAGTTCCTGACCGTGTTCGTCCACGACCAGCAGCTGCATGTTGCGCGACATGACGACATTGTCGCCGCTGGCATTGCCCAGCAGGTTCTCGTTGCGGAACTGCACGAAGCCTTCATGCGACGCCGCCTGGAACGATTGCTGGCCACCCTGCGCGATGCCGCCGATGTGGAAAGTCCGCATCGTCAGCTGCGTGCCGGGTTCGCCGATCGACTGCGCGGCAATGATGCCGACAGCCTCGCCGATATTGACCAGCGTGCCGCGCGCCAGATCGCGGCCATAGCACAGCGCGCAGATCCCGTCGTCGGATTCGCAGGTCAGCGCCGAACGGATGCGCACGGTCTGCACGCCCGCCGCCTCGATGGCGTCGGCCTTGCGTTCGTCGATCACCTCGTTGGCACGGATGATGATCTCATCGCTGCCCGGAACCAGCACATCCTCGGCCGTGGTGCGGCCCAGGACGCGTTCGGACAGCGGGCTGATCACCTCGCCATCGTTCACGGCAGCCGATGCCGTGATCGCACGCTCGGTTCCGCAATCATGTTCGCGGATGATGCAATCCTGCGCCACGTCCACCAGACGCCGCGTCAGATAGCCCGAGTTCGCCGTCTTCAACGCGGTGTCCGACAGACCCTTCCGGGCGCCGTGGGTCGAGTTGAAGTATTCAAGAACGGTCAGACCTTCCTTGAAGTTCGAGATGATCGGCGTCTCGATGATCTCACCCGACGGCTTGGCCATCAGGCCGCGCATGCCGCCCAGCTGCTTCATCTGGTTGACCGAGCCACGCGCACCGGAATGCGCCATCATATAGACGCTGTTCGGCTCCATCTCGGCGCCGTTCTCGTCGAATTTCTTCGACGAGATGGTGGTCATCATGGCCTCGGTCACGCGGTCGTTGCACTTCGACCACGCGTCCACGACCTTGTTGTACTTTTCACCCTGGGTGATCAGGCCGTCCAGATACTGCTGTTCGAACTCTTTGACCTGATCCTGAACCTCGCCCACGATCGGCCATTTGCTTTCGGGAACGACCATGTCGTCCTTGCCAAAGCTGATGCCGGCCTTGAACGCCTCGCGGAAACCAAGCGTCATGATCTGGTCGCAGAAGATCACCGATTCCTTCTGACCGCAGTAGCGGTAGACGGTGTCGATGACGACCTGAACGTCCTTCTTGCGCAGAAGCTGGTTGACCAGATCGAACGGCGCCTTGGCGTTCAGCGGCAGAATCGCGCCTGCGCGGATCCGGCCCGGCGTGGTCTCGTAACGCTTGAGAACCTCGTTGCCGTTTTCGTCGATCTGCTTGATGCGCGCCTGAATCTTGGCGTGCAGATGCACCTCTCCGGCGGCCAAGGCGTGTTCGACCTCGTCCACGTTCGAGAAGATCATCCCCTCGCCCTTCATGCCTTCGCGCATCATCGTGACGTAATAGATGCCCAGAACCATGTCCTGCGAAGGAACAATGATCGGCGCACCGTTGGCGGGCGACAGCACGTTGTTCGTCGACATCATCAGGACGCGCGCTTCCAGCTGGGCCTCAAGGCTCAGCGGAACGTGCACGGCCATCTGGTCGCCGTCAAAGTCGGCGTTGAAGGCCGAACAGACCAGCGGGTGCAGCTGGATCGCCTTGCCTTCGATCAGGATCGGTTCGAACGCCTGAATGCCAAGACGGTGCAGCGTGGGCGCACGGTTCAGCAGAACCGGATGCTCGCGGATGACCTCGTCTAGGATGTCCCAGACCTCGGGGCGTTCCTTTTCGACCAGCTTCTTCGCCTGCTTGACGGTGGACGAAAGTCCCTTCGCCTCAAGCCGCGAATAGATGAACGGCTTGAACAGCTCCAACGCCATCTTCTTGGGCAGACCACACTGATGCAGCTTCAGTTCCGGGCCGGTCACAATGACCGAACGACCCGAAAAGTCGACGCGCTTGCCCAGAAGGTTCTGGCGGAAACGGCCCTGCTTGCCCTTGAGCATGTCCGACAGCGACTTCAGCGGGCGACGGTTGTTGCCCGTGATGACCCGGCCGCGACGGCCGTTGTCGAACAGCGCATCAACCGATTCCTGCAGCATCCGCTTTTCGTTGCGCACGATGATGTCGGGGGCGCGCAGCTCGATCAGCCGCTTGAGGCGGTTGTTGCGGTTGATGACCCGGCGATACAGATCGTTCAGATCCGAGGTCGCGAAGCGGCCACCGTCCAGCGGCACCAGCGGGCGCAGTTCCGGCGGAATGACCGGGATGACGGTCAGGACCATCCATTCCGGACGGTTGCCCGATTCCAGGAAGGACTCGACGATCTTCAGACGCTTGATGATCTTCTTGGGCTTCAGCTCGCCGGTGGCGGCCTTCAGATCCTCGCGCAGCTGATCGGCGGTCGCCGCCAGATCGATATTGGCCAGCATGGCGCGGATCGCCTCGGCCCCGATATCGGCCTGAAACGCGTCGGCGCCATAATTGTCCTGCGCGTCAAGGAATTCCTCTTCGCTCAGCAACTGGCCATAGGACAGATCGGTCAGACCCGGCTCGATGACGACATAGTTTTCGAAATACAGAATGCGTTCCAGATCGCGCAGCGTCATGTCCAGCATCAGACCGATGCGGGACGGCAGCGATTTCAGGAACCAGATATGCGCGACGGGTGCGGCCAGTTCGATATGGCCCATGCGTTCGCGGCGGACCTTCTGCAAGGTCACCTCGACGCCGCATTTCTCGCAGACGAGTCCGCGATATTTCATCCGCTTGTATTTGCCGCACAGGCATTCGTAGTCCTTGATCGGACCAAAAATGCGCGCGCAGAACAACCCGTCACGTTCCGGCTTGAACGTGCGATAGTTGATGGTTTCAGGCTTTTTCACTTCGCCGAAGGACCAGGCGAGGATCTCCTCGGGCGAGGCCAGCGAGATCTTGATCTCGCTGAACTGACGCGGCGCGGCCAGCGGGTTCAGGTGATTGGTGGCGAGTTCCTGGTTCATTTTCAATTCCTAATGAAGGGCACGGGGAAAGGCGAAGGGAGGGCTTGCGCCCTCACTCCTCCTCTTCCGCATCCAGGAGTTCCATGTTGAGGCCCAGACCCCGGACCTCCTTGACCAGCACGTTGAACGATTCCGGCACACCAGCCTCGAAGTTGTCCTCGCCCTTGACGATGGACTCGTAGACCTTGGTGCGGCCGGCCACGTCATCGGACTTGACGGTCAGCATTTCCTGCAACGTATAGGCGGCGCCATAGGCTTCCAGCGCCCAGACCTCCATCTCGCCAAGACGCTGGCCACCGAACTGGGCCTTACCACCCAGAGGCTGCTGCGTGACAAGGCTGTACGGACCGGTCGAACGGGCGTGCATCTTGTCATCGACAAGGTGGTGCAGCTTGAGGACGTATTTCATCCCCACGGTGACCTTGCGGGCGAACTGTTCGCCCGAACGGCCATCGAACACCACCGACTGCCCCGAGGTGTCGAACCCGGCACGCGTCAGCGCATCGTTCACGTCAGCCTCTTTCGCACCGTCGAAGACCGGCGTGGCGATCGGGACGCCCGTGCGCACCATGTCGGCGTGCTCGCACAGGATCGCGTCTTCCATGCCTTCGAACGTGTCGGCATACATCTCGTCGCCATAGCCGATGCGCATCGCCTCGCGGACCGGGGTCATGTCGCCATTGCGGCGATAATCTTCCAGCGCCTCGTCGATCTTCAGACCCAGTGCACGGCTGGCCCAACCCATATGGGTTTCCAAAATCTGACCCACGTTCATGCGCGACGGCACGCCCAACGGGTTCAGAACCAGATCGACGGGGGTGCCATCCGCCAGGAACGGCATGTCCTCCATCGGGACAACCTTGGACACGACGCCCTTGTTGCCGTGACGACCGGCCATCTTGTCGCCTGCCTGCAGCTTGCGCTTTACGGCAACGAACACCTTGACCATCTTCATAACGCCCGGCGGCAGATCGTCGCCCTGACGGACCTTCTCGACCTTGTCCTCGAAGCGGGCATCCAGCAGCTTTTTCTGAGTGTCGTATTGCTGGTTCAGCGCCTCGACATCCTTGGCCACATCCTCTTCGCCGACGGCAAAGTGCCACCACATGCCACGGCTCATCGTGCCCAGCAGGTCTTCGGTGATCTCGCTGCCCGAACGGATCCCCTTGGGGCCTTTCAGCGCGGTCTTGCCGGTGATCAGGGTCTTGAGCCGCGAATAGATGTTGCGGTCCAGAATGGCCTGTTCATCGTCACGGTCGCGCGACAGACGCTCGACCTCTTCGCGCTCGATCTGCAGCGCGCGTTCGTCCTTGTCCACACCGTGGCGGTTGAACACGCGAACCTCGACGATCGTGCCATAGGCGCCGGGCGGCAGACGCAGGGACGTGTCGCGCACGTCGCTGGCCTTTTCACCAAAGATGGCGCGCAACAGCTTTTCTTCCGGCGTCATCGGGCTTTCGCCCTTGGGGGTGATCTTGCCCACAAGGATGTCGCCCGGCCCGCATTCGGCACCGATATAGACGATGCCGGCTTCATCCAGATTGCGCAGGGCTTCTTCGCCCACGTTCGGGATGTCGCGGGTGATCTCTTCCGGGCCCAGTTTCGTGTCGCGGGCCGCAACCTCGTATTCGTCGATATGGATCGAGGTGAACACGTCGTCGCGGTGGATCCGCTCACTGATCAGGATCGAGTCCTCATAGTTGTAGCCGTTCCACGGCATGAACGCGACGACCACGTTCCGACCGATGGCCAGCTCACCCTGATCGGTCGAGGGACCGTCGGCGATGACCTGATTGGCGACGACCTTTTCACCCACCTTGACCAGCGGACGCTGGTTGATGGTCGAGGACTGGTTCGAACGCTTGAACTTGCGCAGACGATAGATGTCCACGCCCGCATCGCCCGCACCCAGATCTTCGGTCGCGCGCACAACGATCCGCTGTGCATCGACCTGATCGATGATGCCGCTGCGACGCGCCATGATCGCGGCGCCCGAATCGCGGGCCACGGTCGCTTCCATGCCGGTGCCGACAAACGGCGCCTCGGCCCGCAGCAGCGGAACCGCCTGACGCTGCATGTTCGAACCCATCAGGGCGCGGTTGGCGTCGTCGTTTTCAAGGAACGGGATCAGCGCCGCGGCGACCGAGACCAGCTGCTTGGGCGACACGTCGATCAGATCGATCGCATCCACCGGGTTCAGCATGAAATCGCCCGACTGGCGGGTGCTGATCAGTTCATCGACGAACTTGCCGTTGGCATCCAGCGTCGCGTTGGCCTGCGCCACGGTGTGACGCATTTCCTCGGTCGCGGACATATAGACCACGTCGTCGGTCACATGGCCGTCGATCACCTTGCGGTAAGGCGTTTCGATAAAGCCGTACTTGTTGACCCGCGCAAAGGTGGCAAGGCTGTTGATCAGACCGATGTTCTGACCTTCCGGCGTTTCGATCGGGCACATCCGGCCATAGTGGGTCGGGTGAACGTCGCGAACCTCAAAGCCTGCACGCTCGCGCGTCAGACCGCCCGGCCCAAGGGCCGACAGGCGACGCTTGTGCGTCACTTCGGACAGCGGGTTGGTCTGGTCCATGAACTGCGACAGCTGGCTGGAGCCGAAGAATTCACGCACCGCCGCCGCTGCGGGTTTGGCGTTGATCAGATCCTGCGGCATGACCGTGTCGATCTCGACGCCCGACATGCGTTCGCGGATCGCCCGCTCCATGCGCAGCAGGCCGACGCGGTACTGGTTTTCCATCAGCTCGCCGACGGACCGGACACGGCGGTTGCCCAGGTGGTCGATGTCGTCGATCTCGCCCTTGCCGTCGCGCAGTTCCACCAGCCCGCGGATGCAGGACACGATGTCTTCGTGGCGCAGCGTGCGTTGGGTGTCGGGCGCGTCCAGGTTCAGACGCATGTTCATCTTGACCCGGCCCACGGCGGACAGATCATAACGCTCGCTGTCGAAGAACAGCGAGTTGAACAGGTTCGACGCGGCCTCGACGGTGGGCGGCTCGCCCGGGCGCATGACGCGATAGATGTCCATCAGCGCGCCTTCGCGGCCAAGGTTCTTGTCGGCAGCCATGGTGTTGCGGATATAGGGGCCGACATTGACATGGTCGATGTCCAGCACCGGAACATCGGTGATGTCATTGTCCAGCAGCACCTTCAGAAGGCCGCCCGACATCTCGCCCTGCTTGTCGTATTCCGCCGTGATCTCGTCGCCCGCTTCGGCAAAGATGAAGCCGGTCTCGTCGTTGACGATGTCCTTGGCAACAAAACGACCCACGATCCGCTCGAACGGAACATACAGGTTCAGCTGTTCTTCCGAATCGACCAGTTTCTTGACCAGACGCGGGGTGACCTTTTCGCCCGCCTTGCTGATGATCTCGCCGGTTTCGGCGTTCACCAGATCAAAGGCCGGACGGGTGCCGCGCACGCGCTCGGGGAAGAACCGCGTGACCCAGCCCTGCTCGCGCCCCTCGCGGCGCAGGGTATAGGTGACGGTCTCATAGAACTTGTCCATGATCGCTTCCTGATCCATGCCGAGGGCATAGAGCAGCGTCGTCACCGGCAGTTTGCGGCGGCGGTCGATGCGCGCGAACACCAGATCCTTGGCGTCGAATTCGAAATCCAGCCACGAGCCGCGATAGGGAATGATGCGGCAGGCGAACAGCAGCTTGCCCGAGCTGTGCGTCTTGCCACGGTCATGGTCGAAGAACACGCCGGGCGAACGGTGCATCTGCGACACGACCACGCGTTCGGTGCCGTTCACGATGAACGTGCCGTTCGTCGTCATCAGGGGCATGTCGCCCATGAAGACGTCCTGTTCCTTGATGTCCTTGACGGATTTCGCCCCGGTGTTTTCGTCGACATCGAACACGATCAGACGCAGGGTGACCTTCAGCGGCGCGGCATAGGTCATGTCGCGCTGCTGGCACTCGTCCACGTCGTATTTGGGCTTTTCCAGCTCGTATTTGACGAATTCCAGCGTGGCCGTCTCGTTGAAGTCCTTGATCGGGAACACCGACTGGAAGACGCCCTGGATGCCGTCGCCATCGTTGTGACCGCTTCCCTCGCCCGAGTTCAGGAACAGATCATAGGAAGATTTCTGAACCTCGATCAGGTTCGGCATCTCCAGAACTTCACGGATGTTGCCATAATAGCGGCGGATCCGCTTTTGGCCGACATAAGCTTGCGCCATGGGGTCTTGTCACCTTTCGTCTTCGCGCGCGTCCGGGTCGGGGCCCCCGGAACGCACCTACGAATGCAGGGGTGAGGTTCCATTCGTGCCACGCGTCCCACCGCGCGGCTCCCGAACCTCGAACATGCCCTGAAGGATTGTCCGTGCCCGGACTGCCCTTCAAGACAGGTTCGGCAGGGACCGGGAAACCCCGGACCCTGCCTCAATCATCAAACGATCCGGGGATCGATTACTTCAGCTCGACCTTGGCACCAGCCGCTTCGAGTTTCTTCTTCACTTCTTCGGCATCAGCCTTGGAAGCGCCTTCTTTGACTTTGCCGCCAGCTTCGACCAGATCCTTGGCTTCTTTCAGGCCCAGACCGGTGATGCCGCGAACTTCTTTGATCACGTTGATCTTGTTCGGGCCGGCTTCGGTCAGGACGACGTCGAATTCGGTTTTCTCTTCGACGGCTTCGGCAGCAGCGGCCGGGCCAGCCATCATGACGGCGCCACCGGCTGCCGGCTCGATGCCGTATTCGTCCTTCAGGATCGTTTTCAGTTCCTGAGCTTCCAGCAGGGTCAGGCCCACGATGTCTTCGGCAAGTTTCTTCAGATCAGCCATTTTTCCGTTCTTTCCAGTTAATGTTCCAACGTCGGGTGTTCAACCACGAGTCAGGAATAGGTTGCTTACGCAGCCTCACGTTCCTCAAGGGTCGTAAGAATGCTCGCGATGTTCGAAGCAGGCGCACCAATGGCACCGGCGATGTTGGAAGCAGGCGCACCAAGGCACGACACGATCTGAGCAATCAGCTCATCACGCGACGGCATCAGGGCGACGGCTTTCACACCGGCCGGATCCAAGGCCGCGTCACCCATCGCACCACCCAGGATCACGAAGCGCTCGTTATCCTTGGCGTACTTGTCGGCGATCCGCGCAGCAGCGGTGGGATCCTCCGAATAGGCAATCACGGTCATGCCCGTCAGATAGTCGGCGATGCTTGCGCAAGGCTTTCCCTCCAGGGCGATCTTGGCGAGCTTGTTCTTGGCAACGCGAACGGAACCACCGGCATCGCGCATGCGCGCGCGGAGGTCCTGCATATGTGCAACCGTCATCCCCTCGTAGTGGGCAACCACAACGACGCCAGAGCTTTCGAAGATCTGGCCGAGTTCGTCGACCAGCTGTTCTTTCTGTGCTCTATCCACGGTTTCACTCCAAGTTGGGGGTTTCCCCCCGCTCTCACTTTTCCCGGTCTCGAACGGGACCGGGTCGGGTCCGTTAGGGCAAGATCACCCGAGGGTCGGAACCTTCGGAAAAACGCTTCCCCATCTCAGGAAGGCAATTAAGCAAGGTTTCCCCCGCACCCTCCGTCTCGGACAGGACAGGGCCGCGTGCGGCCCCGCCATCCCCCATCCCTCTCAGGATGGGGAAATTCTGTGGTCTCAGTTGGCGGTTGCCGAAACAACATCCACCGACACGCCCGGACCCATGGTCGAGCTGATCGAGACCTTTTTCATGTAGGTGCCCTTGGCACCCGCCGGCTTGGCGCGGCTGACCGCGTCCACGAAGGCGCGCAGGTTCTGGATCAGCTTGTCCTCGTCGAACGAGACCTTGCCGATGCCTGCATGAACCACGCCGGCCTTCTCGGCCTTGAACTGGACTTCGCCACCCTTGGCTGCTTCGACGGCCGATTTCACGTCCATCGTCACGGTGCCGACCTTGGGGTTCGGCATCAGGTTGCGCGGGCCCAGGATCTTGCCCAAGCGACCGACCAGCGGCATCATGTCCGGCGTTGCGATGCAACGGTCGAACTCGATCTTGCCGGACTGGATGGTTTCCATCAGGTCTTCGGCGCCGACGATATCCGCACCGGCGGCCTTGGCTTCATCAGCCTTGGGGCCACGGGCGAACACGGCGACGCGAACGTCCTTGCCGGTGCCTGCGGGCAGCGTGACCACGCCGCGGACCATCTGGTCTGCGTGACGCGGATCGACGCCAAGGTTCAGCGCGATTTCGACGGTCTCGTCGAACTTGGCGGTGGCCTGCGACTTGACCAGCTTGATCGCGTCTTCGACGGTCAGGTTGGACTTGCCTTCAAAGGCTGCGCGCGCGGCGGTCTTTTTCTTGGAATGTGCCATGATCAGCCCCTCACCTCGATACCGACCGAACGGGCCGAGCCGACGATGATCTTCATCGCGGCTTCGATGTCATTGGCCGAAAGATCCGGCATCTTGGCTTCGGCGATTTCGCGGATCTGCTTGACCGTCACGGAACCGGCATTCGCACGGCCCGGCTTGTCCGAACCCTTGGCGCGGTTGCGCTTGCCAACGGGCTTCAGACCAGCGGCCTTCTTCAGCAGGAACGACGCCGGGGGCGTCTTCGTGACGAAGGTGAACGACTTGTCGGCATAATAGGTGATGACGACGGGCACCGGGGAACCGGGCTCCATCTCTTGCGTCTTGGCGTTGAATTCTTTGCAGAACGCCATGATGTTCACGCCGCGCTGACCCAGAGCCGGGCCAACGGGGGGCGACGGGTTCGCTTGGCCCGCCTTGATCTGCAGCTTCAGGCTGCCAACAACTTTCTTGGCCATCTGGCCTTCTCCTTATCATCAGGCCCGCAAGCAGGCCGATTTAGCGGTGCGGCTCATCGCCTCCCGCAACACCTCACGAGGTCTTGGAGACCTGCGTGAATTCCAGTTCGACCGGCGTCGGCCGGCCAAAGATCGACACGGTGACCTTCACGCGCGACGAAATCTCGTCCACTTCCTCGACCATCCCCGAGAACCCCTCGAATGGGCCATCGGTCACGCTGACCTTTTCGCCCACATCAAAGCGGATCAGGTTGCGCGGCGCCGCAGGCACCCCGTCACCCGAACGGTTCAGCATCGTGTTCACCTCGTCGTCGCGCATGGGCATCGGCTTGCCCTGCGCGCCCAGAAAGCCGGTGACGCGGTTGATCGAGTTGACCAGATGATAGGTGCGGTCGGACATTTCCATGTGAACCAGCACATATCCCGGCATGAAGCGACGTTCGGACGTCACCTTCTTGCCGCGACGGATCTCGATCACTTCCTCGGTGGGCACCAGGACCTCATCGATATGCTCTTCCAGACCCTTCTCGGCGACGGACTGGCGAATCGCCTCGGCGACCTTCTTTTCGAAGTTCGACAGGACGCTGACCGAATACCAACGCTTTGCCATGTCTGGATCGACCCCTGCTCATCTTATATCGGGAATCACGCGAAGCCGCGCCAACCCTTTGAATTCCATGATGTCCGAAAAAATCGAAATCGGCGCGCACGACAAAACGCTGCACGCCGCCTTCCGGACAGTCGGGGGCAAATACCGCCCCCGGCCGGCAATTGCAAGCCCCGATCAGCCGCTGATCAGGCGCAGCCCCTGTGTCAGACCGGTGCGGATCGCCAGATCCACAAGGAAAAAGAACAGGCTGGTGATCGAGGCAAAGATCAGCACCATGATCGTGGTGGTGATGACTTCGCGCCGGGTCGGCCAGGTGATCTTGGCAGCCTCGGCGCGGACCTGATTGATGAATTGGACGGGATTGGCCACGGCGGGCTCCTTGGGCAAGTGCTGGCGCGGGTCTATCGGGACCGGCGCGGCTTATCAACCCTGAACGGCTGATCCCTGAAAGCCGGAAGGTGCCCTTGGGAGGGAGTGACGGCAGATCCGGTGGACGGACCTGGCAGGGGCAGGGGGACTCGAACCCACGACCCTCGGTTTTGGAGACCGATGCTCTACCAACTGAGCTATACCCCTGAGGTCGGGGCCTGATTAGAACCCGCCCGCGCGCCCGTCAAGCAGATAACGGGGCGCCCCTGCCCCGGTCTGCACGATACCGGCCCGCACGATACCGGCGCTTACAGAAACCGGGGAAACTCGATCTTGGGGCAGCGGTCCTGAATGACCGACACGCCCCGCGCCCGGGCCCGATCTGCGGCGGCATCGTCGCGCACGCCAAGCTGGGTCCAGATCACCTGCAGATCGGGCAGTTCCGCCAGCGCCTGATCGACGATCGCCGCCACCGCGTCCGACCGCCGAAAGACATCGACCATCTGCACCCCGGCATCCTTGGGAATCGCCGCCAGATCGGCATAGACCGTCTCGCCCAGAATCGTATGGCCTGCCTGCCCCGGATTGACCGGGATCACGCGCATGCCGCAGGCCTGAAGATAGCGCGCCACGCCCCAACTGGGCCGGTCCTCGTTGGGCGACAGGCCGACCATCGCCACGACCTTTGTCGTCCGGGCGATCCGTTCGATGTCGTGATCTTCGTCCGTGTGGATGTCCATTCCCGCCCCCTCCGGCCTGCACCACCAGAAAGGCAGGCTTACATAGAAAAGGCGCCCGGTCCATCATATGGCCGGGCGCAAGTCGCGGAACGAGGGACAGTGATCTGAACATGACCGTTCCGTGGTCATGTCCTCTGAGTTAAATGGGCATCATCGCCGAAAGTTCCAGCCGGATCGCAGATTTGTGATTCGATGGTTTCAGCGGCGCCGCCAGATCTGACGCGCCTCATCGATGATCTCTTGCGGGCGGGTTTTCAGCTGGCGTTCGGCGGCATCCGATTCCAGCAGATACAGCCGCCCGCCCACCACCGCGAAATGCCGGGGATCGCCGGGCTGGGGGTGGCCCTCGGTGATCGAGATCGGGCACATCCCGTCCAGCGCAGGGGCATAGCTGCGGGGATCGGCCTCGAACCTTGCGCGGTTCTCTTCCGAGGCAAAATGCCACAGCCGCCCTTTCCACATGGTCGAGATGTCGCTGCGCCCCGGCACGGCACGGCCCGCCGCCGTATAGCCCACCGCGTCGAACCCGCCCACGGCCCAGTCCTGCGCCGCTGCCGGAAGGGCAGAGGCCAGTGACATGATCAGGGCGAGGCACAGGGGGCGCATGGCGATCCGCGAATGAGGGTCCGGTCTTCTTGACAGCAGGCGGGGAAAATCTCAACGCGGCAGGCGGAACCGTCGCAGGGTTGTGATGGTCACGCACGTCCCGCCGCATAAAGTGCCACCGCTGCCGCGTTCGACACGTTCAGTGACCCGAAATCGGCCGCAAAGGGAACGCGCGCGACGTGATCGCAGGTCTTCATCGTCAGTTCGCGCATGCCCGGCCCCTCGGCGCCCAGCACCAGGCAGATGGCCCGCCCCGACAGATCGCCCATCAGATCGGGCAGCGATTCGGTGCCGGTGCCGTCCAGACCGACCAGAATGAAGCCCATGCTCTTCAGCTGGGTCAGCGCCTCGGCCAGATTGGGCACTCGCAGATAGGGCTGACGTTCCAACGCGCCCGACGCGGTCTTGGCCAGCGCCCCGGTCTCGGGTGCGGAATGGCGCGAGGGGGCGATGACCGCCCGCGCGCCGAACACCTCGGCCGAGCGCAGGATCGCGCCGACATTATGCGGGTCGGTCACCCGGTCCAGCGCGACCAGCAGGGGGCGCGTCTCGCCCGGGGCCTCGCGCAGGGCGACCTCGGACAGGCTGCCCCATTTCAGCGGCTTGACCTCCAGCGCGGCACCCTGATGGACGCTCTCGGTGGCCAGCCCCACGGTCTTGTCGAAAATCCGCGGATCGGTGATCTCGGGTTCCATGCCGTGCAGATCGCCAAGGCGCGTCACCGCATTCTGCGTCACCACCAGCCGCAGCTTCTCGCGCACGGGATTGGCCAGCGCGTCGCGCACGGCATGCAGACCGAACAGCCAGACGGTTTCAGCGGCGGCGGCGCGGCGGGCGCGTTCCTTGTCGATGACCCATGTGGGCTTCTTGGCGTTTCCGGGCCTGTCGGTCATGCGCGGTCTCCTGTCCTGTCCGGTTCTTCTGTGCGCGGGATGGACGGTTGGCGCAAGCCCCGGAAATCCGCTTGACGCCCCCCGACGGGGCCGCTAATCACCCCCCACGCCGAAAGCGATCGGCGGGCGACGTGCTGCAAGGTGCGGCAGCGGACTGTAACTCCGCCGGGGAGACCCACGCCTGGTTCGATTCCAGGGTCGCCCACCATTTCCCCCCTCTTTCAGACCGTTTTCACCCGGCTGCCCATGACTTGGGCGAGCGCCAGGCGCCCATGCCTCCTGCGGTTGAAGAAAATGCAGCGTGTGATCCGGCGGGGGTTTTGCTGGCCTGGTGCGGGGGTTAGGCTGACCATCAAGTCAAGAGTTTCGGGGGCACCGGTGTCAGTCCAAATCAATACCCAACCCAATCTGCTGATCGTCGCCCAGTCCGGCAGGCTGGAATACGAGGCGGTCATCTTCATGGCCAGCCTGCGCGCGCATGCGCCGGACTGGACGGGCCGGGTGATCGTCGCCGAGCCCATGCCCGAGGGCGCATGGGCCGGGCATGACACGCGCATCTCGGACCCCTGCCGCGAGATCCTGACCCAGTTGGGGGCCGAGATCACTCCCTTTGTCGCCCGCCATTTCGGCGCCGCCTATCCGCAGGGCAACAAAATCGAGGCGCTGGCCCTGCTGCCCGCGAACGAACCCTTCGTGTTTTTCGACACCGACACGCTGATCTGCGGACCGCTGGATCGGGTCGGCTTCGATACGGCGCACCCTTCCGCCTCGATGCAGCGCGAGGGGACATGGCCGCTGCCGCCGCTTTACGGGCCGGGCTATGGCGGGATCTGGAAATCGATCTTTGACCGCTTTGACGTGCCCTTCGAGGATACGCTGGATCTGAGCCAGCCGGACGAGCATTGGGAACGCTATCTGTATTTCAACGCGGGCTGGTTCTTTGGCGCCGATCCGACCGAATTCGGACAGCGGTTTCTGGACTGGGCGCTGGCCCTGCGCAACGACCCCCACGAGGCGCTGGCCAGCCAGGTGCTGGAGCCGTGGCTGGATCAGGCGGTGCTGCCGGTGGTCATCCGGTCCTTTGGCGGTGGGCGCCCGGGGCCGGAACTGGTCGGTCTGGATGGCGATATGACCTGTCATTATCGCAAGCTGCCGCTGCTTTACGCCCAGCATTCCGACGCCGCGATCGCCGCGCTGGAAAGCGCCGTGGCCCCCAACCGGATCAAAAAGGTGCTGCGCCTGTGGGAACCGGCGCGCAAGCTGGTCTATCAGGAAAAGGGCCGTGACAAGGTCCGCCCGATATTCGCCGGCATCCCCGGTGGCGCGCCCGAACGGATGATCCGCAACCAGTTGAAGTCCAAAGGCTGGTGGCTGGTCTAGATCCGCCGCACCCGGGCCTCTGCCTGTTCTCGGGCAGAGGCAGGGAAACCGGGGACGCTCGGGCCTCCCGCCCGGCAGCCCCCTCGGTCAACTGCCATCATCCGGCGCCGACAGCCGGATGGGGCCGCGCGGGTCGGGGCCTGCGGGCTTGCCATTCTGGGTGATGCGCACAAGGCCCTCGGCGGCCAGTGCCAGGGCGTGCTGCCGCAAGGGCGTCATCAGCGTCCGCCAGTCTTCCCCCCGATCGCCACGCAGATCGCGGGCAATCTGGCTGGGACAGCAGGTGGTGCCGGGACGAAGACGACCGATCTGCGCAAGGATCGCCTTGCGCAGATCGGCCTCGGTCATCCCTGAACCGTGCTGGCCTGCACCGTGCTGGCCTGCACCGTCTTGGCCAGCACCGTGTCGCAGCGCGCGCAGACGCCCGGATGGCTGTGGGTGCCGACATCGGGCAGGATCTTCCAGCAGCGCTGGCATTTCGCACCCTCGGCGGTCTCGAACACCACGCCGATGCCCGGCGCCTCGGCCATGCGAAAGGCCTCGGATGGGGCCGGATCGCGGGTCAGCGCCAGATCCGAGGTGATGCAGATATCGGCGAAGGTGACCGATTTCAGCGCCGCCAGCATCTCGGCATTCTCGACATGGACAACAGGCGCGGCCTCGAGGCTGGCACCGATGGTCTTGTCGGTCCGCTTGACCTCCAGCGCCGCCGTGACGACGCGGCGGGCGCGGCGCACATGATCCCATTTCGCGGCCAGAGGCTCGTTCAGCCAATCGGCGGGCGTGGCGGGGAAGTCCTGCAGATGCACGCTGTCATCGTCGGACGGGAAACGCGACAGCCAGACATCCTCCATCGTGAAGGGCAGGATCGGGGCCAGCCATGTCACCAGCCGGTGATGCAGCATGTCCAGCACCGTCCGCGCGGCCCGGCGGCGCAGGCTGTCGGCTGCATCGCAATACAGCGCGTCCTTGCGGATATCGAAGTAGAAGGCCGACAGATCCAGCGTGCAGAACTGGAACAGGGTCTGGAACACCCCCTGGAAATCGAACTGGTCATAGCCCTTGCGGACCTGATGATCCAGCTGGGCCAGCCGGTGCAGCACCCATTGCTCCAGCTCGGGCATGTCCTCTACGGCCACCCGCTCGGCCTCGTCAAACCCGTGCAGCGCGCCCAGCAGAAAGCGCAGCGTGTTGCGCAGCCGGCGATAGCTGTCGGCGGTGCCTTTCAGGATCTCGGGGCCGATGCGCTGGTCGGCGGTGTAATCGGCCTGCGCGACCCACAGGCGCAGGATATCGGCGCCATATTGTTCGATCACCTTGGCGGGCACGATGGTATTGCCCAACGATTTGGACATCTTCATGCCCTTTTCGTCCAGCGTGAACCCATGCGTGACCACGTTGCGATAGGGCGCGCGGCCCCGCGTGGCGCTGGCCTGCAACAGCGACGATTGGAACCAGCCGCGATGCTGGTCGGTGCCCTCCAGATAGACATCCGCGATCCCGTCGGGCGCCCCATCCGCGCGGTCGCGCAGCACGAAAGCATGGGTCGAGCCGGAATCGAACCACACGTCCAGCACGTCGGTCACCTTGTCATAGGCGTCCGGGTCGGCGATGCCGTCCAGCATCTGCGCCTTGAAGTCGGGATGATACCAGACATCGGCGCCGTCCGTCTCGAACGCGGCGGTGATGCGGTCGTTCACGCGGGCATCGCGCAGCAGGAAATCGGCATCGGTGGGCTTGGCGCCGCGCTTGACGAAACAGGTCAGCGGCACGCCCCAGGCCCGCTGGCGCGACAGAACCCAATCGGGCCGGTTCTCGACCATGGAATGGATGCGGTTGCGGCCCGATTGCGGCCACCATGTGACCAGCTTGTCCACCGAGGCCAGCGCGCGCGCGCGGATCGTGTCGCCATACTGGCCCATCCCGTCGTCCAGCACCTTGTCGATGGCGGCGAACCATTGCGGCGTGTTGCGATAGATCAGCGGCGCCTTGGACCGCCAGCTGTGCGGATAGCTGTGCTTGACCTTGCCCTTGGCCAGCAAAGCGCCCGCCCAGGCCAGCTGCTTGATGACGCTGACATTGGCCGGGCCGTCCTTGCCGTCCGGCGCGATGATCGCCTGACCGCCGAAGATCGGCAGATCCTTGCGATAGCTGCCATCCGGTTCGACATTATAGGTCATCGGCAGCTTGAAGCGCAGGCCCAGCTGATAGTCGTCATCGCCATGGCTGGGCGCGGTATGAACGAACCCCGTCCCCGCCTCGTCCGTGACGTGATCGCCGGGCAGCATGGGAACGTCATAGTCCCACTCGCCTTCGGCCCCGTCGATGGCGCGGAAGGGGTGGGACAGCACCAGCCCCTCAAGATCGGCGGCAGTCACATCGGACAGGCGGGTGAACTCGGTCACCTTGGCCTGCGCCATCACGCCCTCGGCCAGCGCATCGGCCATGACCAACCGCTCGCCCGGCTCGGCGGTCGCGCCTTCGGCGGCCCCGACGACCTGATAAAGCCCATAGGCGATCGAGGGATTGAAGGCGACGGCACGGTTCTGCGGGATGGTCCAAGGGGTCGTGGTCCAGATCACGACCTTGGCGTTTTGGTTCTGAAGATCTTTACGCCGGGCGTAACTTTCTGAAATGGACTCCATCGTGTCCAGATTTTCATCTTTCCCGCCACGCAGCCCGTAGGCATCGCGCGAGACAGAGGCGATGCCAAACCGCACCCAGATCGTATGGCTGGTATGGTCGTGATACTCGACCTCGGCCTCGGCCAGCGCGGTCTTTTCGACCGGCGACCACATCACGGGCTTGGATCCCTGATACAGTGACCCGTTCATCAGCAGCTTCATGAACTCGGCGGCGATCACCGCCTCGGCATGGTAATCCATCGTCAGATAGGGGCGGTCCCATGCGCCGGTGATGCCCATGCGTTCGAATTCGTCGCGCTGGATGGCCACCCATTCCTGCGCAAAACGGCGGCATTCCTGACGGAATTCGACCATGTCGACCGCGTCCTTGTCGCGGCCCTCCTGACGGTATTTCTCTTCGATCTTCCATTCGATCGGCAGGCCGTGGCAATCCCAGCCCGGCACATAGCGCGCATCGCGGCCCATCATCTGATGGCTGCGCACGACGATATCCTTGATGGTCTTGTTCAGCGCGTGACCGATATGCAGATGCCCGTTCGCATAGGGCGGGCCGTCATGCAGCACGAAGGGGGCGCGGGCCCCGTCCGCCGCCGCGGCCTTGTCGCGCAGCCGGTCATAGATGCCGATCCGCGCCCACCGGGCCAGCCAGTCCGGTTCCCGCTGCGGCAGGCCGGCGCGCATGGGAAAATCGGTCTGGGGCAGAAAGACGGTGTCGCGGTAATCGGGGGTGTCAGAGCTGGTGGGCGCAGCCATCGGGGCATTCCTTTGAAAGACGTTCGGACAAGTCTGACCCGGCAGCGCGAAACCTCACGCCACCGGGCTGCTAATTCGGAATGCGAACGCCGGGAAATCCATCCGCCTTCTATAGAAAGCGCGGCTTGGGGCTGCAAGCGCCGAAGGTTTCGCGCTAGGCTGTCCCGGCCCGCCAAGGCCCGCCATACCCAAGGCCCGCCATACCCAAGGAACGGCCCATGCAGCCCGCCCCCCTTCGCACCCGCCTGTCCCGCCGGGACGCCGCCCTGCACCGCTTTGCCGCGCGCCGCTATGGGCTGCGGGGCACGCTCGCGCTGCACCGCCATGCGCTTGGGCTGGATCTGCTGCGCGCACCAGTGAACGTCATGCTGGCCCCGGTCGCGCTGCTGATGCAGTTGGCGGGCTGGGCGCTGGCGCGGCTTGGCGGGGGACGCGCCGGGGCGTGGCTGCGGGGCTGCCGGGTCTTTCTGCAATCCGACGTGGCCACCCGGATCGAGGCCGATCTGACCGCGCTGGTGGCCGATCTGCAGGCACAGGGCCTTGGCCCCGACGCAGCCCCCGACCGCATCGCCCGCGCGCTCGGCAGCCATGCCGAGACCCGCAATGCGGTGGCCGAGATCACCACCTCGCTGATCGTGCTGGTCCTTGGGGTCGCGCTGTTTCACCGCGCGACGCCGGGCATGATCTCGCTGGCAGGACCGATGGCCCAGATGCGCGCGCATGGGGCGGCGGTGCGCGATTTCGCCCTGGGCGACACGCTTGGCCGGGCCTGGTACTGGGCCTTTCCGGTCGAGATATCGCCCCTTTATATCCTGGCGACCGGGGTGGCGCTGGCCATGGCGGGATCGCTGATCACCACATTTGCCGGGCTTCTGGCTGATCCGGTGCAGCTGTGGACCGGCATCCATCGCCGCCGCCTGTCGCGCCTGATGGCCCGGCTGGAGGCCGGGACCGACGGCGCCGCCCCCGAACCCGAACCGCTGCTGGCGCGCTTGGGCGATGTGGTGGACACGGCGCTGATCGCGATCCGATCCTGGCGCGGCTAGCCCCGGCCGCGATATCCCGGGACGCCCTGATCAGGCAACCACAACCCCGCAGGCACAACCCCGGTCTGCCAGAACACGTCGATGGGCATGCCGCCGCGCGGATACCAATAGCCGCCGATGCGCAGCCATGCGGGCGTCAGCAGATCGGCGATGCGGCGCCCGATGCCCACGGTGCAATCCTCGTGAAAGGCGCCGTGATTGCGAAAGCTGCCCAGATACAGCTTCAGCGATTTCGATTCGACCAGCCAGTCGCCGGGCACATAATCGATCACCAGATGCGCGAAATCGGGCTGGCCGGTCATCGGGCACAGGCTGGTGAATTCGGGCTGGGTAAAGCGCACCACATAGGTCTGGCCGGGCTGCGGGTTGGGCACCCGCTCCAGCACGGCCTGATCGGGATGGGTGGGCAGGGGCGTGTCCTTGCCAAGCTGGGTCAGGCTGTCGGTGTAATGGCTCATCTCTGGCTCCTGTTTTGACCGGGTGGGCTGCGACCGGGCCTGCCCCTTAGCACCGGGGCGAAACCTCTTGCAACCACGCATCCCCTGCCCCAGATGCGGATGGATGGAGCCGCGCTTTGACATCACCGAACCCCAGATCGCCCGCGTGGTCGCGGTCTTTTACGGCGCCGTGCGCCGGCACGAGGTGCTGGCCCCGATCTTCGCCGAGCATATCGGCGACTGGCCCGCGCACGAGGCGCGCATCACCGCCTTCTGGGCGGGCGCGATCCTGCACAAGGCGGGTTATAACGGCAGCCCGATGCGCGCCCATCTGTCGGCAGGCAACGTGCGGCCCGAACATTTCGAGATCTGGCTGGCGCTCTTTGACGAGGCTTTGCGCCGCACCCTGCCGCCATGGGACGCGCGGGCATGGTCGGCAATGGCCCATCGCATCGGGCAGGGCTTGCGGGCCGGCGTGCAAAACAGCGATGCAGGCCGGAACGGCCCGCCGATCCTGCGCTAACCGCGCCGCGACAATCGCTCAGCCGCGCGTGCGAGGCGGGCCTCCCTGTCAGCCGCGCGTGCGCGGCGGGCGGGGGCGATAGACCGGCAGGCTCCATCCGAACCGCAGGCTGCCCGCGCGCAGCCCCCAGACCGCCAGCGCGCAGGCCAGCAGCGCCCCGGGCCGGGCCAAGCCCAGCCAGTCCAGCGTCACCGCCACCGCCGCCCCGCCAAAGGCCGCCGTCAGATACAGCTGCCCCTGCTTCAGGACCAAAGGCACCTCATTGCCCACGACATCGCGCATCAGCCCGCCGAACGTGCCGGTCACGACGCCCATGATGATCACGATGACCGGGCCAAAGCCGCCCTCCATCGCGACGCCGACACCCGCCGCAACGGCCACGGCCAGCGCGACACTGTCCAGCCAGACCAGCCAGACATAGCGGCTTTCGAACAGATGCGCGGTCCAGAAGACGACCAGCGCCGCCACCGCCGCGATCATGACATAGGCGGGCTGGGCGACCCAGAACACCATGTCGCGCCCCAGCAACAGATCGCGCAGCGTCCCGCCGCCCACCGCCGTCAGGGCCGCCATGAAGACGAACCCCACCGGGTCCAGCTGCGCCCGGCTGGCGACCAGTGCCCCGGTCAGCGCAAAGATCAGCACGGACCCGTAATCCAGCGCGGTGACCAGCGCCTCCAGCGTCATTTGAAGGGCGCCATTCCGGCGCGGGCCAGCTCGTCGGCGCGTTCGTTCTCGGCATGGCCCGCATGGCCCTTGATCCAGCGCCATTCGACCTTGTGGGTGGCCTGCGCCGCATCCAGCCGCTGCCACAGCTCGACATTCTTGACGGGTTTGCGGTCAGCGGTCTTCCAGCCGTTGCGCTTCCAGCCATGGATCCACTGGGTGACGCCGTTCTTCACATAGGCGCTGTCGGTGACGATCACCAAACTGGTGGGACGGGTCAGCACCTCCAGCGCACTGATCGCGGCCATCAGCTCCATGCGATTGTTGGTGGTCGCCGCCTCGCCGCCGGCCAGCTCGCGTTCCTTGATGACGGCCCCGCCATCCATCGCACGCATCAGCACGCCCCAGCCCCCGGGGCCGGGATTGCCGCTGCAGGCGCCATCGGTCCAGGCGAACAGCTCAGTCATCAAGACGCACATGACCGGGCAGCGCCGCAACCCGGTCCAGCCATTCATTGACGGCGGGGAACCGATCCATCGCGAACCCGCCCCGGCGACCGGCGGTATGGGTATAGGCATAAAGGCACAGATCGGCCAGACTGACCGCCTCGCCCACCAGCCAGTCGCGGCCCGCAAGCGCGGTCTCCATCACGCCCAGCAGGGCATGACCGCGCGCCAGCAGATCCGCCAACCGTGCGGGCGTCGCATCGGCGGCGCGATGGGGATAGCTGACCAGAGCCTGCCGCACCGCGATGACCGGCTCGTGATTGTACTGCTCCCAGAACATCCAGCCCAGCATCTGCGCTCGCACAACCGGGTCCGCAGGCCAGAACGCCGTCCCTTCGCCCAGATGGCACAGGATCGCGTTCGATTCGGCCAGCACGACCCCGCCGTCCAGTTCCAGCGCGGGCACCTTGCCGAAGGGCAGCGCCCCCGCCGCCTTGGCGGCCTCCAGCCCGGCGGATCCATATTCGCAATCCACGACCTCCAGCGGGATCCCCGCCAAAGCCGCCAGCAACCGGATCTTGTAGCTGTTGCCCGACGAGGGCATCGAATAAAGCCTCATGGCCGACCTTTCATCTTGGCAAAAATATCCCGGGGGCTTCGGGGGCTGGCCCCCGGTCTTTCCTGATATCCGGCGGGCTGGCCCCCGGTCCTTCCTGATGTCCGGCGCGCTGGCCCCCGGCCTTTTCAGACCGTCTCGCGCAAGACCCGGGGCACCTTGAACTCGACCCGCTCCACCGCCGTCTCGACCAGCTCGACGCTCACCTCATAGCGGGCACGAAAGGCGTCGACGACCTCGTTGACCAGAACCTCAGGCGCGCTGGCCCCGGCGGTGACGCCGATCGACCGGATGCCCTCCAGCGCGCGCCAGTCGATCTCGGTCGCGCGCATGACCAGCTGGGCATAGGCGCAGCCCGCGCTGCGTCCGACCTCGACCAGCCGCTTGGAGTTGCTGGAATTCTCGGCCCCGATCACCAGCAGCGCATCGACATGCGGCGCGACGGCCTTGACCGAGGCCTGACGGTTGGTCGTGGCATAGCAGATATCCTCTTTCGCCGGGCCGATGATCGCGGGAAACCGCGCCTGCAGGGCCGCGACGATGCCCGCCGTGTCATCGACCGACAGGGTGGTCTGGGTGATATAGGCCAGCCGGGCCGGATCGCGGACCTGCACCGTGGCCACGTCATCCGCCGTCTCGACCAGCACGACCTCGCCCGGCGGCAACTGGCCCATCGTGCCCAGCACCTCGGGGTGGCCGGTATGGCCGATCATGATCATCTGCAGACCTGCGGCATGGTGACGCTCGGCCTCCAGATGGACCTTGCTGACCAGCGGGCAGGTCGCATCGACATAGACCATCTGGCGGCGCGCGGCCTCGGCGGGGACGGCCTTGGGCACGCCATGGGCCGAAAAGATCACGGGGCGGTCATCAGGGCAATCGTCCAGATCTTCGACAAAGACTGCGCCTTTGTCGCGCAGCTGATCCACGACGTATTTGTTGTGCACGATCTCGTGGCGGACATAGACGGGCGCGCCCCACCGGGCCAGCGCCAGCTCGACGATCTTGATGGCGCGGTCGACGCCCGCGCAAAAGCCGCGGGGCGCGGCCAGATACAGGGTCAAAGGCGGCTTTGCATGTTCCATACCCTTCAGGTAGCGCGAAGCCCCCGCCGCGTCCAGCACCACCGGGGTCACATCGCGGACAGAACGACCACGCCCTCAGCCCGCCACGGCCAGAAGGGCGGCGACGTCCAGATGCGCCTCCAGATGGTCGGCCAGATCCTCCAGCGCGGCCTCGACCCCGGCCTCGAAACCGGGGCGCGAGGGGGCGCCCAAACGCGCCAGAAACGCGGCGCGAAAGCCGTCATCGGAAAACAGCCCGTGCAGATAGCTGCCGATGACCCGGCCATCGGCGCTGATCGCCCCATCGTGATCCGGCACCTGCGCAAAGGGCCGCGCGCAATCGGGGCCGGTCGTGCGGCCCATATGGATCTCGTATCCCGCGACCGGCTGGCCAAGGGCCCGGCCCGTCACCCGCTGCAGCCGCTTGGTCGCGGACATGACCGTTGTCACGTCCAGCAGGCCCAGCCCGGCCACCTGCCCCGCCACCCCGTCGGCGCCCGCAGGATCGTCGATCACCCGCCCCAGCATCTGATAGCCGCCGCAGATGCCCAGCACATGCCCGCCGCGCCGGTGATGGGCCAGCAGATCGATGTCCCAGCCCTGCGCGCGCAGATAGGCCAGATCGCCAAGCGTGGATTTCGAGCCCGGCACGATCACCAGCGCCGCATCGCCCGGGATCGCCTGTCCCGGCGCCAGCATGGTCAGGCGGACCCACGGTTCCGCCGCCAGAGGGTCCAGATCGTCGAAATTGGCGATGCGCGACAGGGTCAGGCAGACGACATGCAGCCCCCCCGCAGCCCCGCTGTGGCGCAGATCGACCGCATCCTCGGCAGGCAGTCGATGGGCGCCCGCGAACCACGGCACCACGCCGAAACCGGGCCAGCCGGTGCGGTCCATGATCATCCGATAGCCGTCATCGAACAGGCGCGGATCGCCCCGGAACTTGTTGATCAGAAAGCCGCGGATCATCGCCGCATCGGCGGGATCGATCACCGCCTGCGTGCCGACGATCTGCGCGATTACCCCGCCCCGGTCGATATCGCCCGCCAGCACCACGGGCACGCCCGCCGCGCGCGCAAAGCCCATATTGGCGATGTCGCGGGGGCGCAGGTTGACCTCGGCCGGGCTGCCGGCGCCTTCGACGATGATCAGATCATGGGCCGCCGACAGCCGCGCGAAACTGTCCAGCACACCCGCCAGCAGGCGCGGCTTCAGCGCCTGATAATCGCGGGCCTGCGCGCGACCGATGGCGCGGCCCTGCAGAATGACCTGCGATCCGGTCTCGGTCTCGGGTTTCAGCAGCACGGGGTTCATGTCGGTCACAGGCTCCAGCCCGCAGGCGCGGGCCTGCAGGGCCTGCGCGCGACCGATCTCTCCGCCGTCCAGCGTCACGGCGGCATTGTTCGACATGTTCTGCGGCTTGAAGGGTGCCACCGACAGGCCGCGACGCAGCGCCGCCCGACACAGACCCGCCACCAGCAGCGACTTTCCGACATTCGAGCCGGTGCCCTGAATCATCACCGCCGTCATGGGACCATCTCGCTTGCCATCACCTGCTGCGGTGACTAGATAGGCGCGTCCGCAAATGAAAGGCCGAAAGCCGTGGAAAACGTCATTCTGACCGTCCATCTGATCCTGGCCCTTGTGCTGGCCGGGGTCGTCCTGCTGCAGCGTTCCGAAGGGGGCGGGCTGGGCATGGGCGGTGGCGGTGGCGGCGCAGGGGGCGGCGTCATGTCGGGCCGGGCTGCGGCCAACCTGCTGACCCGGCTGACCTGGATGCTGGGCGTGGCCATCTTTGCGACCTCGATCACGCTGACGATTCTGGCGGCACGGCAGGCCAATAACAGCTCGATCATGGACCAGTTCGGCGGCACATCCAGCCCGCAGCAGCCCGCAGGCAGCCTGCCGGGCCTGCCCGCCTATACGCCCCCGCCGACCAGCGCGGGCAATCCGCTGGTCCCGCCCAGCCCCGATGACGGCGCCGATGCGGCGGCAGGCAGTGACGCCGAGACACCGGCGACCGCCGACCCGGTGCCCCCGCCCGCAGCGGCTGCGCCCGAGTCTGACGTTCCGGCGGCCGACGTTCCTGCGACCACGGCTCCGGCGACCGAAGCCCCCGAGGCCCTAGCGCCCCCCGCCCCCGAAGCCGACGCCCACGCGCCTGCCCCGGACGCTGCGGCACCCGCCGCGCCCGAGGCCGAGGCCGCGCCCCAGTCCGACGTTCCGGCCACGACCACCGCGCCCGCCACCAACTAAGGGCGCCCACAACAATTTGGGGCGGTCACGCGATTGCCCCACATCAACTTGCGGTCGGTTGCGACCACGGGGCGAATCGGTTATTCTGCTACTCCCGTGATGCTGGTCGTTTTCGCGACCCGCAATCCGCCAGATTTTGCATTTTCAGGACGTGGCATCCACGGCCTGCACATCACGGGGGCCTTCATGGCGCGATACATCTTCATCACCGGCGGCGTGGTCTCGTCTCTTGGCAAGGGGCTGGCCTCGGCGGCGTTGGGCGCGCTGTTGCAGGCACGGGGGTTCACGGTGCGGCTGCGCAAGCTGGACCCCTATCTGAACGTCGATCCCGGCACGATGAGCCCGTTCGAACATGGCGAGGTCTTCGTCACCGATGACGGCGCGGAAACCGATCTGGATCTGGGCCATTACGAACGGTTCACCGGCGTGGCCGCACGGCGCACCGACAGCATCAGCAGCGGACGGGTCTATTCCAACGTGCTGGAAAAGGAACGCCGCGGCGAATATCTGGGCAAGACCATTCAGGTCATCCCCCACGTCACCAACGAGATCAAGGATTTCCTGGCGATCGGCGATACCGAGGTCGATTTCATGCTGTGCGAGATCGGCGGCACGGTCGGCGATATCGAGGGGCTGCCCTTCTTCGAGGCGATCCGCCAGTTCATCCACGAACGCCCGCGCGGCGAATGCATCCTGATGCACCTGACCCTGCTGCCCTATCTGGCGGCCTCGGGCGAATTGAAGACCAAACCCACCCAGCACAGCGTCAAGGAGCTGCAATCCATCGGCCTTGCGCCCGACGTGCTGGTCTGCCGGTCCGAACATCCGATCCCGGAAAAGGAACGCGCCAAGATCGCGCTGTTCTGCAACGTGCGTCCCGACAGCGTGATCCCGGCCTATGATCTGAAGACGATCTACGAGGCGCCGATGGCCTATCACCGCGCGGGCCTTGACCGCGCCGTGCTGGACGCGTTCTCGATCAGCCCGGCGCCGCGTCCCGACCTGTCGCGGTGGGAAGACGTGATGGACCGCCTGTACAACGCCGAAGGTCAGGTCAACATCGCCATCGTCGGTAAATACACCCAGCTTGAGGATGCGTATAAATCCATCTCCGAGGCACTGACCCATGGCGGCATGGCCAACAAGGTCCGCGTCAAGGCCGATTGGGTCGACAGCGAAAAACTTGAGGGCGAGGGCGCACATCTGCTGGACGGCTATCACGGCATCATCGTGCCCGGCGGCTTCGGCGAACGCGGAACCGAGGGCATGGTCACCGCCGCCCGCTATGCGCGCGAGAAAAAGGTGCCCTATCTGGGCATCTGTCTGGGCATGCAGATGGCCGTGATCGAGGCCGCGCGCAATCTGGCGCGGATGCCCGATGCCGGATCCGAGGAATTCGACCACGAGGCGGGCAAGACCCGCTTTACCCCGGTCGTCTATCACCTCAAGGAATGGGTGCAGGGCAACTATACCGTGCAGCGCAAGGTCGGCGACGACAAGGGCGGCACGATGCGGCTTGGCGCCTATACCGCCGTGCTGGCCAAAGGCTCGCGCATCTCGGACGTCTATGGCGGCGCGACCGAGATCGAGGACCGCCACCGGCACCGCTACGAGGTCGACGCCACCTATCGCGAACAGCTGGAGGCTGCGGGTCTGCGCTTTTCGGGCATGTCGCCCGATGGCAAGCTGCCCGAGGTGGTCGAATATGCCGACCATCCGTGGTTCATCGGCGTGCAGTCCCACCCCGAGCTGAAATCCAAACCCTTCGCCCCCGCACCCCTGTTCGCAGGCTTCGTGCGCGCCGCGATGGAGGAAGGGCGGCTGGTCTGAGCCGCCGCCCGTCCCAGCCCCTTGAGGGGCGCGGGTGGCCGGGTCCGGGGCATCCGCGCCCGGCCCCCCATCGCCCAGCCAGACAGCGCCCGTGCAGGGGGGCAGCACGTCAGTGCCCTCCGCCAAATCGCTGCCCCGACAGGCTCTTGCGGCATCCCGCCGGACAGATCACGGCGCCACGAACGCTCACCCCGTCACGTGCGCCACCACCGCGGCGCCAGTCGTCATGACTCTACCCCCGCTAGACACGGCCCCGTCCCCCAGGTCGCAGCCCGCCGCCACCTTGCCCCCGCTTGCCGCCGCGCTGTCCCTGACGGCGCGATGCTACGTCCTCGAACGTCGGAAACCGGTGACCGGCAGCGCATTCGCCACCTTCTTTCGCCGCGACGTCGCCGCCATGGCCCGCGCCCTGATCGCCCCGCGTTCGGAACGGCTGCTGGTCCGCGCCAGCACCGGCGCGCCGGGCTGGGCCAGCGTGCCATGGCTGGCCTGCTTTGCCCCCCATGTGACCCGCAGCATGCGCCACGGCGTCTATGTCGCGCTGTTCATCAACGCCCGGGACGAACGGATCATCCTGTCGCTGCAACACGGCGCCGCCGACATCCTGACCCGCGATGGCACGACAGAAGGCCATCGCCACCTGCGCCGCCTTGCCGCCACGACAAGGGCGGCTCTGGTGGGCCACAATCACGGCTTCTCGACAGCCCCCCTGTCCCTCAGCTCGACCGCCAGGCTGCCTCTGGGATACGAGGCCGGATGCGCCCTGTCGCGCAGCTGGGCCGCCGATGCCCCCGATCTGACCCGGCTGGAACCCGATCTGTCGGCCATGCTGGACCTTTATCGCCACCTGACCGGCGGCTGACACATCCCTGCCGCAGCCCATGGAGGCGCAGAGCCGGACATGCCATTCCAGATCCGGCACGGCAGCTTCAAGCTGCCGACGGCCCATCTAAATAAGGGAGAAAATGGTAGCGGAAGAGGGACTCGAACCCCCGACACGCGGATTATGATTCCGCTGCTCTAACCAACTGAGCTACTCCGCCACGACTAGGCGCGATTTATGCGACAGGCGCGGGGGCGTCAAGCGGTTTTGCCCAGAAATCTCCGCCCCGTCCACAAGATCTGCCAGCTTCATCTTGGCCCAAATATCCCGGGGAGGCGCGCGGGACGCGTGGCGGGGCAGCGCCCCGTCACCGCCGCCACCGGCACCGTGTCAAAAGGTCAGTCCCGCGCCTTCACCACCTGCAAAAGCGGCATCACATCCGACATCTCGGGCCCATGCGCCTGACCGGTCACCGCCTTGCGCAGCGGCATGAACAGCCCCTTGCCCTTGCGCCCGGTGGCGGCCTTCACCGCCGTCGTCCATTCACCCCAGGTCGCGTCAGTATAGGGCGGCGGCGGCAGCAGGGTCATCGCCTCGGCGATGAACCCGGCATCCTCGGGGTCGATCTGCGGCTCGGCGCCTTGGCTGAAGATCTGCCACCAGCCATCCAGATCCTCCAGCCGGGTGATGTTCTGGGATGCCACGCGCCAGAACCGCTCGGCCTGATCGGCGGGAACGCCAAGGGCGGCAATCCGGTCGGCCACGGCGGCAAAGGGCAGCGACTGGTTGCGTTCCCGCGTCAGCGGCCATAGATCCTCGGCGTCGAACTTGGTCGGAGAGGCACCGAACTGCGACAGATCAAAGGCCTTGGCCAGCTCGTCCAGAGAGGCCAGCCCCACCGGCACGCCCGATCCCAACCGCGCCATCAGTCCGATCAGCGCCTCTGGGGCGACACCCGCCTCGCGCAGATCCTTCAGTGCCAGCGCGCCGATGCGCTTGGACAGCTCTTCGCCCTTGGAACCGGTCAGCAGGCTGTGATGGGCGAAGGAGGGCGGCGTGCCGCCGATCGCCTGAATGATCTGGATCTGGGTCGCGGTATTGGTCACATGATCCGACCCGCGCACGATATCCGTGACACCCATATCCGTGTCATCGACCGAACTGGCAAAGGTATACAGCACCTGTCCATCCGCCCGGATCAGCACCGGATCACTGACCGAGGCCGCGTCGATGGAAATATCGCCCAAGATTCCGTCGGTCCATTCGATCCGGCTCTGATCCAGCTGGAACCGCCAGTAGCCCTCGCGCCCCTCGGCCCGCAGCTTGTCCTTGTCGGCGTCCGACAGGCCCAGCCCGGTGCGGTCATAGACCGGCGGGCGGCCCATATTCAGCTGCTTCTTGCGCTTCAGATCCAGCTCGGTCGGGGTTTCGAACACCTCGTAAAGACGGCCCGAGGCGCGCAGGGCATCCGCCTCGGCGCGGTAACGCTCCAGCCGCAGCGACTGGCGTTCCACCCGGTCCCAATGCAGGCCCAGCCAGTCCAGATCGCGCTTGATGCCGTCGGCATATTCCTCCTTGCTGCGTTCCTGGTCGGTATCGTCCAGACGCAGGATGAAGGTGCCGCCAGCCTTGCGGGCGATCAGGTGGTTGAACAGCGCGGTCCGCAGATTGCCCACATGGATATGGCCGGTGGGCGACGGCGCGAAACGGGTGATGGTCATGGGCTTCTCCTGTTGGGGTTGCTCTTTCACAACGGGCGGTTTTTGTCCATATCAGGGGGGCAAAGCAGAAGGCGCGACACAATGAGTGACTGGGACGGGCGCACGGCCCCCGATGCCGCCGAGATCGAGGCCATGGCCCGCACGGCGCTGGACGGGCTGCCGCCGGAATTCCGCGAGGCCGCCGCACAGGTCGCCCTGCAGGTGGCCGAATTCGCCCCCGAGGATGTGCTGGACGAATTGCAGATCGACGATCCGTTCGAACTGACCGGCCTGTACGATGGGATCCCGCGGACCGAGAAATCGGTCAGCGACCAGCCGGGCGGGCCGGATATCATCTGGCTGTACCGCCGGCCCATTCTGGACGAATGGGCATCACGCGGGGATGTCACGCTTGGCGATCTGGTCGTGCATATCGTTACGCATGAAATGGCCCATCATTTCGGCTGGTCGGACGAGGATATCGCCAGCATCGACCGCTGGTGGGAATGACATGAGCGGGTTGGCCGGATGAGCGGGCCGGGCACATGAGCGGGCAGGCCCCGATCCTGACCGTCACGCTGAACCCGGCGCTGGATCTGTCCACCGCCGCCGACAGCGTCGTGCCCGATCTCAAGCTGCGCTGTGACAAGCCGGTGATCGATCCAGGCGGTGGCGGCATCAATGTCAGCCGCGCCATCCAGATCATCGGCGGCAGATCGACCGCGATGGTCGCGCTTGGCGGCGCTACCGGCACCCGGATGGCCGAGATGCTGAAGGCCTCGGGCCTGCAGATCCTGCGCCTGACCGCGCCGGGCGAGACGCGTCAGTCGCTGGCCGTCACCGATCGCGCCACCGGCGGGCAATACCGCTTTGTCCTGCCCGGCCCCGAATGGCACATGACTCAGGTCGCCACCGCCATGGCCGCCATCGCCGAGGCCGCGCTGGCCGGGGGCTGGGTGGTCGTGTCGGGATCGAACCCGCCCGGTGTCGCGCCGGGGTTCGAACAGATGCTGACGGTGCGGCTGAAGGACGGACGCGCAAAGCTGCTGGTCGACACCTCGGGCGATGCGCTGCGGGCTTTGGCGGGATCGTCGATCCCGGTCGACGTGCTGCGCATGGACAGTCACGAGGCCGAGGGGCTGGCCGGACGCCCCCTGCCCCTGCGCAGCGACAGCGCCGCATTCGCCGCAGGGCTGGTGCAGGGCGGCGCGGCGCGGGCGGTGATCGTGGCGCGGGGTGCCGACGGATCGGTGATCGCCGGACCGGACGGCGCCTGGCATGTCGCGGCGGCCCCGGTGCGGGTGGTCAGTGCGGTCGGTGCGGGCGACAGCTTCGTGGCGGGCTTCGTGCTGGCCATGGCCCGCGACTGGCCCGTGCAAGAGGCGCTGGCCTTGGGCGCCGCCGCCGCCTCGGCTGCCGTGATGACGCCCGCGACACAGCTGTGTCATGCCGATGACGTGCGCCATTTCTATTCGCAGCGGGTGATCACGCGCTTGTGACGCGCCGCGCCCTGCCCCATCCCGCCCGCGACGAAAAAAGGCCGCCCCGAAGGACGGCCCTGAAAAGTCGATGCGCGCAGGCTCAGGCGGCTTCGGCTTCCTCGGCTTCGGCGGCCATGCGGCGTTCGCTTTCCTCGCGCGACAGCGCGACCGAGGTCCGCACGCCCTTGGACACGAATTCCATCAGGCCCTTCACGACGCGTTCGTTCGGGTCGATCCCGGCACAGGACAACACCTCGCGCCCGTCGCGCGAGCGTGCCCAACGGGCGATCTGTTCGGGGCCGTTGCCATATTTCTTGTCATCTGCAATGGCGTCATCCAGCGCCGCCAGCACCACTGCCGCAAAAAGCTTGCGGGCACGCTGGCCTTGTTCGAAATTGAAGGCCGAGCCGTCAACAAAATCGCGCATCTTGTTTCGTCCATTCTCTTGCGGTTCTGTCAGGCGACAGAACCTTGGGGGGAAAACTTGACGCTTCCCCAGTTTCTTGAATCCGTTTCTGCGACGGTATCGCCTGCCTTAGACCTTCAGGGTGCCGATTCGGTATCCCTTCCGCCGCATGTCTGCCATGCTCTTACCGCATGCCAACAAAAATACGGTAAAAATCGCCTGTCTTCCGTTGCGTCAGCAGCCATTCGCCACATGTGGCGTCTTGACAACGCTGCAGATCCGTTCTGGTTGCCTGCGAGGTCTGGCCCAGATATAGGAGGCCGACATCGCCGTTCAACATCCGGACGGCCCGAAATTCCCGCAAACGCACGAGACCCATCCCATGCCCAAGATCAACGGCAACGAAATCCGCCCCGGCAACATTCTGGAACATGACGGCGGCCTGTGGGGCGCGGTCAAGGTCAGCCATGTCAAGCCCGGCAAGGGCGGCGCCTTCGCTCAGGTCGAGCTGAAGAACCTGCGCGACGGTCGCAAGCTGAACGAACGCTTTCGCAGCGAGGACAAGGTCGAACGCGTCCGTCTGGACCAGAAGGACCAGCAATTCCTGTATGAAACCGACGGCAAGCTGGTCTTCATGGACAGCGAAACATTCGAGCAGACCGAACTGGACGCCGACCTGCTGGGCGACCGTCGCCCCTTCCTGCAGGACGGCATGACCGCGACCATCGAATATTACGGCGAAGAGGCCCTGTCGGTGTCGATCCCGCAAAAGGTGACCTGCATCGTGGCCGAGACCGAGCCGGTCGTGAAGGGCCAGACCGCCGCCAACAGCTACAAGCCCGCCATCCTCGACAATGGCGTGCGCATCATGATCCCGCCTTTTGTCGGCGAAGGCGAGGCGATCATCGTCAATACCGAAGTGTTCGAATACAGCGAACGCGCCTGATCTGTCTGCCGGATGCCGGCGCAGGCCCCGCCTGCACCGGCATCCGGTCGTTCAGGCGGGCACCGCGTCCGCCTGCGTTCAGACCCGCGTTTCGATCAGCACCCCTAAAATCGCCTCGGCCGGGCCCTCGCCTGATCGACGTTGCCACGCGAACAGGTTCTGGACCTGTGGCGAGGTCATCCATCCCGCGCGGCGCAGCACGATCTGGCCCTGCACCTGCCGACAATCCCCGGCCCCGGACCACAGCACAAGATGCTTCATCAGCCGTTCTGGCTGCCCCGGCCCCTTGATCGATTGCGCGGAATAGACGCCCACGCGGGCATTGTCCGCCTTGACCTCGATGGCACCCGCCGAAGTCGTCGCGATCAGATAGCAGCACAGCAGCCGCCCCCGCGCCGCAATCCGCAGCGGCTGGTCCAGACCAAAGGTTTCGGCCTGCAGCACACGGTTCGAAAACACCCCGTCCGCAGGACGATCCGGCAGGGCCAGGACCAGCGACAGACCCTGAAACGCCGCCTGAGGCAGAGGCACGCGGGCCGTCTTCAAGCCGTGATGGACCAAAGCCGCGATCCAGCGCGGAAATCCGGTCCCAAGGCGATAATGCGCGTTGTCGGAATAGAAATCCGCCACCGGCAGACCCTTGCGCCCGGCATAGGCGATCAGCCCCGCATGCAGATCCAAAGCCTGCAGCCCCCGCGTTCGCAAGACCTGATCAAGGCCGCGTCGATAGGCGCCCGGGTCGAGCTGATCCATCTCGGCCCGGTTCCAGCAGACCAGCGGCACCACCTTGATCGACCGGCGGGCACACAGTTCCAGAAACCAGTCCAGATGCCGTTCCAGCGTCTCGGCTGACTGCCCGTGGCAAAAGTGGTTCTGTTCGTTCAGCGCATATTCCCAGACAATCACCGCCCCGTCGGGCACCTCCTGCGCCAGCAGACGATAGATGCCGATCAGCGTGGTGGCCGCACCCACAGAGAGATTCACCACCCGCAGGCCGGGACCGGCCAGATCAGCCAGCTGATGGCTCCACCCGCCGGTCAGCAGGCTGTTCGAGCCTCCGACGATATAGACCGTATTCGCATCAGGGGCGGCATCGGGGGCGGTCGTCATGCCAGCGACTCGACCGCAAAGCGATGGGTGGGGTTGGTGAATTCGTCCTGCGCGGCGATCAGGCGGATCTCGCGCGTTCCGGCCTCGACCGTCGCGCGCAGCACCCCGTGGACCGAGGCCGCCGCCGCCCCAAGGGCCCGCGCCACGTCGCCATCCCGCAGCACATGGACGAAGAACAGCGCCGCGACCATATCGCCGGTGCCGTTGGCGTTCAGCTGCAGCCGGGGCACCCGCACGCGCCATGCGCCGCCCGGCGTGCTGGCGATCATGTCGATGGCGTCATCCGGCGTATCCGCCGCCAGAACCGATGTCGCCAGCACGATGCGCGGCCCCATGCCGTGCAAAGCGGCCAGAGCCCGGCGCAGATCGGCGGCGCTGCGGGCGGGGCCGCCCGTCAGGTATTCCAGCTCGAAATGGTTGGGGGTGATGATATCGGCGGCGGGCACCGCCACGTCGCGCATGAATTCCGGGATGCCGGGGCGCACGAAGATGCCCCGCCCCACATCGCCGATCACCGGATCGCAGCACCACAAAGCCTGGGGATTGGCCGCCCTGACCCGCCGCGCGGCGCCCAGCACCGCATTGCCGATATCGGACGACCCCATATAACCCGACAGCACCCCCGCACAGCGGTCCAGCACGCCCCGGTCGGCAATGCCCTCGACGATCTCTTCGATGGCGGGGCCGTCAAAGACCCGGCCCTTCCACGCGCCATAGCCGGTATGGTTGGAAAACTGCACGGTGTGGATGGGCCAGACCTCGACCCCCAGCCTTTGCATGGGAAAGACGGCGGCGGCATTGCCGGCATGGCCATAGGCCACATGGGACTGGATCGACAGGATGTTCATCGGCGGACCCGCTGGTTGTTCTGCCCGGCCTTTGATAGGCGCGGCGAAGGGAATTGCAACATGGGTGCGCGGTGAACGATCTGATGAATCTGACCGGCCGGGTGCTGATCGCGCTGCTGTTTCTGGGCGGGGCGGTGCAGAAGGCGGGTGATCCGGGGCAGGTCACGCGGATGATCGAAAGCCTGGGCCTGCCCGGCCAGATGGTCTGGGCGGTCGCCGCCTTCAACCTGATCGCGGGGATCTGCCTGATCTTTGGCCCGCGCATCCGGACCTGGGCGGTCGTGCTGGCGATCTATTGCATCGCGACTAGCTGGTTTCACTGGCAGCTGCGCGCCGATCCCTGGCAGGTCACCATCGTCGTCAAGAACTGGGCCATCGCGGGGGGCCTGCTGATCCTGGCCGCGCAGGGGCCGGGCCGCCTGCGCCGCTGGCGCTAGTCGAACAGGCTCAACTGTGCGGGATCGGGATCGTCGTGATCGAACCCCGACAGGGTGATGCCCAGCAGCCGTGCCCCGCGCGGATCGGGCAGCACCCCGGTCGCCAGATCGCGGGCGATGGCCAGCAATTCGGGTTCCGAGGCCACCGCATGGCCCAGACTGCGCGCCCGCGTGATCTGCTGGAAGTCCGAGAACTTGACCTTCAGCGTGACAGTCCGCCCCCGCAGATCGTGCCGCGCCACGGCCCCCCAGACCTTGGCGGCCAGAGGGGCCAGCGCATCAAAGGCCTGATCCAGCGTCATCAGATCGGCGGAATAGGTGTTTTCCGCCCCCACCGATTTGCGGATGCGGTCGGGGCTGACGCGCCGGTGATCGATCCCGCGCGAGATGTTCCAGTAATAGCGCCCCGATTTGCCGAACCGGCGCAGCAGGAAATCCAGATCCTGCGCATGCAGGTCGGCCCCGGTGGCGATGCCCATCGCCTGCATCTTGGCGACTGTCGCAGGCCCGATGCCGTGAAACTTGCCCACCGGCAGGGACAGAACGAAATCGGGGCCCCGGTCCGGCGTGATCACGCACAGCCCATCCGGCTTGTTCTGATCCGAGGCCAGCTTGGCCAGAAACTTGTTATAGCTGACGCCCGCGCTGGCGGTCAGGCCGGTCGTCTGATGGATGCGGGCGCGGATATCCCTGGCGATCCGGGTGGCGGTGCGGCCCTCCAGATGGTCGGTGACGTCCAGATAGGCCTCGTCCAGCGACAAGGGCTCGACCAGCGGGGTATAGTCATGAAAGATCGCGCGGATCTGCTGGCTGACCTCTTTGTAAACGTCAAAGCGGTGCCGCACGAAGATCAGCCCCGGACATAACCGCGCCGCCGTGACCGAGGGCATGGCGCTGCGCACCCCAAAGACCCGCGCCTCGTAACTGGCGGCCGCCACCACGCCGCGCGCCGCCGATCCGCCGACCGCCACCGGCTTGCCCCGCAATTCGGGAAAATCGCGCTGCTCGACCGAGGCGAAGAAGGCATCCATGTCCACATGGATGATCTTGCGCAGCGCGGGCAGCGCGGGGTCGGTCATGCAGGCGTCAGCCGCGCCTCGCCCGCCTGCATCTGGGCGGCCACGCGGTCATGGCGGACATGGGCGATGGCCCGCCCGCCGGACTGGGTATAAAGCGTGCCGACCTCGCGCCCGTCCGCGGTGATGGGGGTGCCGGTCGGGGCCACACCCTCGATCGCCAGCACGGTGATGCCCTTGCGCAATTCGGTCTTGTGCTTCATCCGGGCGGTCACCTCTTGGCCGACATAACAGCCCTTGCGGAAATCGACGCCGTGCAGGCGTTCGAACCCGGCTTCCAGAATATAAGTCTCGTTCGGGATCAGCTCGATCCCGGTTTCGGGGATGCAATGGGCCACGCGGATCGCATCCCAATCGCTGCCGTCATCGCCCGCCTGCCCGTACAGCCGCCAGCCAAGCGCCGGGTGCCGGGGGTCCGGGACGGCCCCTTCGGGCGCGGGGCCGGTGCCGCGCGCCACGGGCATCTCGACGGCCTCCAGCACCACTTTCGATCGCAGCTTGTACATCGACAGCCGCCGCAGCAGGTCGGGTGCCAGCGCGGCGTCCACGTCGATCAGCAGCCCATCACCATGAGGCACGATCAGGAAATCGGCCAGATACTTGCCCTGCGGGGTCAGGATCGCGGCCCAGCAGGGGGCGCGGGCGACATCGTTGGTCACCAGTCCCTGCAGGAATTCGACACGGTCTTCGCCGGTCAGGCGGATGATCTGGCGGGTCATTCAAGCTCTCCGAATTGCAGGGCGACAAGGCGGGCATAGGTGCCGCCTTGTGCCATCAACTGGTCATGGCTGCCCTGTTCCACAACCCTGCCCGCGTCCAGCACGACGATCTTGTCGGCGCTGCGGATGGTGGACAGGCGATGCGCGATGACCAGCGTCGTGCGACCCGCCGACAGATGATCCAGCGCGTCCTGCACCAGCCGTTCGCTGGCCGTGTCCAGCGCGCTGGTCGCCTCGTCCAACAGCAGGATGGGCGCATCGCGCAGCAGCGCGCGGGCAATGGCCACCCGCTGGCGCTGGCCACCCGACAGCGACGATCCGCGCGGACCCACGGGGCTGTCCAGCGTGCGCTGATCATCGAGGAAGGTCGCGACATTGGCAGCCTTCAGCGCGGCCTGCAGATCGGCGTCCGAGGCATCGGGGCGGCCCATCATGATATTGTCGCGCAGGCTTTCGTCGAACAACGCCGATTCCTGCGCGACGGTGGAAAACTGATCGCGCAGCACGCCCAGATCATAGTCGCTGACCGGCGCACCGCCCAAGGCGACCAGCCCCCGGTCGGCATCCACCATCCGCGTCAGCAGATTGAACACGGTCGATTTGCCCGCCCCCGATGGACCGACCAGCGCGGTGGTCTGCCCGGCATGGGCGATAAAGCCCAGGCCCCGCAGCACCGGCTGACCGTCATAGGACAGCCAGACATCCTCCAGCCGGATCTCGGGCGTGTCGGGGGGCGCGGTGCGCGGGCCGGACAGAACCGTGGGGCGGGTGTCGAAGACCTGATAGATCCGCTCCAGACTGGCCGCCGCCGTCTGCCATGTGCCCGCCAGCCCGCCCAAACGGCGCATCGGCTGAAAGGCCAACGCCAGCGCTGTGAAGAACGCCATGAAATCGCCGGTGCTGCGATTGCCCTCCATCACCTGATTGCCGCCAAGCGCCAGCACCGCGACGAAACCGATGCCGGTGACGATGTCGGTCAGCGCCGGGATCACGCTGGAGGTGGCGGCCACCTTGGTTTCCGCATCGCGGATGCGGCCCACGATGCGGGCATAGCGGGCGGTCTGATCGGCCTCGGCCCGGTTCAGCCGGATCGAGGCGATGCCGTGCAGCACCTCGTCCAGCCTTGTGGCGCGCAGGCTGGCATTGACGCGGTTCTGGCGCACCTTGCGGCGGATGTAACGCTGGACCAGCGCCGCCGGCATGATCAGGATCGGCGCCCCGATCAGCGCGCCCACCGTCCACAGGGGATCGATGCTCAGCGCGACCCCGAACAGCATCACCAGCGAGATCACGTCGCGCGTGGCCCCGGTGATCAGCGTGGCCCAGACCCCCTGCACGGCGATCGTGTCGCCCTGAATGCGCTCGATCATAGCGCCGGGGGAATTGTCGCGGAAAAACCGGCTGTCCAGCGTCAGGATATGGGACAGAAGCTGCGTCTGCATCATCGTCGAGACCGACAGCGAGATCCGCGTCAGCAAGGCCCGGCTGGCCACCAGCGTGACCGCGCGCAGCAGAAAGATGCCGAATATCGCCCCGCCGACCCACCAGATCGCGCCGGGCTGCTGGCCGGTAAAGACCAGATCGAACAGCGGCTTCAGCATCCAGCTGATCAGCGCCAGCGTCGATCCCTCCAGCGTCATCAGGAAGAAGGCAAAGGCCATGCGGGCCTTGTGCGGGCGCAGGTAATCGTCCCACAGCCGCCTCAGCAATCCGCGCACTTTGTCGGGATCGGGGGGCAGATGCCTGCCCGGATGCGCGGTGGCGGCGGCAATCAGGCGGTCGGGGCTGTCTTGGCGCGGGTCCACGGGTCGGGCGGCCTTTCGGTCATGCGGTCGGGTCGTCCGGATCGGGCCGCCCTTCGGGATGGCC
>NZ_RQRT01000025.1 GCF_004335005.1 Paracoccus nototheniae | reverse complement strand
ATCCTCGCGGAACTGGCGGGCGCGCAGGGTCTGCACATCCTCGATCCGCTTGACCGCCGCGGATCGCATGTCGGAGGTGAACTGCTGGTCGCGAAAGACGGTCAGCCCTTCCTTGAGGCACAGCTGGAACCAGTCGCGGCAGGTGATCCGGTTGCCGGTCCAGTTGTGGAAATATTCATGCGCGATCACCGCCTCGATCCGTTCATAATCCGTATCGGTGGCGGTTTCGGGCGAGGCCAGCACCAGTTTCGAGTTGAAGATGTTCAACCCCTTGTTTTCCATGGCCCCCATGTTGAAATCATCGACGGCGACGATGTTGAACACGTCCAGATCATATTCGCGGCCATAGACGTCCTCGTCCCACCGCATGGATTTGATCAGGCTTTCCATCGCGAAACCGGCGCGGTCCTGATCGCCGGGCCGGACCCACACATTCAGTGCCACATCGCGGCCCGACCGGGTGGTGAACCGGTCGCTGACCGCGACCAGATCGCCCGCGACCAGCGCGAACAGATAGGCGGGTTTCGGCCAGGGATCGTGCCATTCGGCCACGCCATCCGCATCGCCGACCGGATTGCCGTTCGACAGCCGCACCGGCAAAGCACTGCGCAGGGTCACGCGAAAGGTGGTCATCACGTCCGGACGGTCGGGATAGAAGGTGATGTGGCGAAAACCTTCGGCCTCGCATTGGGTGCAGAACATGCCGCCGGACAGATACAACCCCTCGAACGCGGTGTTGTCGGCGGGATCGATCGCCACCTCGGTTTCCAGCGTGAAGGGCGCGTGGGGCAGGGCGGCGGCGGCGATGATCAGCTGTTCGTCGGTCCGCGTGACATGGACCGGATCGGGGGCCTGCCCATCGATGCGCAGCGCCTGCAGGCGCAGGCCCGCGCCACCGTCCAGCACCAGATCCTGCGGGTCCGACGCGTCGCGCGGCGCAAGGTCCAGCGCCGCCCGCACGATCGTGTCGCGCGGGGCCAGCGTCAGGTCCAGCCGGGTTTCGGTCAGCCCGAACGGCCAGGGCCGGTAATCGGCAAGATGCTGGACGGGCTGGGGATTCGTGGCGGACATGGGCGGCGGCCTCTTGTGAATTATGGGGCCTGGGCGGAACCCTGACCTGCCCATGGTGTTAATCGCCTGAACACCGGCTCGCAAGCTGCGGCGTGTGTCCTTGGCGGTTGACAGCCCATGGGGCACGCGGCACAGGTTCGCGCGACCTGAACCGGTCCACGATACAGTCTGCAATGGAGGCCAGCATGAGCTTTGATCCCAACGATCCGAACCGCCCGAAACCCGGTGTTGATCACAAGGAAACCTATGTCGAGCCGGTCGAGCGCAAGTCGTCCGCCCTGCCGCTGATCATCGGCGTTCTGCTGGCATTGGCGCTGGCCTATTTCGTTCTGCAGCGGTTCATGGCCGATGACACGACGGTTGTCGAAGGCGACACCACCACCGTGACGACGACCGAAGAGGCGCCGACCACCCCCGACACGCCCGCCGTCGTCGCCGAGCCTGACGCGGAACCCGATGCTGCCGCTGCCGAAGCCGAGGCCGCCGCCGACAATGCGGCAGCCGATGCCGAAGCCGCAGCCGACAGCGCCGCCGAAGCTGCCAGCGATGCCGCCGACGCCACCGGATCGGCAGTCGAGGGCGCAAGCGAAGCGGCATCGGACGCGGCTGACGCCGCATCCGATGCAGCCAGCAGCGCCGCCGATGCCGCATCCGACGCCGCCAGCAGCGCCTCTGACGCAGTCGATGACGCGGTCAGCGTCGAAGAGCCCGCAGCCACGACGCCCGCCCCGGCCCCGGTCACCCCGGAACCCGCTCCGGCGACTGACGCGCCCGCGACGGATGCAACCGACGCGCCTGCGACGACGACGCCCGCACCGGCGAACTGATCGTCCCGATCACCTGACCGACCCGGCCCGGATGCACCCGCATCCGGGCCGTTTTCGTTTGCGCGCGAAAGATGTGACGGCTGTGGCGGGCATGCGGCTTTCCTGCGCGAATGCGGCAGGCGAACCTTGTGAAACAATCTTTCGCGATGCTATGTGTCTGGCCATTACGGGGTTAACAAGCCGGGGGGCAGGAATTGCCATGAAGATTGGCGCATTGAAGGAAAGCTTTGCGGGCGAGGCGCGGGTGGCGATCACCCCGGCCTCGGCAGGGCATCTGGGCAAGCTGGGCCACGAGGTGCTGCTGGAAAGCGGCGCGGGCGTCCGGGCGGGCTTTTCGGACGAGGATTACCGCAAGGCCGGCGTCACCATCTGCACCACCGCAGCCGAGCTGGTCGGTGCGGTCGATGTGCTGGCCAAGGTGCGCCAGCCGACACCCGCCGAGATGGGGCAGATGCGCAGCGGGCAGACGCTGATCTCGTTCCTTTATCCGGCGCAGAATCCCGAACTGCTGGCGCAGGCTCAGGGTCAGGGCATCACCGCCATCGCGATGGACATGGTGCCCCGCATCAGCCGCGCGCAAAAGATGGACGCGCTGTCGTCGATGGCCAATATCGCCGGCTATCGTTCGGTGATCGAGGCTGCCAACAACTTTGGCCGGTTCTTCACCGGTCAGGTGACGGCGGCGGGCAAGGTGCCCCCGGCCAAGGTTCTGGTCGTGGGTGCGGGCGTGGCGGGTCTGGCCGCCATCGGCACCTCGGTCAGCCTTGGCGCGCAGGTCTATGCCTTTGACGTGCGCCCCGAAGTGGCCGAGCAGATCGAATCGATGGGCGCAGAATTCGTCTATCTGGAATTCGACGAGCCCACGCAGGACGGTGCCGCGACCGGCGGCTATGCCGCGCCCTCATCCCCCGAATTCCGCGAAAAGCAGCTGGCCCGGTTCCGCGAACTGGCCCCGCAGATGGACATCGTCATCACCACGGCGCTGATCCCCGGGCGCGATGCGCCCAAGCTGTGGACCGCCGATATGGTCGAGATGATGAAGCCCGGCAGCGTCATCGTCGATCTGGCCGCCGAAAAGGGCGGCAATTGCGACCTGACCATTCCGGATGAACGGCATGTCACCGAAAACGGCGTGGTCATCGTCGGTTATACCGATTTCCCCTCGCGCATGGGGGCGCAGGCCAGCGAGCTGTATGGCAACAACATCCGCCATTTCATCGCCGACCTGACCCCCGGCAAGGACGGCGTCATCAACCACAACATGGAGGATGACGTGATCCGGGGCGCGACGGTCGTGCATGATCACGACATCACCTGGCCGCCCCCGCCGCCCAAGATCGCGGCCATCGCGGCGCAAAAGCCCAAGGAAAAAAAGAAGGAGCTGACCCCCGACGAGCGCCGCGCCGCCGAGGCTGCGGCCTTCAAGGCCGACACCGCCAGCCAGATCAAGCTGCTGGTCGGCGGCGGTCTGGTCGTGCTGCTGATCGGCATGGTCGCTCCGGTCAGCTTCATGCAGCATTTCATCGTCTTCGTGCTGTCCTGTTTCGTGGGCTTCCGGATTATCTGGAACGTCGCGCATTCGCTGCATACGCCGTTGATGGCAATCACCAACGCGATCAGTTCGATCATCATTCTGGGCGCGCTGATGCAGATCGGCAGCAGCTCGGGCTGGGTGATGGTGCTGGGCGCGCTGGCGGTGCTGATGGCATCGGTCAATATCTTCGGTGGCTTCATGGTCACCCGGCGCATGCTTGCCATGTTCCAGAAGTCGTAAGGGATCGGGACAATGGAATACGGATTCACCACCGCGGCCTATGTGGTCGCATCGGTCCTGTTCATCCTGTCGCTTGGCGGGCTCTCGGGACAGGAAAGCGCCAAGCGCGCCATCTGGTACGGCATCGCCGGCATGGGGCTGGCGGTTCTGGCTACGCTGTTCGGTCCCGGCGCGGGCAACTGGTTCCTGTCGCTGGTCATGATCGTCATCGGCGGCACCGGCGGCTGGATCGTCGCCAAGCGCGTCCAGATGACCGAGATGCCGCAGCTGGTCGCGGCCATGCATTCGCTGGTCGGTCTGGCGGCGGTCTTTGTCGGCTTCAACGCCCAGATCGAGCTGGCCCGCGTCATGCGCGCCCGTCTGGAAGGGGTCGAGACGGTCTGGACCGGCTTTGCCGCCCTGCTGGCCAGCAAGACCTCTGCCGAAATAGCCATGCTGAAAATCGAGGTTTTCCTTGGCGTCTTCATCGGCGCGGTGACCTTTACCGGATCGGTCGTGGCCTTTGCCAAGCTGTCGGGCCGGGTCGATGGCAAGCCCAAGAAGCTGCCCGGCGGGCATATGCTGAACGCGGGCGCGCTGGCGCTGGCGGTGCTGTTCGGCATTCTCTATTTCACCGGCGTGGGGCCGGGCGTCTTCTGGCTGATCGTGATCACCCTGCTGGCCTTCTTCATCGGCTATCACCTGATCATGGGGATCGGCGGGGCCGACATGCCGGTCGTCGTGTCGATGCTGAACAGCTATTCCGGTTGGGCGGCTGCGGCCATCGGCTTTACGCTTGGCAATGACCTGCTGATCGTGACCGGTGCGCTGGTGGGCAGTTCGGGCGCGATCCTGTCCTATATCATGTGCAAGGCGATGAACCGCAATTTCGTCAGCGTGATCCTGGGCGGTTTCGGCGGTGAGACCGGGCCTGCGGCGGAAATCGAGGGCGAACAGATCGCCATCGATGCCGACGGCGTGGCGTCGGCCCTGAATGAGGCCGACAGCGTCGTCATCGTGCCGGGCTATGGCATGGCCGTGGCGCAGGCCCAAGGTGCCGTCAGCGAGCTGACGCGTAAGCTGCGCGCAGCAGGCAAGACGGTGCGTTTCGCGATCCACCCGGTCGCGGGGCGTCTGCCCGGCCACATGAATGTGCTGCTGGCCGAGGCCAAGGTGCCCTATGACATCGTGCTGGAGATGGACGAGATCAACGAGGATTTCCCCTCGACCGATGTCGTCATCATCATCGGGTCCAATGACATCGTGAACCCGGCGGCGCAGGACGATCCCAACAGCCCCATCGCCGGAATGCCGGTGCTGGAGGTGTGGCGCGCCAAGCAGGTGTTCGTCAGCAAGCGCGGTCAGGGCACCGGTTACAGCGGCATCGAGAACCCGCTGTTCTTCAAGGAGAACACACGGATGTTCTATGGCGATGCGAAAGACAGCATCAACAAGCTGCTGCCGATGATCGACTGACAAGGGCGGCCCCATGCGCCTGTCGCGCCCGCCGGACCCTGTCCGGCGGGCGTTTTCGATAAAGCTGTCCGGGCTGCGGGCTTGCGCCCGGCAGCGCGCCGGGGTCAACTGCGCGAAAGACGTCCAGAGGGGAACAGCCATGGGTCCGGCGACCGAACATCCGCTGCGCTATGCGCTGGTCAACGAACTGCATGCGCGGCCCTCGCCCCGGATGACCGTGCCCTCGACGGCGGCCTTCGTGGCCTTCAAGGAACCGCGCGATGCCGCCAATCGCGACCGGGCGCTGGACATGGATCATCTGTCCCAGCTGGTCGACCGCCATGGTGGCCCGCGCCCCGACCCCGAGGACAGCCATTATCAGGGCAAGCTGGGGCGCCATGACCTGAAATGGGAAAGCCACACCGAATTCGTGACCTATATGGCCACCACGCCGGGCCTGCCGATCCGGCCCTTCGATCCCTCGGCGGGTGCCGTCTTTTCCGAGGAATGGCAGCGCGCCGCACCGGGCAAGCGGGTGGCGGCGGTGATGGTGCAGGTCGATCATCTGCCCGACGATCCCGCCGAGGCGATGGAGCGGATCAGCAGCTGGTTTGCCCGCGACAGCATGGCCGCGATCTGGGTGCTGGACGAGGCCGCGATGGTCGCGGGCGATTTCCGCATCGACGCGGATGGCTGGATGCGCTTTGCCGTTTTCGTGCGCCCCGGCACGTCCGAGGGGCGGACCGGGCGGCTGGTCCACCGGCTGGTCGAGCTGGAGACCTATCGCGCCATGTCGATGCTGGGTCTGGGGCGCGCGCGCGGTCTCAGCCGTCGCCTGAACGAGCTTGAACCGCGCCTGACCGCGATCCTGGAATCGATGGGCGATGACGCCCAGCCCGCCGACGAGGTGCTGCACAGCCTGCTGGGCGTCTCGGCGGAACTCGAGGCGCAGGCGGTTCAGCATTCCTTCCGCTTCGGCGCCACCTCGGCCTATGAGGCGATCGTGCAGGACCGCATCGCCGTGCTGCGCGAGACCCGGTTTCTGGACCGCCAGATGCTGAGCGAATTCATGCGCCGCCGCTATCTGCCCGCGATGCGCACCGCCAAATCCGCCGAACAGCGGCTGGCCACCATGCTGGAACGCACCGCCCGCGCGTCCGAGCTGTTGCGCACCCGCGTCGATGTCGAACGCAGCGCCCAGAACCAGAAGATCATGCACCGCATGGACCGCCGCGCCGACCTGCAGCTGCGCCTGCAGCACACGGTCGAGGGCCTGTCTGTCGTCGCGATCAGCTATTACGCGGTGGGGCTGCTGTCCTATGCGCTGGCACCGGTCGCCGGAATGACGGGGTTGGACAAATCGCTGCTGGTGGCCGGGCTGACACCGGTGGCCGTGCTGATCGTCTGGTGGGCGATGCGGCGGGTGCGCAAAAGCCTGCATGGACCGGGGGACGATCTGTGACCCCGGAATGTGCAGCCTGCCGCATTGTGCCTTGTGACCGGCGGGCGGCAGTGGGATGTGTCGGGGATCATACGTCGAAAGGATGACCCGATGCGCCTGACCCTTGCCTTGCTGGCCACGCTTGCGCTGACTGCCTGCAACGTGCCGATTGTGCCCCTGATCTGAAAAGGTTTCGCCCATGTCCAAAACGCTGACGATGTTCGGCCTGTCCCATTGCTCGACCTGCCAGAAGGCACAGACGGCGCTGCAGGATCAGGGCTGGCAGGTGCAGTTCCGCGATGTCGCCTCGGAGCCGCTGAGCGAAGCCGAGCGCCGTGCTCTGGTCGAGGATTTCGGCGACAAGATCATCAACCGCGCCAGCCTGACATGGCGCGGCATGTCCGAGGATGAGCGCGCCGCTGATCCGGTCGCGATGATGGGCGACAAGCCAAGCGTCATGAAACGTCCGACGATTCGCGCGGGCGATACCAAGACCTTGGGCTGGACTGCGAATGTCAAGCGCGCATTCGACGTGCCGGTCTGATCTGCTGTGGGGCAGGGGGGCATGCCCCCTTGCCCATCCGGTCAGCCCTTGCGGCTGGCCAGCGACGCGATCAGCGGGCGGACGCCCGACAGATCATAGCCGGCCTTGTCGGCGGTCTGCAAAATCTCATCCTCGGGCAGGCGACCTGCCTGATTGAGTGCCCACAGAACCGTGCTGCGATTGCCGGACCGGCAATAGGCGATGACCGGACCCTGACCGACCAGCGCCGCGCCGAAATCGGCGATCAGCTTCGGGGTGATCTGGCCCGGATGAAACGGCAGATAGTGGTATGTCATGCCCGCCTCAGCCGCAGCCCTGGCCATGGCGTCATGATCGATCCCGGCCTCGACCTCGTCATCGGGGCGGTTGTTGACCAGAACCTTGAACCCGGCTTCGGCCAGCGCGGGCACGTCTTCGGGCAGGATCTGCGGGGACACGGCAAGGGTCGGGCTGATCTGGCGCAGATCCATAAGCGGGCCTTTCAAGGAACGGACAGCCCTGACCTGCCGGGTTTCCGGCACATTTGTCAAGCCGGGCCGATCCCGCGCCTAAGGGGCAGACACATCCGAACCCGCGATCGTGGCCGCAACCAGCCCGGGCAACTGGTCGAAATGGTCAAAGACCGCCTGGTGGGGCAGTTCGTCGATGGGCGTCATGCGATAGCCCTTGGAATAGATCAGGAAGGGCACCGGCACGGCAGCCGCGCAATGGGCGTCGAATTCGCTGTCGCCGACATAAAGCGCACGGGGCGCATCGCCCGTCGCACCCAGCTGCGCCAGCGCCAGCCGCAGCGGTGCCGGATCGGGTTTGCGCTGCGGCAGGGAATCGCCGCCGATCACCACCGGCATCAGATGGCTGAGGCCGAAATGATCCAGCACCACCCGGGTCGGCGCCATCGGCTTGTTGGTGCACAGCCCAAGCGGATGGCCCGCATCCGCCAATCGCCCAAGCGCCTCGATCGCGCCGGGAAACAGCCGTGTCAGCGCCGTCGCGTCGTGATAGCGCGCCATGAAGGCCGCGATCAGCGCGGGCCGATGCACAGGCTCGATCGCGCAGGCGGCGATTACGCGGGTCCATAACAGATCGACCCCGCCGCCGATAAAGCTGCGCACCCTGTCCAGCGGCAGCGGCGCGATGTCGTTTTCGCGCAGCACCGCGTTGACGCAGGCATGGATATCGGGCGCGCTGTCGATCAGCGTCCCATCAAGGTCAAAGACAATCGGGCAGGGTCGGTTCATGATCACGCAGCCTTCCATTTGATCGAACATCCCATCGAGGCAACCTGATCGCGCGGACCCGCGCCGGTCCGGGCGATCTGCATCATCGCCTCGAACAGCTCGCGCCGCGCGCCCGGCGGACCGGCAGTGCGCCCCGAGGCATCCAGCCGCCCGCGATATTGCAGCTGGCCGTCGGCGTTGTAGCCGAAGAAATCCGGCGTGCATTCGGCGCCATAGGCCCGCGCCACGGTCTGATCGGCGTCATGCAGATAGGGAAAGCGGAACCCCTTTGCCTTGGCCAGCCGGGCCATGTGCTCCGGGCCGTCCTCTGGGTAGCTATCGGCATCATTGGCCGAGATCGCGACGACCCCGATACCTTGATCCATCAGATCATGTGCGTCCCGCAGGATGCGGTCCATGATCGCGCGGACATAGGGACAATGGTTGCAGATGAACATGATTAGCGTGCCGTTCGGCCCGGCAATCATATCGCGGCCATGCATCCGTCCGGCGCCATCGGGCAGCAAGAAATCATGCCATGACGCTCCGAAATCGCAGACTGGGGGCGAGACGGCCATGACATCCTCCGGTACAATCCCGTCGATCTTGGGATATCGGACAGGCCGGAACAAGCCGCGAAATGGTGGGTCTGCGATCTGGGATAAGCCATTTTGATACATAATACAGATTATTCTGTTTAAATATGCCATCCCTGCGCGACCGGTCCCGCAATGCGGCGCGGCGGCCACGCCCGGACAGCTTTGTACGGTCTGATCCGGAACCTCTGCCGCAGTTCCGCGTCTGTTTCCTATGTGACGATCACGAATGTATCAAAGGAATGACATCATGACCTATGTGAAAACCGGATTTTGCGCCGCCGTTCTGCTGCTGTCGGCTTGCGGCACCACGGTCGGAGAGCGCGCGGCCACCGGCGGTCTGGGCGGCGCGGCTGTCGGTGGACCCGTCGGTGCGGTTGTCGGCGGCACCGTGGGTGCGGTCAGCGCGACCCAATAAGCCATTTTCGCAGCAAATGGACGACGGCGGTGCCCTGCAAGGCGCCGCCGTTTTCCTGTCGGCCTTGCGGGGCCAGACGCCATCCCCTATCTCTCTCTCAGGACAACAAGGATCACGCAATGGCCATGGAAGCGCATGATATCGAAGCCCTCATCCGGGTTTCATTCCCCAATGCCCGGATCACGATCACCGATCTGGCGGGCGACGGCAACCATTATGCGGCCGAGGTCATCGATGAAAGCTTTCGCGGCATGAACCGCGTGCAGCAACAGCGCGCCGTCTATGCCGCCCTGCAAGGAAAGATGGATGGCCCCGCCGGAGAGTTGCATGCCCTTGCCCTGACGACCAAAGCCCCCGCGTGACGCGCCCCCTGCCCGCGCACTGACAAAACGGCCCGCTGCATGCGGGCCTCGGACCAGAAGGAGTGTCATGATGAGTGACGTGAACAACCGCATCCAGACCCTGATCGACGGCAATGACGTCGTGCTGTTCATGAAAGGCACCAAGGCGATGCCGCAATGCGGGTTTTCCAGCCGCGTGGCGGGTGTGCTGAACTATATGGGTGTGCCCTTTCAGGATATCGACGTGCTGTCGGATGCCGATATCCGCCAGGGCATCAAGGATTTTTCGGACTGGCCGACGATCCCCCAGCTTTACGTAAAGGGCGAATTTGTCGGCGGCTGTGACATCATCACCGAGATGACCCTGTCCGGAGAGCTGGACCAGCTGCTGAGCAAGCAGGGTGTCGTCTTCGATCAGGCCGCCGCTGAAAAGATCCGCGAAGCCAACGCCTGACAGGCCCCTGCCCCGACACAGGGGCCGGACGGACCAAAAAAGGGCGCCCTTCCGGGGCGCCCTTTTGTCGTGGTGGATCGGGGTGGTTTCAGATCAGGTCGTCGCGGTCATAGTCATATTCCGCGTCGCGCTGACGGCCTTCCTGCAGTTTTGCAGCCAAGGTCACGCCGACTGCAAAGGCACCGACCAGCTTGGCCACGCTGCCAGCATTGCTGCTGGACGCCTGGCTCAACTGCTCTTTGCCATCGCGCAGACGACGCTCGGCCAAGCGCAGGTTCTCGCTGCTCAGACCAACGGCGCGGGCCGCACCGCGAACATTGCCAAAGACCTTGTTCTCGGTGTCGCCGACCAGTTTGGTGGCGCGCGATGTGGCGCTGTCCATCAACGAATGCGCCTTGGTCTCGGCCAGTTCGACCATCCGCGTGGCCTCGGTCCTAGCACGGGTCACGGCAGCATCGGTTGCCAAAGACACCCGCGCCTCGACCTCGCGCTTGAGGTCATCCGTCGTTGGCATCACATGCTTGCGCCGCGATGACATCCCGATCAGGATCGCCGCGATCAAGGCCAGCACACCGCCGATGGTCAGTGACGCCAAGGCGGCACCCCAGTCAAGCTCGGTCGCCAGAAACGACCACAGGGCGGCCAAAAGAAAACCGGCCCCGATCAGGCCGGCGAGCCCGGCGGCGGCCTTGAGAGCCGCGCGCCGTGCCGTATCGCCGACAGCCAGCTGAATGCGTCGGGCGAAATCGAACATATGTCCGACCTCAGCGACGCGAGATCAGCAGGCCGACCAGGAAGCCGATGCCAGCCGCGATGCCCAAGGCCTGAGCCGGGTTGCGACGCACCATTTCCGACACTTCGTCATAACGCTCTTCGGCGTAATGCGCGACCTCGGTGGCTTTCTGCTGACCGGCTTCGTAAAGGCGCTCGGCCTCGTGACGGGCCTTGTCGGCATATTCGTGGGACGTCTCGCGCGCCTTGTCGACATATTGACGGCCGGTTTCCAGCGCATCGTCAGCCAGCGCGGCACCCTTGTCCTTCAGACGCACGGCGCCCGAATTGTTGGCCAGATCGCGCGCGGTGTCGCGAACGTCGTCGGCCACACGGCGGGCGCCGTCCTGAACGTCACGCTTTGCCTCGTTGGCGGCCGATTGGGCGTCACGCTTGATTTCGTCTGCGGTGGGGTTCTGAGCCATTTTAATGTCCTTTCATCGGTGTCTTATCACCTTCGTCAGACAAACAAATGCCCCGGGAGTTTGTTCCCACGGGGCCAAAAAATCTTAACGAATGTGTTTGTGGAAGGGCGTGGTAGGGGCGGCCGGACTCGAACCGGCACTCATTGCTGAAACGGATTTTGAATCCGTCGCGTCTACCATTCCGCCACGCCCCCAAAGCCTTGGGCGCCCTTCCGGCACGATCCCTGCGGATCGCTTAGGGCCGAGGCGTAATTCCAGCCGCACCGATTTGCAAGAAGGATATGAGGGGCATCGTGCTCCTCAAGCCCCCTGCCCTCAGGCCCGGCCCAGCTTTTCCAGCCGCGCATCGCGCAGCCGCGCGAAATCGTCGCCCGCGTGATAGGACGACCGCGTCAGCGGCGTGGCCGAGACCATCAGGAACCCCTTGCCATAGGCGGCCTTTTCATAGCCCGCGAACTCCTCGGGCGTGACGAAACGGTCGACCCGGTGATGCTTGGGGCTGGGCTGCAGGTACTGGCCGATGGTGATGAAATCGATATCGGCGGCGCGCATGTCATCCATGACCTGCAACACGCCCTGACGATCCTCGCCCAGACCCACCATGATCCCCGACTTGGTGAACATGGTCGGGTCCAGTTCCTTGATCCGCTGCAGGATGCGCAGCGAATGGAAATAGCGCGCGCCGGGACGCACGGTCGGATACAGGCCCGGCACCGTTTCCAGATTGTGATTGAAGACATCGGGCCGCGCCTCGACGACCGTTTCCAGAGCGCCGGGCTTGGATTTCAGGAAGTCGGGGGTCAGAACCTCGATCGTCGATCCGGGCGAGCGGTGGCGGATCGCGCGGATGGTCTGGGCGAAATGATCCGCCCCGCCATCGTCCAGATCGTCGCGGTCGACGCTGGTGATGACCACATGGTTCAGGCCCAGCTTGGCCACCGCATGGGCGACGCGGCCCGGCTCGAACGCGTCCAATGTCGTGGGCTTGCCGGTGGCGACGTTGCAGAAGGTGCAGCCGCGGGTGCAGATCTCGCCCATGATCATCATGGTGGCGTGGCCCTGGCTCCAGCATTCGCCGACATTGGGGCAGCCTGCCTCTTCGCAGACGGTGGACAGGCGGTGTTCGCGCAGCAGATCGCGCGTGGCCTTGTAGCCCGCCGAGGTGGGCGCCTTGACGCGGATCCAGTCCGGCTTTTTGGGCTGGGTCTGGTCGGGACGATGCGCCTTTTCGGGGTGGCGCTGGTCCGGGATCGTGAGGTCGCGCAAGGTCATGGTCCTTTCGGTCGCGGTTGCCACAGAAATAGGGGCTTTTCGCAGGCTTGGCAACGCATCCCCGCAGCGCCCCGCACATGGCTGCCATGTGCGGGGCCATTTGGCGGCCCCGGATGCGGCTGCGGCATTGCCCTTGCCGCAGTGCGGCGTTACCTTTGCGGAAGGGAGGACCAGCCCGCATCGCGCATGGCGATGCCCGACCGACAGGAGCTTTGATGACACCCGGAACCAGATTGCCCGACGTGACCTTTCGCACCCGCGTCCGCGACGACGCCATCGGTGGCGCGAATCCCTATCGCTGGCAGGACGTGACCACCGCCGATTATTTCGCGGGCAAGCGGGTCGTCCTGTTCTCGTTGCCCGGGGCGTTTACGCCGACCTGCTCCACCTATCAGCTGCCGGGATACGAGGCCGCGTTCGGCGACATGCAGAAACTGGGCATCGATGCCATCTATTGCCTGTCGGTCAATGACGGCTTTGTCATGAACCAATGGGCCAAGGCGCAGGCCCTGCAGAACGTCACCGTGATCCCCGACGGTTCGGGCGAATTCACCGACAAGGTCGGCATGCTGGTGCGCAAGGACAATCTGGGCTTTGGCGCGCGCAGCTGGCGCTATGCCGCCGTCATCCATGACGGCGTGGTCGAAGCGTGGTTCGAAGAGCCGGGCCGCTGCGACGATTGCGCCGACGACCCCTATGGCGCCTCGGCACCCGAGGCGGTGATGGGCTGGCTGCAGACCGCACGCGTGTCCGAACCCGCCTGATCCGATGCCACCATGACCGGGGGGCCGCGACGAATCGCGGCCCCTTTGTCATGCGCGCGGATCATCCCCCAACAAGGGCAGCGCCGCCGCAGACAGCACCGCCGCCAGATCGTCGAACCAGCCCTGCGCGGGGGTCGAGGCGCGGCGCATCAGCACCACCTCACGCGCGGGCTGCGGATCGCCAAAGCGGATCGCGGTCAGGCCCGGGGCTGCGGCCAGTTCCTGACGCCGGGCGATCTCGGGCAGAAAGGTCAGTCCCATCCCCTGCGCCGCCAGCCGGCACAGCGTCGCCAGAGACGCCGCGCCCAGATCCAGCCGCGCGCTGCGCCGGTTCAGCCCGCAAACCTCCAGCGCCTGATCGCCCAGACAATGCCCCTCGTCCAGCAGCAGCAACTGACCGGGGTCCAGCGTGCCGGGATCGATCGCATCGGGCGCCACGGCGCGGGCATGCAGATCGGCTACCCGCGCGGCACTGCCCGCCAGCAGGAAATGATCGGTGAACAGGGGCACCGCCTCGACCCGCGCATCCTCGGGGGGGCTGGCCACGACGATGGCGTCCAGACGGCCCTGCGCCAGCTCCTCCAGCAGGCGTTCAGTTTGTGCTTCGCGCAGATGCAGATCTCGGCCGATATCGCGGGCCCGCAGGACCGGCAGCGCCTCGGGCAGCAGATAGGGCGCGACGGTGGGGATCATCCCCAGCATCAGCCGCCCCCCCTGCCCCGGCCTGCGCAAGCCCTGTTCCAGATCCGTCATAGCCTGCAGCACGCGCCCCGCATGGGCCTGCAGCGCCCGGCCCTGCGGGGTCAGCACCACACCGGAACTGGTGCGTTCGACCAAAGGCGCGCCCACCATATCCTCCAGCGCGCGGATCTGCATGGACAGCGCGGGCTGGCTGACATGGATCGCCTCGGCGGCGCGGGTGAAATGCGCGGCGTCGGCCAAAGCCAGAAAATAGCGCAGCTGGCGCAGGGTGATGTTCATAAGGTTACCTGATCGTGTTCAGCAGAATTTCCGATTTCTCTTTATCGCGTGGATCGGTCATCCTTCAATCTGAATTCGCCATAAGGGAGCATCTCATGAGCCAGCACGACCAGACCGGCCGCCCGCGCATGACCACCACAGGCGGGGCGCCCATCGCCTCGAACCAGAACAGCGAAACGGCGGGCGTTCGCGGCCCGCTGCTGATGCAGGATTACCAGTTGCTGGAAAAGCTGGCCCATCAGAACCGCGAGCGCATCCCCGAGCGGGTCGTTCATGCCAAGGGCTGGGGCGCCTTCGGGACGTTCACCGTGACCAACGATATCAGCCAGTACAGCTGCGCCTCGATCTTTACGCAGGTCGGCAAGACGACCGACATGCTGGCGCGGTTCTCGACCGTGGCAGGCGAGGCGGGCGCCGCCGATCACGAACGTGACGTGCGCGGCTTTGCTCTCAAGTTCTATACCGATGAGGGCAACTGGGACATGGTGGGCAACAACACGCCCGTTTTCTTTGTCCGCGATCCGCTGAAATTTCCCGATTTCATCCATACGCAAAAGCGTCATCCGCGCACCAACATGCGCAGCGCGACGGCGATGTGGGATTTCTGGGGCCAGCAGCCCGAATCGCTGCATCAGGTGACGATCCTGATGTCGGACCGGGGCCTGCCGCAGGATCCGACCTTCATGAATGGCTATGGCAGCCACACCTATTCCTTGTGGAATGCGGCCGGGGAACGCTTTTGGGTCAAGTTCCACTTCAAGACCCAGCAGGGGCACCGGTTCTTTACGAATGGCGAGGCTGCCGAGATCATCGGCCACAATCGCGAAGGGTACCAGGAGGCTCTGTTCGGCAAGATCGAGGATGGCAACTTCCCCCGCTGGAAGATGATGGTTCAAGTCATGCCCGAACTGGACGCCGAAAAGACCCCCTATGATCCCTTCGATCTGACAAAGGTCTGGCCGCATTCGGATTTTCCGCTGATCGAGGTCGGGGAATTCGCGCTGAACCGCAATGCCGACAACTATTTCGCACAGATCGAACAGGCGGCCTTCAGCCCGTCGAACAAGGTGCGCGGCATCGGCTATTCGCCCGACAAGATGCTGCAGGCGCGTGTCTTCAGCTATGCCGATGCGCATCGCTATCGGTTGGGGACGCATTACGAACATCTGCCGGTGAATGCCGCCAAATGTCCGGTGCATCACTATCACAAGGACGGCCAGATGAATTTCATGGGCCATCAGTCCGGCAGCGTGGACGCCTATTACGAGCCGAACAGCTTTGGCGGCGCGGTCGAGGATCCGTCCTTCGCCGAGCCTCCGCTGCGCATCTCGGGCGAGGCCGGGCGTCATCCGCACCAGCAGCAGATGGACGATTACACGCAGGTCCGCGCGCTGCATGACACGGTGCTGACCGCCGAGGAACGCGGGCGTCTGTACAAGAACCTGGCCGCCGCGATGGAGGGTGTGTCGGACGAACGCATTCTGGACGTGGCGCTGGCGCATTTCGACGCGATCAGCCCGGCCTATGGTGCGGGCATCCGCGCCGCACGGGCCGAAAAGGCGCGCGAGCATCAGCACGCCGCCGAGTAAGGTCGGCCACGCATCGACGAAAGGGGCGCCCGTCGGGCGCCCCTTTTTCGGTCAGCCGATCAGCGGACGGCCCTTGCCATAGATTTCGGTATAGTGCCGTTCCAGCCGCATCAGCGCCAGACGCAGCACGATCTTGCCCGACCGCGCCGACCAGCCCAAGCGCCGTTCGGTCATCTCGACACCTTCCAGAAAGCAGCAGACCCGCAGCGCGATATCGCCCATGCCCGGTCCCAGATCGCGCAGCGCCAGCGCCACCCGGTCGCGGGCATTTTCCGACCCGCCGCGAAAGCCCGATCCGCCGCGCGACACATCGATCCCGGCGGTCATGAACCCGTCCCAGTTCTGGGTGACGCGCGGCCCCATCTGCGCCAACTCGAAATCCTCGCGCAGCCGTTCGCCCGCCGAGACCATCTCGGGGCTGAGGAACGGGCGCCCGTCCGTGTCCCGCCGCCGCGCCATGGACAGCAGCGGGCTTTCGGCGATGTTCACCCGGGCATGACGGCGCCGCCCGGTCTGGGGATCGTCGATCACCCGGTTTTCATAGATCCGATGCCTGTCGCCATGATCAAAGCCCGCCTGCGCCTCGGCCATTCCCATCGCGGGTTCGGCAACCCGTTCGGCATCGCTGAAATCGGACGGATCGGGCAAGGCATCGCGCTGGCGGGGCGATCGCAGCATGCCGCGCAGGGCCTCGCGTCCCGCAGGCGCAATGACATAGCGATGGACCCGGCCCGCGCCGCGCGTCTGCACGACCCAGCCCTTCAGCGCCATGGTTTCGGCCAGAGCGCGGTCCAGCACCGCCGTGCGGATATCGTCGCGGGTGACGATCGCCTTGTCCATGCCGGGCGCTGACGCCATCGCCGCCCCCGGTTCCGACAGACGGCGCAGCACCCGCAGGGTCTGGCGCGCATCGATCCGATCCTGCCGCGCATTGCGTGCCGCCAGCGCCGCATCGACCAACGGATCGTCGCGCCGTGCCTCGAACCGGCGGATGCGGCGCAGGATGGTCGAGGCGTGGCACCCCGTCTCGCGCGCCAGCGCCCGGATCGGGATGCCCTGTTCGACATGGCGCAGATACAGCTGCGCATCGCCGGTCATCTGGCAGGCCTCGCCCCCGGCGGCGTCCGGTTGCGATCGGTCATCGGCTGGATCGGAACGGAATGCAAAATCGCCCTTGGGTATGGTCATGGCAGGCCCCTTGTCGTCCTCGGGCGGCCCGGGTGGCAGGCAGCCCTGGGTTGGAATGAAGTCCCGTGCTGAACAGGATGTTTCCGCACATAGCCGCAACATTCCCTAACAATTCCTAAAGAAGCCTTGCCCCACCGCGCGCTGCGTCAGGGGTTTTGGCAACAGGGGCTGGCCTTGTGTGATGGTGGCGTCACGCAATGCAAAGGACATGGCCCATGACCGCAGTTTCGAACGTGATCGTCTTTCGTCCCCGCCCGGCGCATCCGGGCCTGCGCCGCCCCGCGACGCTGATCCGCGCCGCCCGCGAAGGCCAGTCGTCATGGAAGCGCAGCCGCGATCTGGCGCGGTTGCTGCGGGTCGATCGCTGCCCGGCCCCCGGCATGGTCCTGCCCCGCCTGCGCGCCGAAGAGGATCTGCAGAACGACCTGCGCATCACGCAGGCGCCCGATTACAATCTGCGCCGGCACGTCACCTTGATGATCGCCATTCTGGCCGAGATGCGCGCCGCCGTCGCCGCCCGTCCGCCTTGCCCGGCGGCCAGCCTCGGCTAGATCAGCGCCGCTTTTTCAGCAGCGATCCCAGAACGCCCCTGACCAGCGCCTGTCCGGTGCGGCTGCCCAGCTGCCGCGCCAGGCTTTTGCCAAAGGTCTGGGCGATGCTGTCGGACCGTCCCCGCGCGGGCGCCGTCGCAGGCTTTGGCGGCTGATAGGGGCGACCGCGCCCCGTGCCCTTGTCGGTGCCGGTGCGCGGCGGCATGTCGAACAGATCGTCATCCTTGCCCTTGGCGCCTGCCTCTGACGCAGCCGCTCCTGCCTCGGCTGTGCGCCGGGCCAGCATCTCATGCGCGGAATCCCGGTCCAGCGCCGTGTCATAGACCGCCCCCATGTCTGAACCCGCAAGGATCGCCCGACGCTGGTCGTCGGCAATCGGTCCCAGCTGGCTGAAGGGCGGACGGATCAGCGTCCGCTGCGCCACCCCCGGCACGCCCTTGGGCTGCAGGAAAGACGTCACCGCCTCGCCGGTGCCGACCTGCTGGATCGCCTCGGCAATGTCGAAATCGGGGTTTTGGCGGTAATTCTGCGCCGCTGCGCGCAGGGCAGTCTGATCCTTGGCGGTGAAGGCGCGCAGGGCATGCTGGACGCGGTTGCCCAACTGGCCCAGCACCGCATCGGGGATATCGGTGGGGCTTTGCGTCACGAACCAGATGCTGACACCTTTTGACCGGATCAGCCGGGCCACCTGTTCGATCTTGTCGATCAGCGCCTTGGGGGCATCGTCGAACAGCAGATGCGCCTCGTCGAAAAAGAACGCCAGAACGGGGCGGTCGGGATCGCCCAGCTCGGGCAATTCCTCGAACAGCTCGGACAACAGCCACAACAGAAAGGTCGCATAGAGGCGCGGCGCGGTCATCAGCCGCGAGGCCGACAGGATGTTGATCATCCCCCGGCCCTGATCGTCCCGCCGGATCAGATGATCCAGCGCCAGCGCCGGTTCGCCGAACAACCGGTCGCCACCCTCGGTTTCCAGCACCAGCAGGGCGCGCTGGATCGCGCCGACGCTGGCCCGGGTGACATTGCCATAGCGCAGCGACAGATCCGCCGCATTCTGGCCGACCCAGATCAGCATCGCCTGAAGATCCGCCAGATCCAGCAGCGGCAGCCCCTCTTGATCCGCGACGCGAAAGGCGATGGTCATCACCCCTTCCTGCACATCGGTCAGCCCCATCAGGCGCGACAGCAGGACCGGCCCCATCTCGGCCGGGGTGGTGCGGACGGGGTGGCCGGTCTCGCCCCAGACATCCCAGAAGGTGACCGGAAAGGCCTGATAGTCCAGATCGACGCCGATCTGGGTCGCGCGGGACTGAAACGCCCCGTGCAGCTTGGCCTGATCGGACCCCGCCTGTGCCAGCCCGGCCAGATCGCCCTTCACATCTGCCAGAAAAACCGGCACTCCGGCCAGCGACAGGCTTTCGGCCAGGGTCTGCAGGGTGACCGTCTTGCCGGTCCCGGTGGCGCCCGCGATCAGCCCGTGCCGGTTGGCCAGCCGCAGCAGCAACGTCTCGGGTGTGGCGTGGCCCGGACCCGCGCCGCCGACAAAGACCGTTCCCGTCGCATCATCCAGAATCGCCGCCATCACCATTCCCCCCGGCAAAAAATCGCGCAACACCCCCGGTCATGCACGCCCTGAAAAGACATTCTTAATCCCTTCGTGGCAAGGTGATCTTGTCCGGCCCCCTTGCCTGGTCCGGACAAACCTCCCTGTTGGACTGCCGCGCCCCCGGGCGCGGCCTTTTTTCGTGATCGGTTCCCTGCCGATGACCCGTTGACGGATCACATCTGCGCGCGTAGGTTCCGGCGGAATAATGACCGGCCAGTCCGGCAGGGAGACTACGCATCGCGTCGGGGGCCGTAGTGTACACTGCGGCCCTTTGCCTATTGCCCGCGTCGTCCCCGCAACCGTCCGGCGACACCCTTTGGCGTTCGGCGGATCGCCGCGCAAGGCGCGGCCCGGGTCAAGCCAAGGTGACAGCCCGTGCGCGACCGGGGGCCTGACAAGGCCCTGCGGCCATGCTAGATCGGCCCCAATGCGTTGAGCAAAAGGTAGAAACATCCATGACCATCAAATCCTCGCACGCTTTGCTGGCGGCCCTTGCGCTGATTGCCGGACCGGCTTTCGCTCAGGATGCGCCCTCCGCGCCCGTCGCGCCAGAGGCACCCGCCGCCACGGCGCCCGCCGCTGATGCGCCCGCAGCCGAGGCTCCGGCCACCGGGGCTCCGGCGACCGCCGCACCCGCAACGGATGCCCCTGCCGCCACCCCGTCGGAACAGGCCGCCGATGCCGCCACCGACATGCCCGCAGCCCCCGGCGCCGCCCCGGCGCGCGACCCCGAGGGACCGGGTTCCTATTACGCCAAATCCGAACATGGCGACTGGACCATCCGCTGCATCCGCGCAGGCGAGGGCAAAGACCCCTGCGAGATGTACAAGCTGCTGACCGATTCCGATGACAATGCGGTTGCCGAACTGACGCTGGTGCCGCTGACCAATGGCAATGTCGCCGCCGGGGCGACGCTGGTCGCGCCGCTGGAAACCGACCTGATCGAGGGTCTGGGCTTTCAGCTGGATGGCGGCGAGATGCGCGGCTATCCCTTCAGCTTCTGCGCGCCGGTGGGCTGCGTGGCCCGTCTTGGCTTTACCCCCGAGGAACTGGCAGGCATGAAGCGCGGCACCAATGCCACGCTGCAGCTGCTGCCCTTCGGCGGCGATCCGGCAGAGCCGGTGCAGCTGGTCGCCTCGTTGCGGGGCTTTACCGCCGCGTTCGACGAACTGACCGCCTATGCCGACGAACCGGCCCCGGCTGCGGATGAGGCCCCCGCCGACGACGCGGCACCCGACGCTGCTGCACCGGATGCGCCCGCCGCCGAGGCACCCGCAGAATAAGCCGCGCATACAGCGCCAAAAAATCGCAACGCCGCGCCCCGATGGGGCGCGGCGTTCTCATGTCGGCTGGTGTTTCAGATCAGGCGACCTGTCAGATCAGAAGGGCGGTGTCAGACCCGGCGCAGGGCGATGACGGCGTTCAGCCCGCCAAAGGCAAAGGCATTGGACAGGACCGCATCGACCCGCGCCTCGCGCGCCTCGTTCGGGACCACGTCCAGCGCGCATTCCGGATCAGGTTCCTGATAGCCGATGGTCGGCGCGATCACCCCGTCGCGCAGCGCCATGATGCAGGCCAACAGCTCGACCGCGCCGGTGCCGCCGATCAGATGCCCGTGCATCGACTTGGTCGAACTGATCATCAGCCGATCGGCATGATGGCCGAAGGCATGGGCCACCGCCGCGCATTCGGTCTTGTCATTGGCCGCCGTACCGGTGCCATGCGCATTGATATAGCCGATATCCTCGCGGTTCAGGCCCGCATCGACCATCGCCCCGGTGATTGCCCGTTCCGCCCCCTGGGCCGAAGGCATAACGATATCCTGCGCGTCAGAGGACATGGCAAAGCCCACCACCTCGGCCAGAATCTCGGCGCCGCGCGCACGGGCATGGTCGTATTCCTCGAAGACGAAGACGCCCGCGCCTTCGCCCTGCACCATGCCGTTCCTGTTGGCGCTGAAGGGGCGGCACGCATCCTTGGACATGACGCGCAACCCTTCCCACGCCTTGACGCCGCCAAAGCACAGCATCGCCTCGGACCCGCCCGACAGCATCACGTCGGACGCGCCCGACCGGACCATCTGAAAGGCCAGCCCCATCGCGTGGTTCGAACTGGCGCAGGCGGTGGCGACGGTAAAGGCCGGGCCGCGCAGCCCGTATTCCATGCTGACATGGCTGGCTGCGGCATTGTTCATCAGCTTGGGGACGACGAAAGGATGAACGCGGTTCTTGCCCTCTTCATAGACGGCGCGGTAATTTTCATCCCAGGTGTTCAGCCCGCCGCCCGCCGTGCCCAGCACGACGCCCGACCGCAGACCAAGCGCGCCTTCGAAATTCAGCCCCGATTGCGCCACAGCCTGCTTGGCGGCCAGCAAAGTGAACTGGGTGAACTTGTCATACAGCAGGATCTGCTGGCGGTTGAAATAGGTCTCGGGCGTCCAGTCATGGACCTGCCCGCCGATCTGGATCGACAGACGCTCGACATCGCGGAATTCCAGCTGGGTGATGCCGCAGCGCCCCTCGCGGAACGCCTGCATCGTCGATCCGACATCATGTCCAAGGGCGTTGATCGTGCCCGCCCCGGTGATGACCACGCGCCGCAGCCCGCCCCGCCCGGACAGATCACGGGTCGGCTGAACGACCGGCGCCGCACGGCCAGCATCGATCAGGGCCGCATCCGGCGAAGTCTGAGTTGGTTCGCCGCTCATCCGGCCTTGTCCGCCACCAGCCGCTCGACCGCGGCGATGATCGTGCCCATGTTCGAGATGTCGAATTCGGATTTCTCGGGCTCGTTGGCGTTGAACGGGACCGAGATGTCGAATTCCTCCTCGATCGCAAAGATCGATTCGACAAGCCCGAGGCTGTCGATGCCCAGATCCTGCGGGGTCGCCTCGTCGGTCACCTGATCGGGGTCAAGCATGGCCTGTTCCGCGATGATCGCGCGGATGCGCTGTCTGATATGGTCTGTCATGTCGCCTCCTGTTCAGCCCTTTTCCAACAGGCGTGTCACGCTATCCTGAAGTTTCGACAACTGTTCTGCGAAACGCGGCAGACGGCGCACAGCTTTCTGGATTTCCAACTGCGTTTCCATCTTGACCGCCGGATTGCCCAGAATGACCCGGCCCGCCGGAACCCGCGTGAAGATCTTGGTCGATCCGCCCGCGATCACGTCATCGCCGATGGTGATATTGTCGTTCACGCCGACCTGACCGGCCAGCACCACCCGGTCGCCGATCTGCGACGATCCCGCGATGCCCACCTGACTGCACAACAGGCAGTCGCGCCCGACGACGACGTTATGCGCCACCTGCACAAGGTTGTCGATCTTGGTGCCGTCGCCGATGCGGGTGGCGCGGATCGTGCCCCGGTCAATGGTGGTGTTGGCGCCGATCTCGACATCATCGCCCAGTTCCACGGCGCCAAGCGAATGGATGCGGGTCCAGTGCTGGGCCTTGACGCCGGACCGGGTGCCAAGCGTGCGGCGGATCTCTTCGATCCCCGATTCTTCGGGGGTGACAAAGGAAAACCCGTCTCCGCCGATCACCGCGCCGGGCTGCACGATCAGCCGGTCGCCCGCGATCACGTCATGGCCGATGCGCACGCCGGCATGGATCAGCGCCTGCGACCCGATCCGGGCATTGCGCCCGATGCTGACATGAGGGCCGATCCGGGCGTCTTCGCCGATACTCGCACCCGCGCCGATGACTACGAAGGGGCCGATGGCCGCCCCCGCGCCGATCACGGCGCTGTCGTCGATGACGGCGCTTGGATGAATGCCGGGCGCGATGTCGGGGCCCTGGTCAAAGGCGCGCGTCAGCCCGGCCATGACCAGACGCGGACGAGGGGCAAAGATCGCGGCTTTCAGATCATAGGCCTCGGGCGTCATCCCCTCGGCCAGAATGGCGATGCAGCCGGGCTGCAGGCCTTCCGCATATTTGGGTGACATGGCCAGCGCCAGCGTGCCGCCTTGGGGTCCGACCGGGGTCACGGATGAGGGCTCGGCCGCGCCGGTGACCCGGATCGTCCCGTCGCCCCAGAGGCGTGCGTCCAGAGCAACCGCCAGTTCCGCCATCGTCACAGCCATGAGGCCCCCTTTCATCCGAGGGACTTAGCCTGTTTGCCCCACCGCTTCCAGTGCCTAGCTCCGCCTTGGCGCCTCACATCGCCGAGGGGCCGAACCCCTCGGCCTCCAGCGCCTGCCACAGGCGCGCATCGCGGCCATAGATGTCGTCGAACAGCCGTACCTGCCCATCCGCCCCCGGCCATGCGGTGAAATAGACCAGATGCACCGGAACCGCCGGTTTCAGGGTCAGCCAGGTCTCTCGTCCGCTGTCCAGCGCGCGGCGGAACAAGGCGGCGGGGTCGGCGGTCTGTTCCGACAACAGCGCATGCGCCAGATCGACCGGATCGCCGATCCGGATACAGCCGTTCGAATCGGCGCGCACCCGGTTGGCGAACAGATGCTTGGACGGCGTGTCGTGCAGATAGATGTTCCACCGGTTGGGAAAGATGAATTTCACGATTCCCAACGCATTGTCGTCGCTTGGCTTCTGGCGCAGGCGAAAGGGGAAATTCGCCGCCGTGTACCGCGCGAAATCGATCCCGTCGCGTGCCAGCACCCGCCCCGATCCGTCCACCACATCCAGATGCGACACCGCATGGCGGTTCGCCTGCAGCTTGGGCAGGTAATCCCGCACGGTGATCGACCGGGGCACGTTCCAGCTGGGATTGACCACGACATTCGCCATCATCTCGGAAAATTCCGGGGTGCGCATCTCGGGCGTGTCCTTGCCCATGACGCTGCGGGTGCGGAAGGCCTCGGCCCCATCCTGAATGATGGTGGTCGAGAATTCGGGGATGTTCACCCAGACATGGCGGCGGCCCAGATCATCCCCGGCCATCCAGCGCAGCCGCTCCATCGCGACCAGAATGGCGCGGGTGCGGCGGTCGTCTGCCGTCCCGCCATCGCCGTTCAGCGCCGCGATCGTGCGCGGACCCGCGATGCCGTCATCGGGCAGCCCGGCGGCCTGCTGATACCGCGCGACCGCCTGCGTCAGGATCGGGTCATAGGCGGCGGCGTCGCCCGCCGCCGCTTCAAAGCCGATCGCCGCCAGCCGCGCGCGCAGCGCAGCCAGGGCCGGATCGCGCATGCCGGGACGCCACAGACCGTCGGGAATGCGCGGCAGATCCGCGGGCACGGCCAGATCGGCCCGCCCGTTCAGCGCCGCCTGCAGCGCCAGATAGGCCGGGTGATCGGGCGCGGCCCCGGCCAGAACCGTCGCGGGATCCTCCGATGCCTGAAACTGCGCCAGAAGACCCGGCACGGCATTTCGCGACGGCTGACGCTTGATCTCGGGATCGACGCGGGACGGGCTCAGCACGCCCCCGGTGAGATCGCGCAGCATCCGCGCCGCCATGCGCGCATGGGCCAGTTCCGCCTGCAGCGTCAGGGCCGGAGCAGTGGCGACCGGCAAGGGATAGCGCGCGACGGGAATGCCATGTCGGGGCATTCCGGCGACCGCGCCATGCAGGGCTGCGCGCCGGGCCGCGCCCTGGGGGCCCAGAAACACCGGCTGCAGCCCGTTGTCGCCATAGAATGCCGCCAGATCGGCGTCACCTGCCACCGCCATGGCCAGTGCCATCTGGTCGGGCGTGAACTGCAGACGTGGCGAAACCGCCACGGCGAGGGAACCGGCGGGTTCCTGCGCATGAACCGGGCCGGCTAGCTGCCCGAATGCCGCCACCATCAGCACCAGAACGCCTGAAAGCCGCCGAACCGCCATGTTGCACCCCTGATACCCGTTCGTCATTCTTCCATAATCCCCGCGCCCCTGCCACCGGACAGCGTGTTGTTCCACAACCAGAAAACCACAAGTTGCACAAACAGCACAGCAAGGTCACCAATCCGCAACAACCGAAGCGTTCGGCGAAAACTTGCCGAAACAGATGTTATCCTTGGTGATAACCGTCGAATCTGTTTCATGGAACACCGGGTTTTGACATAAAGTTAACAAGTCGGGGATAAACCACGATGAGCCGCGACCCGTCGCAGGCTGAAAAAACGAAGCAGGACAGGCGATCTGACATGACAATGGACCTTATCTCCCGTCGCGGCATTCTTGGTGTGTTCGCGGCAACCACTGTTGCGGCGACCCCGGTTATGGCCAATGCCTTCGGTTTTCTGCGCGGGAATGCGGGCGACATGCGCCGGGTGCGGATGTATAACGGTCGGACCGGCGAAAGCATCGATACCGTCTATTGGGTCGATGGCAAGTACATCCGCGAGGCGCTGAACGAAATCAATGTCTTCATGCGCGACTGGCGCACCGGCGAGGTGATCGGCATCGATCCGCGCACCATCGACGTGGCCGCCGCCTCGTCGCGCCTGATGCAGACGAACGAGCCTTACATGATGCTGTCGGGCTATCGCTCGCCGCGCACCAATGCGATGTTGCGCCGCCAGTCGGGCGGGGTCGCGCAGAATTCGCTGCACCTGACCGGCAAGGCCGCCGATCTGCGGCTGAAATCCCGCTCGGTCGGGCAGATGTATCAGGCTGCGGTGGCTTGCCGCGCAGGTGGGGTCGGACGTTACAGCCGGTCGAACTTTGTCCACATGGATTGCGGTCCGGTCCGCAGCTGGGGCAGCTGATCCCCGCCAGACGGGCTGACGATACTGCGCAAACGCTCTCTGCCGATGGCAGACGGCGTTTTCCGCATGTGCGCGGCGATGTTTCGGGCTTGCATCCGGGCCGCGCGCTTGACACCCTTTGCCGAAGATAAGCCAAGAACGGACCCGCATGAGCCCTTTCGAAACGCGACGCTACAAGACCGCCAAACGGATTCAGGCCGCTGCGGTCGATCTGGCCGTCCGCGATGGCCTGACCAACGTCACGACCGAGGCGATCGCGCGTCACGCGGGCATCAGCACCCGGACATTCTTCAACTATTATCCGTATAAAGAGGCTGCCCTGATGGGGCCGCCCCCCGATTACCCCCATGATGCGTCCGAGGCGTTCGTGGCGGGCACGGGGCGGCTGATCGATGATCTGGGCAAGCTGATCGAAAGCCATCTGGCACGCTATCTGACCGAGCGCGAGATGATCGGCCATCTGCTGACCCTGTCCGAGGGCGACGCCAAGCTGGAGGCTTTGCGCAACAGCGCCATGCTGACCCGCCGCGCCCATATGCGCAGCCTGCTGCACCGCCGCCTGCCCAGCACGGATGACCGCGTGATCGAGATTCTGGCCGCCGCCATCATCGCCGCGACCCATGCGGCGACCAAGGACTGGGCCCTTGGCATCCGTCTGGATTTCATCGCCGCCGCGCATGAAAATCTGGCCTTGATCATGACCGCCGCCGAGATGCTGGACCCGCCCGCCTAGGGCGTCAGCAGCTTGCGATAAAGGTTGTCCAGAAACACCCCGCCCTCGTCGATGGGATCGCGTCCCGGGCCAAGAACGGCCCGGACCTGAGCCTCGAAATCGGCATAGTGCTGGGTCATCGACCAGATCGAAAAGATCAGATGGCGCGGATCGACCGGGGCCAGCCGCCCCTGATCCATCCAGCCCTGCAGAACCCCGGCAGCGCGGTCCACGATCTCTCTCAGCCCGCCGCCCAGGATCTCGGTCAGGTGCGGTGCGCCTTGCAGGATCTCATGCGCGAACAGCCGGCTTTCGCGGGGATAATCCTGCGACATCATCAGTTTGGCGCGCATATATCGAAGAACCTCTGACAGCGGGTCGCCATCCGGGTCGATCTGTTGCATGGGCGCCAGCCACATCTCCAGCAGGGTGGTCAGCAGCGCCTTGTGAATTTCGTCCTTGGATCCGAAATAATACAGCACATTGGGCTTGGACAGACCCGCCGACCGGGCGATCTGGTCGATGGTCGCGCCGCGCAGGCCATTGGCCGAAAACGCCTCCAGCGCGCCGTGCAGGATCAGGTCGCGGTTTTTCTGCTGGATCCGCGACATCTGAGGTTCGCTGGTCTCTGTCATCACGTCCCCGCTTCTGGCATGATCTGATTTTGGGCAGTTTGGTCTGAAATGTCACCAACCCATTCAGGATGCTTGACTGCCCCCTGCCCCGTGCTAGCTTGATCCTGACCGTTTGGTCAATATTCCGTGAGGACGACCCCCATGCCGCTCGACCGCAAGCCCGCCCCGAATGACCTGCGCGCCTTCTGGATGCCGTTCACCGCGAACCGGCAATTCAAATCTGCGCCGCGCATGTTGGTGGCCTCCAAGGACATGCACTATACGACCTCGGACGGTCGTCAGGTGCTGGATGGGACGGCGGGGCTGTGGTGTTGCAATGCGGGCCATTGCCGCCCCCGCATCACCGAGGCGGTGCAGGCGCAGGTCGGCGAACTGGATTATGCCCCGGCCTTTCAGATGGGCCATCCGCTGGCGTTCGAGCTGGCCAACCGGCTGGTCGATATCGCGCCGGACGGGATGGAGCATGTGTTCTATTGCAACTCGGGCTCCGAGGCGGTCGATACCGCGCTGAAGATCGCGCTGGCCTATCACCGGGCCCGGGGCGATGCGGCGCGGACCCGGCTGATCGGGCGGGAACGCGGCTATCACGGGGTGGGCTTCGGCGGCATCTCGGTCGGCGGGATCGTCAACAACCGCCGCCATTTCGGTACCCTGCTGGCGGGTGTTGATCACATGCCCCACACGCATCTGCCCGAAAACGTCTTCACCAAGGGCCAGCCCGAACATGGCGCCAACCTGGCCGACGAGCTGGAGCGGATCGTCGCCCTGCATGGCGCGGAAACCATCGCCGCCGTGATCGTCGAGCCGATGGCCGGATCGACCGGCGTGCTGATGCCGCCCAAGGGCTATCTGGAAAAGCTGCGCGCGATTACGAAAAAGCACGGCATCCTGCTGATCTTCGACGAGGTGATCACGGGCTTTGGTCGCCTTGGCAGCCCCTTTGCCGCCCAGCATTTCGGCGTGGTGCCCGACATGATCACCTGCGCCAAGGGCCTGACCAACGGGGTGATCCCGATGGGTGCGGTGCTGGCATCGGCGCAGATCCACGACGCTTTCATGCAGGGGCCGGAACACATCATCGAGCTGTTCCACGGATACACCTATTCCGGCAACCCGATCAGCTGCGCCGCCGCCATCGCCACGCTGGACACCTATGCCGAGGAAGGGCTGCTGACCCGCGCCGCCGGGCTGGAGACCTATTGGCAAGAGGCGATCCACAGCCTGCGCGACCACCCCAATGTGGTCGATATCCGCAATATGGGCCTGATCGGCGCGGTCGAGCTGTCGCCTATCGACGGCCAGCCCGGCAAGCGCGGCTTTGACATGTTCGTCAAGGCCTTTGAAGCCGGCATCCTGATCCGCGTGACCGGCGACATCATCGCCATGTCGCCGCCGCTGATCATCAGCGAGGCGCAGATCGACGAATTGATCGGCACCCTTGGCGATGTGCTGAAGACCGCCTGACAGGGCGGCAGACCCATCAAGCCGACCCTTGCGTCAGACAAGGGCGGCCCGACAGGAAGGACAAGACATGAGCGACTTGGGCGCCGGGATGACGGTTGCGAACATGACGGTCGATGGCGACCGGCTGTGGGACAGCCTGATGCAGATGGCCGCGATCGGGCCGGGCGTGGCGGGCGGCAACAACCGTCAGACGCTGACCGATGCCGATGCCGAGGGCCGCACCCTGTTCCAGCGCTGGTCCGAAGAGGCGGGCATGACCATGGGTCTGGACCGCATGGGCAGCATGTTCATGCGCCATGAGGGGACCGAGCCGGATCTGGACCCGGTCTATATCGGCAGCCATCTGGATACCCAGCCCACGGGCGGCAAATATGACGGCGTGCTGGGCGTTCTGGCGGGGCTGGAGGTCATCCGCTCGATCAGGGACTTGGGGCTGCGCACGCGCCGCCCCATCGTGGTGACCAACTGGACCAATGAGGAAGGCGCACGCTTTGCGCCTGCCATGCTGGCCTCGGGCGTGTTTGCGGGCGTGCTGACCGAGGATTACGCCAACAGCCGCAAGGATGCCGAGGGCAAGAGCTTTGGCGAGGAGTTGGACCGCATCGGCTGGCGCGGCACCGAAGCGCCGGGCGATCGCAAAATCCATGCCATGTTCGAACTGCATATCGAGCAGGGCCCGATCCTCGAGGCCGAGGGGCGCCAGATCGGTGTGGTGACCCATGGGCAGGGTTTGTGGTGGTTGCAGGTGACCCTGACCGGCAAGGACGCCCATACCGGCAGCACGCCCATGGCCATGCGGGTCGATGCCGGGCGCGGCATGGCGCAGATGATCGAGGCGGTGCACCGCATCGCGATGGATCACCAGCCCGCCGCCGTGGGCGCCGTCGGTCAGGCCGGTTTCTGGCCCAACAGCCGCAACGTGATCCCCGGACGGGCGGTCTTCTGCGTCGATTTCCGGTCACCGGATCTGGGCAAGCTGACCTCGATGCGGTCGAGGTTCGAGGTGGAAGCCACTGAAATTGCGAGCGGATTGGGGCTGGAGATCGAAATCGAGCCGGTCGGGCATTTCGATCCGGTGACCTTCGATGCGGATTTGGCCGACAGCATCCGGGCCGCGTCAGAGCGGTTGGGTTACAGCCATATGGATATCGTCTCGGGCGCCGGTCACGATGCCTGCTGGATCGCCAAGGTCGCGCCGACGGTGATGATCATGTGCCCCTGCAAGGACGGGCTGAGCCATAACGAGGCCGAGGAGATCACCCCGGACTGGGCGCGGGCCGGAACCGATGTGCTGCTGCATGCGGTGCTGGATGCCGCCGAAGTGGTTGGCTGAGGCGGGTACGGCCGAGGTTATCTGCTGATGCGGACGATAGCCGGGGGGCTTCGCGCCCCCCGGACCCCCCGCGGGATATTTGAGTGAAGAAGAAAGGGAGCGCGATGAGCACGGTCATCAGGGGCGGCACCGTCGTGACGGCGGATCTGAGCTATCAGGCGGATGTGCTGATCGAGGGGGGCCGGATCGCGGCCATCGGCCCGGGGTTGGTGGGCGATGAGGTGCTGGATGCGACCGGTTGCCTGATCATGCCGGGCGGGATCGATCCGCATACCCATTTGGAAATGCCCTTCATGGGCACCTATTCGGCGGATGATTTCGAATCCGGTACGCGGGCGGCGCTGGCGGGCGGCACGACGATGGTGGTGGATTTCGCCCTGCCCTCGCCCGGTCAGGGGCTGCTGGATGCGTTGCAGATGTGGGACAACAAGTCGGGCCGGGCGCATTGCGATTACAGCTATCACATGGCGGTGACCTGGTGGGGGCCGCAGGTCTTTGACGAGATGGCGGCGGTGGTCGATCGCGGGATCACCAGCTTCAAGCATTTCATGGCCTATAAGGGCGCCTTGATGGTGAATGACGACGAGCTGTTCGCGTCATTCCGTCGGGTGGGCGATCTGGGCGGCATTGCGATGGTCCATGCCGAGAATGGCGATGTGGTGGCGGAGCTGTCGGCACGGCTGCTGGCCGAGGGCAATACCGGGCCCGAGGCGCATGCGTATTCCCGCCCTCCGGCGGTCGAGGGAGAGGCCACGAACCGCGCCATCATGGTGGCCGATATGGCGGGCGTGCCCCTGTACGTGGTCCATGTCAGCTGCGAGGACAGCCATGAGGCGATCCGGCGCGCGCGGGCGCGTGGCGCACGGGTCTGGGGCGAGCCGCTGATCCAGCATCTGACGCTGGATGAGAGCGAGTATTTCAACGCCGATTGGGATCATGCCGCGCGGCGGGTCATGTCGCCGCCCTTCCGCAACAAGGCCCATCAGGACAGCCTGTGGGCCGGTCTGCAATCGGGCAGCCTGTCGGTGGTGGCGACCGATCACTGCGCCTTTACCACCGCGCAGAAGCGCACGGGTCTGGGCGATTTCACCAAGATCCCCAATGGGACCGGGGGGCTGGAGGACCGGATGCCGATGCTGTGGACCCATGGCGTCGGGACGGGTCGGCTGACGCCCAACGAGTTCGTGGCCGCGACCTCGACCAATGTGGCCAAGATTTTGGGGATGTATCCCCGGAAGGGTGCGGTGCTTGTCGGATCGGATGCCGATCTGGTGGTCTGGGATCCGGCTGCGGAAAAGACCATCACGGTGGGCGCCCAGCAATCGGCCATCGATTACAACGTCTTCGAAGGCAAGACAGTCAAGGGCCTGCCCCGGTTCACGCTGACGCGGGGTGTGGTGGCGGTGACCGAAGGGGTGGTGGACAGCCGCGAGGGGCATGGCGAATTCGTCGCCCGCAAGCCGCAGGGAAGCGTGAGCCGCGCCCTGTCGGCCTGGAAAGAGCTGAGCGCGCCGCGTCCCGTCCAGCGGTTCGGCATTCCGGCAAGCGGCGTCTGAGATGGCGGTGATCGAGGCCCGGGGCGTCTGCCTGACCTTCCAGACCGCGGACGGTCCGGTTCATGCCCTGAAGGATGTCGATCTGTCGATCGCGCCCGGCGAATTCGTCAGTTTTATCGGCCCCTCGGGCTGCGGCAAGACCACCTTCCTGCGGTCCATCGCGGCGTTGGAGACGCCCACCCAAGGCGTATTGCGGGTCAACGGCATGGACCCGGATGCGGCACGCCGCGCGCGGGCTTACGGCTATGTCTTTCAGGCGCCGGGTCTGTATCCGTGGCGGACGATTGCGGGCAATATCGCCCTGCCGCTGGAGATCATGGGGTTTTCGCGGGCCGAGCGGTCGGAACGCATTGCCCGCGTCATGGATCTGGTCGAGCTGACCGGCTTTGGCGGCAAATATCCCTGGCAATTGTCAGGCGGCATGCAGCAGCGTGCCAGCATCGCCAGGGCCCTGGCCTTCGACGCCGATATTCTGCTGATGGACGAACCCTTTGGCGCGCTGGACGAGATCGTGCGCGATCGCCTGAACGAGGCGCTGCTGGCGCTGTGGCGCAAGACCGGCAAGACCATCGGCTTTGTCACCCATTCGATCCCCGAGGCAGTCTATCTGTCCACCAAGATCGTCGTCATGTCGCCGCGTCCGGGGCGGATCACGCGGGTGATCGACAGCCCCCTGCCGCTGGATCGCCCGCTGGAGATCCGCGAGACGCCGGAATTCATCGCGCTGGCCCATGAGGTCCGCGAGGGCCTGCGCGAGGGGCATGGTGATGCGTAGATCCGGCGTGCTGATCCCGGTGCTGACGGTGCTGCTGGTCATCGTGGCGCTGTGGTATCTGGCCGCGATCCGCATGAATGCCACATGGGAACGCGATCAGGCGGCCCGTGCGGGAACGCAGGTGACGCTGTCGCAGCTGATCCCGCTGACCCTGACGCAGGACCGCCCCGTGCTGCCCGCGCCCCATCAGGTGGCGCTTGGGCTGTGGGAGGGGGTGACGGGGCAGGCCGTGACCTCGCGCCGGTCGCTGGTCTGGCATGCCTGGGTGACGCTGTCGGCGACGCTGGCGGGCTTTGCCATCGGCACCGGGGCGGGCATTCTGCTGGCCGTGGGCATCACCCACAGCCGCAGCATGGATCAGTCGGTCATGCCTTGGGCGGTGGCCAGCCAGACGGTGCCGATCCTGGCGATTGCGCCGATGGTCATCGTGGTGCTGGCCAGCGCCGGTGTCACCGGGCTGCTGCCCAAGGCGATCATCGCCGCCTGGCTGTCGTTCTTTCCGGTGCTGGTCGGCATGGTCAAGGGGCTACGCACCCCCGATGCGATGCAGCTGGACTTGATGCGATCCTGGAGCGCGGGGCGACCTCAGGTCTTTGCAAGGCTTCGCCTGCCCTCGTCCCTGCCCTATCTGTTTGCCAGCCTCAAGGTTGCCATCGCGGCCGCACTGGTGGGCACGATCGTGGCCGAGCTGCCTTCGGGGGCGACGGCGGGACTGGGCGCGCGGCTGCTGTCGGGCAGCTATTACGGGCAAACGGTGCAGATCTGGTCGGCGCTGTTCATGGCGGCGATCCTGGCGGGACTGCTGGTCGCGCTGATTGCGCTGATCGAACGCCGGGTGCTGGCCCGCATGGGGCTTTCGGCATGAGCGCGCTGCCCATCATCGCGGTCTGGCTGGGGGCCTGGGCCGTCAATATCTGGCTGTCGCGGTTCGACAGACCGGTCACCCGCGCGCTGGTGGCGGTGATCTTTGGCGCCACGATCATCGCCCTGTGGGAAATGATCGTGCGGACCTATGCCATTCCCACGGTGATCCTGCCGGCGCCCAGCCAGATCGCGGCCAGTGTCGCGGCCAATACCGGCATCCTGTGGACCGATTTCGTCCAGACGATCCTGAAAGGCGCGCTGACCGGCTGGCTGATCGGCGCGCTTGCGGCCACGCTGACCGCCATCGCCATCGACCGCAGCCCGTTTCTGCAACGCGGGCTGCTGCCCATCGGGAATTTCGTGGCAGCCTTGCCCATCGTCGGGATCGCGCCGATTCTGGTGATGTGGTTCGGCTTCGACTGGCAATCCAAGGCCGCCGTGGTCGTGGTCATGGTGTTCTTTCCGATTCTCGTGAACATGGTGGCGGGGCTGCGGGCCACGGACGCCATGCAGCGCGATCTGATGGCCAGCTGGGCCGCGCCCTATGGCGCCGCCCTGTGGCGGCTGCGCCTGCCTGCCGCGATGCCGTTCCTGTTCAACGGGCTCAAGATCACCACCACGCTGGCGCTGATCGGCGCCATCGTTGCCGAGTTCTTCGGCAGCCCCACGCGCGGCATGGGGTTCCGCATCTCGACCGCCGTGGGGCGGCTGGACCTGCCGCTGGTCTGGGCCGAGATTGTCGTGGCGGCACTGGCGGGAACGCTGTTCTATGGACTTGTCGCGCTGATCGAAAAGAAGGTGACGTTCTGGCACCCATCGCAGCGCAGCTAACCGGGGCCGATAAGGGCCCCTTCAACAGGAGAGACAGGGAAATGACACGATTGATGACCGGGGCTGCGGCCCTTGCGCTGATGACCGGGGCGATCGGAGGGGCCGCTCAGGCGGGCGATCTGACCTTGCAGCTGAAATGGGTGACGCAGGCGCAATTCGCCGGTTATTACGTCGCGCTGGATCAGGGCTTTTACGAGGAAGAGGGCGTCAACCTGACCATCCTGCCCGGCGGTCCGGACATCGCGCCGACGCAGGTGCTGGCCGGGGGCGGCGCCGACGTGATCGTCGAATGGATGCCCGCCGCGCTGGCAGCGCGTGAAAAGGGGCTGCCGCTGGTCAATATCGCCCAGCCCTTCAAGGCGTCGGGCATGATGCTGACCTGTCTGGCGGAAACCGGCATCACCGATCCGGCAACCGATTTCGCGGGCAAGACGCTTGGTGTCTGGTTTGCGGGCAATGAATATCCGTTCCTGTCCTGGATGAACACACTTGGCCTGTCGACCGAGGGGGGGACCGATGGCGTGACGGTGCTGAAACAGGGCTTCAACGTCGATCCGCTGCTGCAAAAGCAGGCCGCCTGCATCAGCACCATGACCTATAACGAATACTGGCAGGTGATCGATGCGGGCCTGACCGAGGATGATCTGATCACCTTCAAATACGAAGATCAGGGCGTGGCCACGCTGGAAGACGGGCTTTATGTGCTGGAAGGCACGCTGGAAGACCCCGAAAAGGTCACCGATCTGGTCGGTTTCGTCCGCGCCAGCATGCGCGGCTGGCAATATGCGGCCGAGAACCCCGAAGAGGCTGCCGAAATCGTGCTGGAGAATGACGAGACCGGCGCCCAGACCATCGAACATCAGACCCGCATGATGACCGAAATCGCCAAGCTGCTGGAGGGATCGGACGGCACGCTGGACGAGGCCGATTACCAGCGCACCGTCGACATCCTGCTGGCGGGCGGCTCGGACCCGGTGATCGAGGCGGCGCCCGAGGGCGCCTGGGTCCACACGATCACGGATCGCGCCTTCGACTGACCGGCATGGCATGATATGGCAAGGGCCGCCCCACCGGGGCGGCCCTTTGTCATTGGCGCAAGGTCTTATTCAGCGGGCTGGGGGTCGGGACGGGCGGTGCCCCTGCCCCCGCGCTCGGCCCGACGCTCGGCGCGGCGGACGCGGCGGCGCCCGTCCCAGGCCAGCAGCGTCGGCGTCATCAGCAGTGTCACGGCGGTCGCCACCACCAGCCCACCCACGATGCCGGTGGACAGCTGCACCCAGAACTGACCCGAGGGCGCACCGAAGAACAGATCGCGCCCGACGAAATCGATGGTCATGCCCATCACCATCGGCACCAGCCCGATCACCGTCGTGCCTGCGGTCAGCAGCACTGGCCGCAACCGTTCGCCGGCGGCGCGGCGGGCGGCATCATCGGGAGAAAGGCCCGCCCCCAGATGTTCGTTATAGGCGTCGATCAGCACGATGTTGTTGTTCACCACGACCCCCGCCAGAGCCATGATGCCGATGCCGCTCATGACGATGGAAAAGGCCTCTTGCCGGATCATCAGGCCCAGAAACACCCCGGTGATCGAAAAGATGATCGCGGTCAGGACCAGAAAGGCCTGATAAAAGCTGTTCATCTGGATCAGCAGGATCGTGAACATCAAAAAGATCGCCGCGACAAAGGCGCCCATCAGGAAGGTCATCGCCTCTTCCTGATCCTCGATCTCGCCACCGAAGGCGATCTCGGCCCCCTCGGGCAGATCGGCATCGGCCAGCGTCGCGCCGATCCGGTCCAGTTCGGCCTGCAACGTGGCGCCGGGTGCCAGATCGGCGGTCAGGGTCTGCGTCTCGCGCGCGCCCACGCGGGTGATCGCGGCGGGCGCCGGGGCGGGCACGATCTGCACCACATTGGCGATGGGCACCTGGGCGCCGGTCGGCCCGGCCACGCGCAAGGCGGCCAGATTTTCGAAATTGCGCTGATCGGGGGGATAGCGCAGGGCGATATCGACCTCGTCATCGGCGAAATCGGGCAGATAGGTGCCCAGATTGACGCCGGTGGTCAGCAGCTGCACGGCAGTGCCGATCGTGTCCATATCGACGCCATAGCGCGCCGATTCCTCGCGATCGACAATCAGCCGGATCTCGGGGTTGGGGCGGGGCGTGTCATTGGCGATGTCGACGAAGCTGCCCTGTTCCTCCATCAGCCGCTGCACGATGCCCGCAGCCTCGGTCAGGGCGGCGCGGGTGGTGGCCGAAACCTCGATCTGCACCGGGCGCGAGGCGGCAGGACCCGAGGCCGCAGCCTCGATCTGGATGCCCAGACCGGGCACCTCGGTCGCCGCCGCGCGCATCCGGTCGATCACCACATCCGAGCCGTCGCGCCCGCGCCAATCGGTGAATTCCACCTGGATCTGCCCGATCACATCGCTGGACAGGCTAGAGCGGACCCGCTCCTCGACCGAGCCGATGGTGCGCGAATAGACCCGCTCGACGCCCTCGAAGCCCAGCAGGCGCTGTTCGACCAGCCGCACCAGCCGGTCGCTTTCCATCACCGACAGATTGCCATTCGCGGTGATCTGGACCTGCGCGCGTTCGGCATCGGTTTCGGGAAAGAACTCGACCCCCCGGCCCAGCAGGCTGTAGGCGTACAGCACCACCAGCACGCCCAGGATCGACAGGCCAAGCGTGGTGCCGGGCCGCGCGATGGTCCAGCCGGAAAAGCGTTCGAAGGCGGTGGGCGGATCATCGGGATGAACCTCGGGCGGCAGATCCTGCCCGCCGCCCAGCACGCTGCCCATGACCGGCACGAACAGCAGCGCCATCAGCAGCGACATCAGCAGCGTCGCGATCATCGTGGCGGGCAGATAGAACATGAACTGCCCCGCCAGACCGGGCCAGAACAGCAGCGGAAAGAACACCGCCAGCGTGGTCGCGGTGGACGAGGTGATGGGCCAGGCCATCCGCTGCGCGGCCATGCGAAAGGCGCTTTTCTTGGAATGGCCCTGCGCGATCAGCCGCTCGCCCAGTTCGACCACGACGATGGCGCCGTCGACCAGCATGCCCACCACAAGGATCAGCGCGAACAGCACGATCACGTTCATGGTGAAACCAAGCGCCCAGATGATCAGGATGCCGCCCAGAAACGACCCCGGAATGGCCACCGCGACCAGCAGGGATGCCCGGACCCCCAGAAACAGCACCGTGACCAGCATCACCAGCACCACGGCGGCGATGACGTTGTTCTGCAGATCGGACAGCAGATCGCGCATTTCCTGCGATTGGTCGTTCATGAAGACGACATTGACCTGAGCCGGCCAGTCGGCGCGGGTCTGATCCACAATGGCGCGGACGGCTCCGACGGTGTCGATGATATTGGCGCCCGCCGATTTGCGCACGTCGATGGCCAGGGCGGGGCGCCCGTCGATGCGGGCGAAACTGGTCGGATCCTTGAAGGTCTGACGCACCTCGGCCAGATCCTGCACGCGCAGCACCGTCGCCCCATCGACCAGCACCGGGATCGACATGATCTGATCCAGCTGCACCACCGTGCCGGGGATGGACACGCCAAGCCGCCCCGCCCCGGTGTCGAAAGACCCCGCCGCGATCAGCTGGTTGTTGGCGCGCACCGCCTGCGACAACTGCCCGGGTGAGATGCCATAGGTCTCCATCGCCAGCGGATCGATCAGGATCTCCAGCTGATCCTCGCGTTCGCCGGTCAGGTCGGCCTGCAGCACGCCGCTGACCGTCTCGATCCGGTCGCTGAGCGCGCGGCCAAGACGGATCAGCTCGCGTTCCGGGACCGCGCCGGACAGGGCCACGGTCAGGATCGGGAATGTCGCCATGTCGATTTCGCGCACGAAGGGGCCGTCGGCCTCGGGCGGGATGTCGGGATCGGCATCGTCCACCGCGTCCTTGACCGATTGCAGGGCCTGATCCTGATCAAAGCCCGGACGAAATTCCAGCGTGACCGAGGCAAAGCCCTCGCTGGCCACGGTTTCCATCCGGCGCAGCCCGTCCAGTGCATTGACCTGCCGCTCGATCGGCTCGGCCAGCAGCTTGGCGGCATCCTCGGCGCTGACGCCCTCATAGGTGACGTTGACGATGAAGATCGGGATATCGACCTCGGGCATCGATTCCTTGGGGATCGTCACATAGGCGATCGCACCCGAGGCGATCAGCGCGACCATCACCAGAATGACGGTGCGGGCGCGTGAAAACCCGGCGGCGATCAGGCCGTTCATGGCGTCGTGCCCAGCAGCAGGGCGGCGCCTTCGGGGGCTGCGGGGTCGGCGACCTCGTCGGGAACGGCGCCGCCCAGAACCGCGCGATAGGGTTCGGGCGTCTCGGTGATGCGGGCCTGCTGGCCGTCGATCAGGGCCCCTTGCGAGATGGTGACCACGCGCGCGTCTTCGGAAAGCCCGGTGACCCAGATCGCCTCGGCCCGGGCCTGCACGATCTCGACAGGCTGAAAGCGCAGCGTGCTGCCATCGTCATCCACCGTGAACAGCCCGATCCGCCCGGCATCATCCAGCCGGATCAGCGCGGGCGACACGCGATGCGCCTGAATCTCGTCCAGGGGCAGCGCGATCTGGGCGCTGAGGCCGGCAGGAATGGCATTGTCGGGATTGGGGATCTCGACCTCGACGCGGAAGGTGCGGGTCTCGGCCGTGGCGACGGGGGCGATGAAGCGGACCGTACCCTCGGCCCTGGTGCCGCCCTGAAAGGTGACATCGGCCTGCTGGCCAAGCCGGATCGCGGTGATTTCGGTCTGGCGAACCTCGACCTCGGCGATCAGCGGGTCGTTGCGCACGATCTCCAGCACCTCGCCCCCGGCTTCGACATAGCTGCCCAGATCGGCCATCACATTGCTGACCGTGCCGGTGATGGGCGCGGTCAGACGGGTGTTCTGCAATTCCAGTTCGGCGGCGCGCAGCCCGGCGCGGGCCGATTCCAGCTGGGCAAAGCGCGACTGCAATTCGGCCTCGGAGGTGACGCCGCGTTCGCGCAGCTGGCGCGCGGCCTCGTAATCGCGGGTGGCCGAGGCCACCGCCGCCTCGGCCTGTGCGACGCCTGCCTGCCGGTCGTCTGCCGACAGCAGCGCCAGCTGGTCGCCCGCCTGCGTGACATGACCCTGACGCACGACCTCTTCGACGATGCCCGCCGTGCGGGCGCGCAGGATCGAGGTCTGGTCGGGCACGACATTGCCGAACAGCACGCTTTGCGGACGGATCACCTCGGCCCGGCTGGTGCTGGCGGCGACATTGGGGATCGGCACCTCGATCGGGGCGGCCTCTTCGGGGGGCTGGCGGTTCAGCATGCCGCCGCCGATCCAGAAGGCCAGAAAGCCCAGAATCGCCAGAAACACGAAGGTCGAAGACGTAAGATAGCGCGCCATGGTCATCCAGATGCCGGGTTGCGTCTACTCCGGACAGCGCCCGGGCATGGTTCCTAGATGATCGCTGCATCAGCGCAGGTCAACCGCGACGGTTGCGTCATGACGTCCGGATCGGTGCGGGAATGGTGGCCCGTGACAGATTCGAACTGCCGACCGGCCCGGTGTAAACGGGACGCTCTACCACTGAGCTAACGGGCCTTCCGCACGCCGCCGCATCAAACCGATCCCGGGCCTGCTTGGCAAGAGCGAAACGGCGCGGTCAGTCGCGATCCTTGGGATGGCGCAGACTGTGGCAGACGCCGCCCCGGACGACATGCACGGCGCCCTGCCGCATCTCGCCCTCGGCCAGCTGGTCCGGCGGCAGGTCCAGCGCGACAAGGCGCAGCATCCGCAGCGTGATCCCATGGCTGACGATCAGCGCCGGACCCTGCAGCGCATCCAGAAAGCGGCGACAGCGCAGGGCCAGTGCCGCCAGCCCCTCGCCCCCCGGACAATGATCGTACCATGCCAGCGGCGGCCCGGCGAACAGCGCCGGGGCCTGTCGCTGCAGATCGTCCAGCCGCCGCCCGGCCCATGTGCCGATGCCGATCTCGGCCAGCAACGGATCGGTCCGGAACGCCCCGGCCCCAAACACCAGCCGTGCGGTCTGGCGCGCACGCCCCTGCGGGCTGGACAGCCGCTGGCCCGCAATGCCCGCCACCAGTTCAGCCTGCCATCGGGCCTGCTGGCGCCCCCGCGCCGTCAGCGGCGCATGCAACGCGCCCTGTAGCCGGCCTTCTGCATTCCAGACCGTCTCGCCATGGCGCATCAGATACAGGGGTGTCATCGGGGATCACGGGTTTGCACGAAACCCACCGGTCCCCGCGCAACCACCGCGCCCGCTTTGCCATCTGCCATCGTCGTCATGTCATCCGGTCGTGGAGATTCGGGCCTGGCCAGGATGCTGGACCGTCCGGTGGCGCGCGGCAAGCCCCCGGTGCCGCGCCCGGGCCGCTGCCACTCAACCAAAGGAGAATTGCGTCATCGAAACGTCACAGATATCCGTGGCGGTACTGAACCAGGCGGTTTTTTCGTGGCGCCGTCGAGCGACGGTCGGGATGGTTGCCAGTGACGGTGGTCAAACGCGTGATGGTTGTGGGCGGGTCCGGCGCAGGGAAAACCTGGCTGGCGTTGCAGTTGGCGCGGCGCTTCGGGTTGCCCGTCCACCATGTCGATCAGCTCAGCTGGCAGCCCGGTTTCATCCATCGCACCGCCGAGGAACTGGACGGTCTGACCCGCGACATCCACGCCCGCGACGCATGGGTGCTGGAGGGTGGCCATTACGAGACCGCGCGCGAACGGGCCAGCCGCGCCCAGTTGCTGATCTGGGTCGATCCGGGCCGGACGACGCAGATGGCGCGGGTCGCGTGGCGATCGCTGCGCCATCACGGCAAGGTCCGGCCCGGCATGGGCGAGGGCTGCTGCGAATGGTTCGGCACCCGCACGATCGAGGCGATGACCTATGCCTCGACCTCCCGCGATTTTCACCGCGACCGCGCGCAAGAGGTGACCGCCGCCGCCCCCGCAAGCCTTGGCGTGCTGCATTTGCGCAGCGCGCTGCACACATACCGCTTTTTGTGGCACTGCCGGGCGCTTGGCGCGGGACCGGGCTTTGCGATCGACCACCTGCCCTTGCATCCCCCGCTGTGGCGGCGCGGGGCGGCGCTGATGACGATGCTGATCCCGGCCCTGTCGCTGGTCTGCGGTGCAGAGGTCGGCATCCACCCCCGGACCGGACTGTGACCCTGACGTGACGGACGGGTTGCATCCCGATGACACAACCGTGATGGTTTCGCGACAGCCCGCAACCGCGCCATGAAAGGTTCAGCCATCGACATGACAGCCGCCCTGCCCCCGGACCTTCGGACCCACCCGGCCCTGCAGGGTGCGATCGTCACGGCAACGGCCCGCAGCGGTTCGCGTCAGCAGGTGCTGGAGATCCGTCAGGACGGCCAGCCCGTGATCCTCAAGCGCTATCTGGGCCCCTCGGCCCCGGCCCGGTTCGCGGCAGCCATCGCCCGGCTGACCGAGGCCGATGCCCGGATGGGTGGGGACAATCTTGCCGTCCGCATCCTGAGGCAGCTGCCCGACTGCCATACGCTGATCCTCAGCCGCGCCGCAGGCAGGCCGCTGCAGGACGCGCTGCACCTGTCCGACGATGCCCGCCAGGCGATCCTTGTCCGCCGGGCGGGTGAATGGCTGGCCTGTCTGGTCGGCGCCGCGCAAGCCCGGCCTTTCCTGGCGTGGAAGGTCTTTGTCCGGCTCAGCGAGCGTGCCGCCGCCTACGCCGCCGATGAGGCCATCGACCCCGAACTGGTCCGACGACACATGGAGCGGATGCACCAGCTGGCCCGCCAGATCCATCTGCAGCCGGTCGGCCATGGCATGGCCCATGGCGATTTCCACCCCGAGAACCTGTTCATCGACGAGCCGGGCGACCGGCTGATCCTGACCGGTTTCGATCTGGAGATGGCTGCGCCGATCCCCGTCATCCGCGATCTGGCCAAAATGCTGGTTTGGCTGCAGGGCGCCGCCCTGCCCCAGCAGCCCGGCCCCTGCGTCAGCGGCATCCATCAGCCGCTGTTCGACAGCCTCTGCGCCGGATATGCGGCCCTCGGCCCTGCCGACCGGCTGGCGCTGCATTTTCATATCGGCGAACAGATGCTGGAATTCTATCTGCAGCGCGGCGCCCGCCTGCCAGAGATCCGGCACAGGATGGCCCCGGCGCTTGATCATTGGGGTTCCGAACCCTGATATGATCATGAGACAAACCCAACCGCCATCGGACGGCCTGCGGCCAAAACAGCCCGGCGCCAGCGATGTCTTGACGGAAGGGGATTGGAGCGGGTGAAGGGAATCGAACCCTCGTCGTAAGCTTGGGAAGCTTCTGCTCTACCATTGAGCTACACCCGCGACGCCTGACCGCCTACCCCAGGGCGCAAGGCAGGTCAAGCCTCAGCGCAGGCCCATTTCGGCCAAGGCCGCTGCGATGGCGGGGGGCAGCGGTTCCTCGGTCGCGCGGCTGGCGGGCAGGTCGGGAGGCGCGTCGGCGGGGTTCAGATAGCGCCAGCCCTGAAAGGGTCTGCGCGGCACCGCCGCCACCCGCACCAGATCGCGGTCCAGCACCAGACCGCAGCGCAGGATGCCGTCCGCCCCCTCGACCCGGTCCAGCGCCAGAATCCGCTGCCGCGCCAGAATCGCCCCCTTGAACACCCAATAGATCGAGCCGCCCTGCAACAGCTCGTCCCCGCGCTTGGGCCACATCCGCGTGACATGCATCGCCGGGCCGTCACCGAAACGACGCTGCCACAGGGCCAGATCCTCGGGCCCCTCGGCGCCCACGCACAGCTTCATCAGATTCAGCATGCCAGACCTCCTGCCCCGATCACACCAAGCCCAACGCGGCAGACCGCCCCTGCGGCTTCTTCTTCAAAAAAATATCCCCGCCGGAGGCTTCCCAAACCACCACCAGACCCAAGGTCCCGATCACAAGACCATGTCATCACGATGCACCAGTGCCGCGCGCCCGGAATATCCCAGAATCGCCTCGATCTCGGCCGAGTGATGACCGGCGATCAGCCGCGCCTCGGCGGCTGTATAGCGGATCAGCCCGGTCGCCATGCGCTGCCCGCCCGGTCCGGTGATGGCCACGGGATCGCCGCGTCCGAAACTGCCCTCGATCCCGGTCACGCCCGCAGGCAGCAGCGACTTGCCACGCCCCAGGGCAAGCGCCGCACCGGCATCGACGATCACCGTGCCCTTGGGCTTCATCGCCGCGATCCAGCGTTTGCGGGCCAGCTGCGGATCGGCCTCGGGCAGAAACCAGCTGGTCCGCGCGCCTGCCGCCACCGCCGATAACGGGCGCAGGACCGAGCCTTCGGCAATGGCCATCGCACAGCCGCCCGCGACGGCGGTCCGCGCGGCCATCAGCTTGGTCTTCATCCCGCCCTTGGACAGACCCGAGACCGGATCGCCGCCCATCGCCTCGATCTGGGGCGTGATCGCCGCGATCAGCGGCAGATGCAGTGCGGTCGGGTCGGTCTTGGGGTTGGCCGTGTACAGCCCGTCCACATCCGACAGCAGCAGCAGCTGATCGGCGCCGCAGGTCACGGCGATCTGGGCGGCCAGACGGTCATTGTCGCCAAAGCGGATCTCGTCCGTGGCGACCGTGTCGTTTTCGTTCACGATGGGCACCACGCCCAGACCCAGCAGGGTCTGCATTGTCGCGCGGCTGTTCAGATAGCGGCGCCTGTCGGCGCTGTCTTCCAGCGTCAGCAGCACCTGCGCGGTGACGACGCCATGGGGGGCCAAAGCCTCCTCATAGGCGCGGGCCAGCCGGATCTGGCCGACGGCGGCGGCGGCCTGCGCCTGTTCCAGCGGCAGCGCGCCGCCCGGCAGGCCCAGCACGCGGCGCCCAAGCGCGATCGAGCCCGAGCTGACCAGCACCACATCACAGCCCCGCGCCCGCCATGCGGCCACGTCATCGCACAGGCCCCGCAGCCAGTCGCCGCGCAACCCATCAGGACCGACCAGCAGGGCCGAGCCGATCTTGACGACCAGGCGACGGGCCTCGTCCAACCGGGGCGCCTCGTCCAGCCGGGGGGCGGATGCCGCGACCGCGTCGGGGATCAGGGCTGCCATGCCGCGTCGGCCTGTTCGGGGGGCGGGGTGCGGGACGGCTCGATCTGGGTCCACAGCGCGCGCAGCACCTCGGTCACGCCGGTCCGGGCAACGCCGGACATCAACAGGACCGGGTGGCCCAGCTCGGCCTCCAGCGCGGCGCGGCGTTCGGCCAGAACCTCGTCATCCAACGCGTCGATCTTGTTCAGCGCAGTCACGCGGGGCTTTTCCATCAGGATCGGGGAATAGGCCGCAAGCTCGGTCAGGATGGTGCGCGCGTCCTCGGCCAGCGTCTCGGATGTGCCATCGACCAGATGCAGCAGCACGTTCGACCGCTCGACATGGCCCAGAAACTGATCGCCCAGACCCCGGCCCTCGCTGGCGCCCTCGATCAGGCCGGGAATGTCGGCCATGACGAATTCGCGCCCGTCCACGCCCACGACGCCCAGATTGGGATGCAGCGTGGTGAAGGGATAATCGGCGATCTTGGGCCGCGCATTCGACACGGCGGCCAGAAAGGTCGATTTCCCGGCATTGGGCAGACCCACCAGCCCGGCATCGGCGATCAGCTTCAGCCGCAGCCAGATGGTGCGTTCGACCCCTTCCAGCCCCGGATTGGCGGTGCGCGGGCTGCGATTGGTCGAGGATTTGAAATGCAGGTTGCCCCAACCGCCATTGCCGCCCTTGGCCAGCAGCACGCGCTGGCCGACCTCGGTCAGATCGGCGATGACGGTTTCCTCGTCCTCGTCCAGAATTTCGGTGCCCACGGGAATGCGCAACTCGACATCGTCGGCAGATTTGCCGGTCATCTGGCTGCCCATGCCGTGCTGGCCGGATTTGGCAAAGAAATGCTGCTGATAGCGGAAATCGATCAGGGTGTTCAGCCCCTCGACCGCCACGGCCCAGACATCGCCGCCGCGTCCGCCATCGCCGCCATCGGGGCCGCCATATTCGATGAACTTCTCGCGCCGGAAGGACACGCAGCCCGCGCCGCCGCCGCCCGAGCGGATATAGACTTTGGCGAGGTCGAGAAATTTCATGAACAGGCTCCTTTTGCCGCCCGGCGATACGCCCTTGCGGGGCGTCGCGCAAGGGTTGCGGGCTGGCAAAGCCGCCATGCGCCCCTATGTAAGAAGGGAAGGAGACCCAGATGATCCGTTTCGACAACAGCTATGCCCGGATGCCCGAGGGGTTTTTCGCCCGCGTGGACCCGACCCCGGTAACGGCCCCGCGCCTTCTGGCGCTGAACGGGCCGCTGGCGGACAGGCTGGGGCTGGACCGGGACGCGCTGACGGTGGGCATGCTGTCGGGCAATGACGTGCCGGCGGGCGCGGCGCCCTTGGCACAGGCCTATGCGGGCCATCAGTTCGGCGGTTTCGTCCCGCAACTGGGTGACGGACGCGCCGTCCTGCTGGGAGAGGTCACCGCCCCCGACGGCGCCCGGTTCGACATTCAGCTGAAGGGCGCAGGCCCGACGCCATTTTCTCGGCGTGGCGACGGGCGGGCCTGGATGGGGCCGGTGCTGCGCGAATATCTGGTGTCGGAATTCATGGCCGCGATGGGGGTTCCCACCACCCGCGCCCTGGCGGCAGTGGCGACAGGAGAGGATGTCTGGCGCGAACAGGGCGGTCTGCCCGGCGCGGTCCTGACCCGCGTGGCCGCCAGCCATATCCGCGTCGGCACATTCCAGTATTTCGCCGTCCGCGACCGCAAGGATGCGCTGGCCGCGCTGACCGATCATGTGATCGCGCGCCATTATCCGCAGGCCAGCGGGCCGCTGGACCTGCTGGACCGGGTGGTCGCAGCCCAGGCCGACACCATCGCGCAATGGATGGCGCTTGGGTTCATTCATGGGGTGATGAACACCGACAACATGGCCATTTCCGGCGAGACGATCGACTATGGCCCCTGCGCCTTCATGGATGTCTATCATCCCGACACGGTGTTCTCCTCGATCGACCGGCAGGGGCGCTATGCCTGGGCCAATCAGCCCAATATCGCGGTGTGGAACCTTGCCCAGTTCGCCACCTGCCTGATTCCGCTGATGGGGGATGAGGAACCGGCGGTCGAGGCCGCGACCACATCCGTGCACCGCTTTGCACCGCTGTATCAGGCCGCATGGCTGCGCCGTTTCGGCGCCAAGCTGGGGATCGAGGGCGCCCCCCATCAGGCGCTGATCGAACGCCTGCTGGGCCTGATGGCCGTGCAGCGCGCCGATTTCACCCGCGTCTTTGCGGGCCTGTCCGACGGCACCGCGCGGGATGAATTCACCGACCGCGACGGCTTTGACGCTTGGGCACGCGACTGGCAGGCCTTGTCGCCCGATCTTGCGGTGATGGCACGGGCCAATCCCCGCCGCATCCCCCGCAACCACCGGGTCGAGGCCGCCATCGCCTCGGCCGTGGCGGGCGACATGGGGCCGTTCGACCGGCTGTTCGAGGCGGTCACCCATCCCCGCGATCTGCATGAGGATTGGGCAGATCTGGCCCATGCCCCGACCGGATCCGAGGCTGTCCGCCAGACCTTTTGCGGCACCTGAGGGGGTTCGGGCACCCGGCCCCTTGCAGGCGCCGCGATCCCCGCCAAGATGCCCCGACATGACAGCCCGGACGGACGCATGCTGAAACTTGCCAGTTACAATCTGCACAAATGCCGGGGCATCACCGGCCCGCATGCGCCCTTGCGCAATCTGGCGGTGATCCGGGCGCTGGACCCCGACATCATCGCCCTGCAAGAGGTCGATTTCCGCTATGGCGCCCGCCCCGAGGCCTTGCCACGCAAGCTGATCCAGTCCGAGACCGGACTGGTGCCCGCCGCCATCACCGGCACCACCGACAGCAGTCTGGGCTGGCATGGCCAGACCATCCTGATGCGCCCGCATCTAGCCGAACAGGCGGTGCTGCGCCGCCTGCCCTTGCCGGGGCTGGAACCGCGCGGCGCGGTCGCGCTGCGCCTGCCGGGCTTGACGGTGATCGGCGTGCATCTGGGGCTGGCGCGATCCTCGCGCCGGGCGCAGCTGACCCGGATCACCGCGCAGGCCTCTCGTATTGCCGAAGATCACATTGTTCTGATGGGCGATTTCAACGAATGGCGTGACGACCGCGGGCTGGAATCGCTGGCCGGGTTCCGGGTGATCGCGCCGGGCCCATCCTATCCCGCGCCCCTGCCCCGGCTGCGGCTGGACCGCATGGCCATGTCGCGCAATCTGGATCTGCTGGACAGCGGCGTCTTCAACGAGGCGGGCGCGCGCGAGGCCTCCGACCATCTGCCGATCTGGGCGATGATCAAGCTGCCGTGATGATTGCGGCTGAGGGACGGGGGCGCTAAGAAGGCGCCAAGCATCAACGGAGGGTCTTCATGACTGCCATCATCGACATTTTCGCCCGTGAAATTCTGGACAGCCGCGGCAATCCGACCGTCGAGGTCGATGTGACGCTGGAAGACGGCTCGATGGGCCGCGCGGCGGTCCCCTCGGGCGCCTCGACGGGCGCACATGAGGCGGTCGAAAAGCGCGACGGCGACAAGGCCCGCTATATGGGCAAGGGCGTGCTGGAGGCCGTGGCCGCCGTGAACGGCGAGATCGCCGAAAATCTGGTGGGCGAGGACGTGACCGAACAGCGCGCAATCGACGCGATGATGTGCGAACTGGACGGCACCCCCAACAAGGCCCGCCTTGGCGCCAACGCGATTCTGGGCGTGTCGCTGGCCGCCGCCAAGGCTGCGGCCGAGGCGACCGGCCAACCCCTTTATCGCTATGTCGGGGGCACGGCGGCGCGCATCCTGCCGGTGCCGATGATGAACATCATCAATGGCGGCGAACATGCCGACAATCCGATCGACATTCAGGAATTCATGATCATGCCGGTCAGTGCGGAGAACATCCGCGAGGCCGTGCGCATGGGGTCGGAAATCTTCCACACCCTGAAAAAGGAGCTGTCGGCGGCGGGTCTGTCGACCGGCATCGGCGATGAGGGCGGCTTTGCACCCAACCTGTCCTCCACCCGCGACGCGCTGGATTTCATCCTCAAGGCCATCGAAAAGGCCGGTTATCGTCCCGGCGACGACGTCATGCTGGCGCTGGATTGCGCGGCCACCGAATATTTCCGCGGCGGCAAGTACGAGATGAAGGGCGAGGGCAAATCCCTGACCCCCGGCGAGAATGTCGATTATCTGGCCGCGCTCTGCGACAGCTATCCGATCCTGTCGATCGAGGACGGCTGTTCCGAGGATGACTGGGAGGGCTGGAAGCTGCTGACCGACCGTCTTGGTGACCGCATCCAGCTGGTCGGCGACGATCTGTTCGTCACCAACCCGCGCCGTCTGGCCGAAGGCATCGAAAAAGGCTGCGCCAACAGCCTGCTGGTCAAGGTCAACCAGATCGGCACCCTGTCCGAAACGCTGGACGCGGTGCGCATGGCCGACCGCGCGGGGTTCACATCGGTGATGTCGCACCGCTCGGGCGAGACCGAGGATGCGACCATCGCCGATCTGGCTGTCGCCACGAATTGCGGTCAGATCAAGACCGGCTCGCTGGCCCGGTCGGACCGGTTGGCGAAATACAACCAGCTGATCCGGATCGAGGAAATGCTGGGCGCCACGGCGGAATTCGCCGGTCGCAGCATCCTGCGCTGACCTTTTGACGCGCGACCGGCAGCCCCGGTCGCGCGTCTTCTTGCAACCACCCCGGGTGGCTGCCACCGCCTCTGGCAGACCGCGCCAGAGGCCTTAATCCGGCCCCACCCCCGGCCCCGCGCGCGCCATCTGGCCAAGCGCGTTAAGCGCCAGTGCCAGCCGTTCGGGCGGCATCCGGCAGTTCAGGCCGATGCGCACGCCCTGCCCCGGCGCTGCCGCCCCCGGCACCGCGAAATCCGATGCAGGCCGCACGATCGCCCCCGCCGCCGCCGCCCGCGCGACGAAATCGGTCGCATTCCAGGGCCTGCGCAAAGGCAGCCAGACCATCGGCACGCCGGGTTGCCAGACCACATCCAGACCCGCCAGACAGTCCAGCGCCAGCGCCAGCCGGTCGCCCACCTCGGCATGGACCAGATCGGCGATGCGGGCCGCATCGCCCGACCGCATCAGCCGCGTGACCAGCCCGGTGATCGGCAGCGACAGGCCCATATGGCTGTGCTGGGCGGCGACGCGACCCGCCTGACCCATCCCTTCGGGGCAGATCAGGATGCCGAAACGCAAGCCTGCGGCGACGATCTTGGACAGGCTGGTCACATGCCAGACCCGCTCGGGCGCCAGCGCCCTCAGGCTGGGCGGGGCGTCGGGCCGGGGGATGGGGGCATAGCATTCATCCTCGATCACCTGCAGGTCGTGGCGACGCGCGACCTCGACGATGGCGGCGCGGCGCGCAGGCCCCATGCCCGCCAGCGTCGGGTTCTGGGCCGAGGGCGTCAGGCAGACCAGCCGCGCGCCACTGGCCCGCGCCACCCGGTCCAGATCGGCAGGGATCATCCCCTGATTGTCCAGCGCGACCGGCAGGCTTTGGGCGCGCATCAGCCGCGCGGCATGGGTGATGCCGGGATAAGTCAGCGCCTCGGTCATCACCTGCGCGGGCCGGTCGGCCAGACACAGCGCAATGACCAGCGTGATCGCATGCTGCCCGCCATGCGTCAGCACCAGATCATCGACCGAGCGGGGCCCAAGCGGGCGATCCGCCATCCAGTCCAGCGCCGCCGCCCGGCAATCCTGATCGCGGCTCATCGGCATGTAATCCAGCAGATCGGCATCCAGCCCCCCGGCCAGCGCCGCCAGATGGGCGGTGATGATGCGCACCTGACCGCAATCGGGCAGCTGCGCGATGCGCAGATCGACCGGCCCCTGCTGGGATGCCGGATGGTCCAGACTTTCATACAGCAGCGGCTGCGGCACGGGCCGGGGCGGGCGCGGCGCGGCGATGAAGCTGCCCCGTCCGACATGGCTTTCGACCACGCCCTCGGCGGCGGCGGCCTGATAGGCGCGGGCGACGGTGCCGGTGGTGACCTTCAGCCGCCATGCCAGATCGCGCATCGGCGGCAGCCGCGTGCCGGGCGCCAACACGCCCGAACGCGCCGCCTCGCGCAGCGCATTGGCCAATGCCCGGAACTTGGGACCGGGTTGACCGGACAGGTCGGGCTGCCATTCCTCGATCCGCATCGTAACCTCCTCTGCCGCGCGCGTGCCCTCCCTGTTAATGCGCGGATTTGCCGCGCACAATCGCCGGGATGCGGGCTTTGGCCCTGCGGCGGGGGTGGGACCGAAAATAACCGCCCCGCAGGGAACGCCAACCCTCGACAGGGGAAAAACCGGGGCTAAACTGCAGGCCAGCAGGGTGGGATGACAAGGGCCGAGGGGGCCCTCCCGCCCGAAGCGGAGGAGAGAGAATGAAAGATTCCAAAAGCCTGGACCGCCGGTCCTTTCTGACCCGCGCTTCGGTCGGAGGCGCTGCGGCAGCGGCGGGCAGCATGCTGGCCGCCCCGGCCATCGCGCAAGAGGCGCCGCAGATCAACTGGCGTCTGGCCTCGTCCTTCCCCAAATCGCTGGACACGATCTATGGCGGGGCCGAGGAAATCTCGACCCGCCTGTCCGAGGCGACCGACGGGCGTTTCCAAATCCAGGTCTTTTCGGCAGGAGAGATCGTTCCGGGCTTGGATGCGATCAACGCCACCACCGACGGCACCGTCGAATGTTCGCATTCGGTCGGCTATTACAACTGGGGCAAGGATCCGGCATTCGCCTGCGGCGCCGACCTGCCCTTTACCTTCTCGGCGCGGTCCAAGGCGGCCTTCAACTATCACGGCGGCGGGATCCAGAATTACAACACCTTCCTGGAACAGTACAATCTGGTCAGCTATCCGGGCGGCAATACCGGCACCCAGATGGGCGGATGGTATCGCAAGGAAATCAATGCATTGTCCGACCTTCAGGGGTTGAAGATGCGGATTTCCGGTCTGGCCGGCCGGGTCGTGGAAAAGATGGGCGTGGTGCCGCAGCAGATCGCGGGTGGCGACATCTATCCCTCGCTGGAACGCGGCACGATCGATGCGGCGGAATGGGTCGGCCCCTATGACGACAGCAAGCTGGGCTTCCAGAAGGTCGCGCCCTATTACTACTATCCCGGTTTCTGGGAAGGTGGCCCGACGGTCAGCTTCTTCGTGAACAAGGGCCAGTGGGATGCCCTGCCCGAGACTTACAAATCGCTGTTCCGCACCGCCGCGCAGGCAACGGACCAGAACATGCTGGCCAAATACGATTACCTGAACCCGACCGCGCTCAAGGAACTGGTCGGGTCGGGCGCGCAGCTGCGGTCCTTCAGCGAAGAGATTCTGGTCGCCGCCTATGCCGCCGCCAACGAGGTCTATGCCGAAGTCTCGGCCGAGAACGAGTCGTTCAAGACCCAGTACGAGGCGATGCTGCAGTTCCGCGACGACTGGTATCTGTATCAGCAGACGGCGGAATACACGTTCGACACGTTCATGATGATCCAGCAGCGCAATGGCGGCCTGACCCAGGGCGGCTGATCGCAGTCCTTCTGACATGAAAGCCGCCGCGCGGATCCCGCGCGGCGGCTTTTTCATGACCGGTCCAAAGCGATGAAAAAGGCCGGGGTAAGACCCGGCCTTTTCAGCGTGTCAGTTGCCCGAAAGGCCGGGGGGCGGGCCGCCAAAGCCCAGACCCATC
>NZ_RQRT01000024.1 GCF_004335005.1 Paracoccus nototheniae | reverse complement strand
CCCCCATCCCGCGCAGCAGATGCAGCGCGGGACGCCCGACCGCCCGGATGGGGGTCACCGCCAGGTCCGCGGATAGCGGGCGCCAAGCGAGGTCAGGATCTCGTATCCGATGGTGCCGGCCAGATCGGCCAGCCGGTCGATGGGCTGGGCCGGGCAGATCAGGTCCAGCCGGTCGGGCACCGTGTCCAGATCGGTCACATCCACGGTGATCAGATCCATCGACACCCGGCCCACCACCGGACAGCCCCGATCACCCGCATAAAGCTGCACCCCGCTGGAGGACAGCGCCCGCAGGATGCCATCCGCATAGCCCGCATCGACGGTGGCGATGCGGCTGTCGCGGGCGGCATGCCAGGTGGCGCCATAGCCCACCATCTCGCCCGACGCGACCGCGCGGGTCTGGATCACGCGCAAAGACAGCTGCACCACGGGCCGCGCCCCGGCAAAGGGCATGCCCCCGTAGAGACCCACACCGGGCCGCACCATGTCGAAATGATATTCCGGCCCCAGCAGGATGCCACCGGTGGCGGCCAGCGACCGGGGCACGTCGCAGCCATCGGTCATGGCGCGAAACGCCGCCAGCTGGGCGGCATTGGCGGGGTGGTCTGGTTCATCCGCGCAGGCCAGATGCGACATGATGAAGGCGGGGCGCGCCGCCATCGCCTCGGACCGGATCGCGGCCCATTCGGAGGCTTCCATGCCAAGGCGGTTCATGCCGCTGTCCAGCTGGATGGCAAAGGGCTGGCCGGGCCGCATCGCGCGGTCGCGAAAGAATTGGGCCGGGCTGTTCAGGACCGGGGTCAGACCGGTCAGATCCTCGCCCTCCAGATGGCCCGACAGAATGTTGATCTGCGCATCGGGGGGCAGCAGGGGGCGGATCGCCCGCCCCTCGCGCGCCAGCGCCACGAAGAACTGCCGCACCCCGGACGCATACAGCGCGGGCGCGACATGGGCCGCGCCCAGGCCATAGGCATCGGCCTTGACCACGGCAGCGGCGATGGCGCCGGGGGCCTTGGCCGCCAGCGCCGCGTGATTGGCCAGAATGGCCCCGGTATCGATCTGCAATCCCATGCTGCCGGATTGCCCGCCCACCTGCGTCCCGTCAAGACCCGTCACGCACGACCGCCTTCGGCCAAGTTTGCAGGTTTTCAGTTTGCGCATTCCAAAGCCTCTACATTTTGCAAAGTTACCCGATTTTCCTTTGCCGCCCCCGCATCACCCGCTAGCCTGCGGCCAAGGATCAGGGAGGCCCGCGATGAAGGACATTCTGCACGAACTGGAACGCCGCCGCGCCGAGGCCCGTCTTGGCGGCGGCCAGCGCCGGATCGACGCCCAGCATGCACGCGGCAAGCTGACCGCCCGCGAACGGATCGACCTGCTGCTGGACGAAGAGAGCTTCGAGGAATTCGACATGTTCGTCGCCCATCGCAGCACCGATTTCGGGATGCAGGATGACCGCCCCTATGGCGACGGGGTCGTCACGGGCTGGGGCACGATCAACGGGCGCATGGTCTATGTGTTCAGCCAGGACTTTACCGTCTTTGGCGGCAGCTTGTCGGAAACCCATGCGCAGAAGATCTGCAAGATCATGGATATGGCGATGCAGAACGGCGCCCCGGTGATCGGGCTGAACGATTCGGGCGGCGCGCGGATCCAGGAAGGCGTGGCCAGCCTTGCGGGCTATGCGGATGTGTTTCAGCGCAATGTGCTGGCATCCGGCGTGGTCCCGCAGATCAGCGTGATCATGGGGCCCTGCGCGGGCGGGGCGGTCTATTCCCCGGCGATGACCGATTTCATCTTCATGGTGCGCGACACGTCCTACATGTTCGTGACCGGTCCCGATGTGGTGAAAACCGTCACGAACGAGGTGGTAACTGCCGAACAGCTGGGCGGCGCGGGCACGCATACCAGGAAATCATCCGTCGCGGACGGTGCCTTTCAGGACGATGTCGAGGCCTTGTCGGAAATCCGCCGCCTGTTCGATTTCCTGCCGCTGAACAACCGCGAAAAGGCCCCGACGCGGCCCTTTTTCGACGACCCGCTGCGGATCGAACCCAGTCTGGACACGCTGATCCCCGACAACCCGAACCAGCCCTATGACATGAAGGAACTGATCGCCAAGGTCGCGGACGAAGGCGATTTCTATGAAATCCAGCGCGATTTCGCAGGCAATATCATCATCGGTTTCATCCGCATCGAGGGTCAGAGCGTCGGCGTCGTGGCCAATCAGCCAATGGTGCTGGCGGGCTGTCTGGACATCGACAGTTCCCGCAAGGCGGCGCGGTTCGTGCGGTTCTGCGATGCGTTCGAGATCCCGATCCTGACGCTGGTCGACGTGCCGGGTTTTCTGCCCGGCACCGGTCAGGAATATGGCGGCGTCATCAAGCATGGCGCGAAACTGTTGTTCGCCTATGGCGAGGCGACGGTGCCCAAGGTGACGGTGATCACCCGCAAGGCCTATGGCGGGGCCTATGACGTGATGGCGTCCAAGCATCTGCGCGGCGATTTCAACTATGCCTGGCCCACGGCGGAAATCGCCGTGATGGGGGCCAAGGGCGCGGTCGAGATCCTGTATCGCAGCGAGCTGGGCGACCCCGACAAGATCGCCGCCCGGACCAAGGATTACGAGGACCGCTTTGCCAATCCCTTCGTCGCCGCCGAAAAGGGCTTTATCGACGAGGTGATCCAGCCGCGTTCGACCCGCCGCCGGGTGGCCCGCGCCTTCGCCAGCCTGCGCGGCAAGCGGCTGACGAACCCGTGGAAAAAACACGACAACATTCCGCTGTGATGGGGCATGGGGGGCACAGGGATGCACAAGGTCGTGAATGATGCAGCCGGGCCACAGGCCAGGGACGGCGTGACGCCGGGGCGGACCCTTGGCTGTCTGCGGACCGGCGGCTTGGTTATCATGCGCGCCAGGTCGGCCACCCAACAAGCCGTCCACAACCCGAGCAGCCGGGCGCACAGTCGTCCGCTTTACAGGAGCCTTTTTCCATGTCGAAGAAAATCATCCTCGGCCTCGTGCTGGTTTCGGCCTTTGCCGCGTGCCAGCGCCAGCAGCCCGCCGATGTCTATGTGCCGACCGCACCCGCAGCCCCGATGGTCAACCCGGTCACGACCGAGCCCGTCTACAGCGGCAAGTTCGGCTAACACCCGCACGTCCATCATCGCGCGCGGGCGGCCAGCCTGCCCGTGCGCAGCAGTCTCCGCGCGCCCCAGCAAAGGGGCCCTGCCATGCTGAAGCATCGCGGATTTCCCGGGCGGCTGCCCGGCACCGATTTCCAGTTCGTCATCCGTCGCGAAAACCGCAAGAAGGGCGCCACGCCCATCACGCGGCGCGAACGCTACAAGGACCGCAGGCCCGCCGACAAGCGCGCCGATGCGGGCTTTCTGTCCGCCCTGATCGCCAAGTTCGGCGACGAGCCTTTCGTGCGCGGCAATCTGGATGCCGGGCGCCTGTCCTGGCTGATCGGACGCGAGGTCAAGGCGGTCGGCGAATTCGACCCCGCCGATTACGAGCAGCTGCTGCAAGTCGACATGACCATCGCCGAAGAGGCCTTTCCCGAACTGTTCGTCAAGGATGCGCCTCCGGCCTTTGACTGGGACGACGAAGACGGTTGGGACGACGGCGACGACGAGGTTGACGACCGTTAATGGGCGACTTGATGCTGAACCCCTTGAAGTCACACGCATGTCAGTTTGACGCGGGGCACGGCTGTGCAATAAACCCCCATGACCTACAACCGGCCCTGAACGGGCCCATCACCACAGGCACCACATCATGCAGAAATCCATCACTCTTCGTCTGGCCGGTCTGGCTCTGGTCGCGGCCGGTCTTTCGGCCTGCGCGCCCGGCTATCAGGGCGGCGGCATCTCGCCCGACGCTCAGCGTGCGGCTGGCGGCGCGGTTGCCGGTGCGGTCATCGCCCGGGCGCTTGACGAAGATATGGCAACCGGCGCGGCCATCGGCGCTGTCGGCGGCGCGCTGTGCGACGACGCGGGCGTCTGCCAGCGCCGCTACTGATCGCTGCGCTTTTTCTCGATCGATCCGGCAGGGGCGGCGTGACGCCTCTGCCACTTACACCACGGGGTTCTCATCATGTCCAAATTCCTTGCCATCGCCGCTTTGGTCGGCACCACGGCGATCGCCGGCTGTACTCAGGGTATCAACCCGACCGACACTGACCGCGCGCTTATCGGCGCAGGCGTCGGCGCGACCATCGCATCGGTCGGCGGCGGCAACGCCATCAAGGGCGCAGCCATCGGCGGCGCGGCCGGTGCGCTGTGCAACGACGTTCGCCTCTGCGAATGATCCGCTGACCGGCGCGCCCGGCGCGCCGACAATCTGCAAAGCCGTCCAAAGCCCCGCGCTTTGGGCGGCTTTTTCATGTTCCGTCCTGGGGGGGAGCCCATGTTCAAGAAGATCCTGATCGCCAACCGGGGCGAGATCGCCTGCCGCGTCATCAAGACCGCGCGGCGCATGGGCATCGCCACCGTCGCCGTCTATTCCGACGCCGACCGCAATGCGCTGCATGTCCGCATGGCCGACGAGGCCGTCCATATCGGCCCCGCCCCCGCCAACCAGTCCTATATCGTCATCGACCGCATCATGGATGCGATCCGCCAGACCGGGGCCGAGGCCGTCCACCCCGGCTATGGCTTCCTGTCGGAAAACCGCAAATTCGCCGAGGCGCTGGAGGCTGCGGGCGTCGTCTTCATCGGCCCTCCCTCGGGCGCGATCGAACAGATGGGCGACAAGATCACCTCGAAGAAACTGGCGCAGGTGGCGGGCGTCAGCACCGTGCCGGGCCATATGGACCTGATCGCCGATGCGGACGAGGCGGCGGTGATCAGCGCGGGCATCGGCTATCCGGTGATGATCAAGGCCAGCGCGGGCGGCGGCGGCAAGGGCATGCGCATCGCCTGGAGCGATGACGAGGCGCGCGAGGGTTTCGAATCGTCGAAATCCGAGGCCGCGAACAGCTTTGGCGACGACCGCATCTTCATCGAGAAATTCGTCACGCAGCCGCGCCATATCGAAATTCAGGTGTTGGCCGACCAGCATGGCAATGCCGTCTATCTGCATGAACGCGAATGTTCGATCCAGCGCCGCAACCAGAAGGTCATCGAAGAGGCGCCGTCCCCGTTCCTCGACGAGGCGACACGCGCCGCGATGGGCAGCCAGGCGGTCGCTTTGGCCAAGGCGGTCGGCTATACCAGCGCGGGGACGGTGGAGTTCATCGTGGACGGCGACCGGAATTTCTATTTCCTGGAAATGAACACCCGGCTGCAGGTCGAACATCCGGTGACCGAACTTATTACCGGCGTCGATCTGGTCGAACAGATGATCCGCGTCGCTGCGGGCGAACCCCTGCCCTTCGCACAATCCGATCTGAAGATCACCGGATGGGCGATGGAAAGCAGGCTTTATGCCGAGGATCCCTATCGCGGCTTTCTGCCCTCGATCGGACGGCTGTCGCGCTATCGTCCTCCGGTCGAGGTGGCGGCGGGACCGATGCTGGACAGCGGCAAATGGCTGGCCCTTGACGCGCCCACCGGCCCGGCGGCGGTCAGGAACGACACCGGCGTCTTCGAGGGCGGCGAGATCAGCATGTTCTATGACCCGATGATCGCGAAGCTGTGCACATGGGCGCCCACCCGCCTTGCCGCGATCGAGGCGATGCGCAGCGCGCTGGACGGGTTCGAGGTCGAGGGGATCGGGCATAACCTGCCCTTCCTGTCGGCGGTCATGGACCATCCGAAATTCGTGTCGGGCGACATCACCACCGCCTTTATCGCCGAGGAATATCCCGACGGCTTTCAGGGCGCGACATTGCCCGACGACGATCTGCACCGACTGGCGGCGGCGGCGGCGGCCATGCACCGCGTCGCCGAAATCCGCCGCGCCCGCATCAGCGGCAGGCTGAGCCATCATGAACGCCGCGTGGGCGAAGACTGGGTGGTCTTTGCCGCCGGGCAGGACTGGCCCGTCCGGATCACCGCTGACCGCGACGGCGCGGATGTCGCGATTGCCGGGATCGTGCTGCGGGTGACGGGCGACTGGCGCCCCGGTCAGTCTCTGGCACGGCTGACGGTGGACGGGCAGCCGCTGGTGGTCAAGGTCGACAAGATCCCGGCAGGCCTGCGGCTGCGGATGCGCGGCGCCGATCTTCGCGTCCATGTCCGCAGACCGCGCGCGGCGGAACTGGCCCGGCTGATGCCCGAGAAACTGCCGCCCGACACGTCGAAATTCCTGCTTTGTCCGATGCCCGGCCTGATCGTGCGCATCAATGTCGCCCAAGGCGACGAAGTGCAGGAGGGTCAGGCGCTGGCCACGGTCGAAGCGATGAAGATGGAAAACATCCTGCGCGCCGAACGCAAGGGCGTGGTAAAATCGGTGTCCGCCACGCAGGGCGAAAGCCTGAAGGTCGATGAGATCATCATGGAATTCGAATGACCCGCACCCTGCCCGCCGCGCTGCTGGCCGCGCTGGTTGCCCTGTCCGGGGCGGCCGGGGTGCTGGTGGTGGCGGGAGGGGCGCTGGTTCCCGTGGGCGGAACGGATCTGCCGCTGGCCTATATCCTGCCGCCGCTGGTCGCGCTGGCTCTGTTCCAGCTGATCTTCGGCGCGCTGTCGGGGTTCTGGCGCGGACCCGGCTTCTGGCTGGTGGCCCTGCCGGTCAGCGCAGTGATCTGGGGCCTGGGCCTGTGGCTGCTGCTGGATGCGCGGATCACCGCGCCGCAGGCGCTGGCGGGCACGGCGCTGGCGCATCTGGCCGCCGTTCTGCTGGCCGTGACGCGGATCAGGGGGCGGCGGGCATGACCCCCTATTCCGCCTCGCGCCGGCGCATCGGCATGGCGTCGATCAGACCGATGATCTCATCCGCAGTGACCGGCGCGTCGCGGCGCAGCTTGACGCCGCCATCCTTGCCGATCAGCAGCACGCGCAGCCCCTGCGCGGGCCGCAACCCGTCCGCGCCCGGCCCGTCGGTCAGCAAGGTGACCTCGCGTTCGGCCAAGGCCCCGGCAGCGGGGCGGAACGCCTCGATCTGCCGGGCCACGGCCCCGGCTTCGCCCAGAACCACCACCGGGCGGGCCTGCCAGCGCATTCCGTCCAGCGTGTCCGCCTGCAGTCGCGTCACCGGCAGGGATGCGCCCCGCCCGGCATCGGCAGGGGCCATCACCGGCCACAGGGCCATCGCGGCTGTCAGGCATAATCGCATCGCAGCTCTCCTTGTCATGATGACCCGACGCATGGCGGTGCCTGCGGGTTCCGGCCCCACCCCTTTTGATGGCGCAGATGTCCATGCCGCCGCTTGACGACGTCCTCAGCCCGCAGCTGCAACAGGCGGTCGTCACCGGCCTGTTCGTCGCCATCGGCTGGATCGTGGTCGCAGGTCAGACCCGGCGCCGCGATGCCGCCCTGCGCCGCGCGCGCGAGGCGGATCTGCAGCGCGCCCTGCTGGCCGAGATCCGCGCCCATGTCTTTGCGCTGGAACAGCAGGTGCCCTCGGCTGCGGATGCGGCGGCGCTGATCGCGCGGATCGAGACCGGCGATTTCGTGCCCACCCTGCCCCAGCATGCCAATGACCGCATCTTTGCCGCAGTGGTGGCCGATATCCACATCCTGCCCGCCCCGGTCATCGACCCGATCGTGCTGTATTACCGGCTGTTGTCGATCATGGAGGCGCTGGCCACGGACCTGCGGCGCATGGCGCGGCGGGATGGGGCGCGGGCGGCGCAGATGATGGGGGATTACTTGTCGCTGATGGAGGAGACCCGCGACAGCGGCATTCAGGCGATCCGCGTGCTGACCGAATGCCTGCGCGGCGGCGTCGATGCGGTAGAGCAGATGCTGGATCAGGACGAGGCCGATGCGGCAGCGCTGGTGGCGCAATATCTGCCGGGTGAACTGGCCATCCTGCGCGAGCGGCTTCTGCGCGAGGGGTTGCGCGATGCGCCGGATGCGCGCGGCGTCAGTAGCCGATCTTCGGACCCGAGAGGCCGGTGATGGGACGCAACCCGATGGCCCGCACGATTTCATTGGCACGGCTGATGGCCGAGGGTTTGGTCAACAGCGCCTCGGGGCGCGGGGCCGCGATGCGCGCGACGGGCTTGGCGGGGCGGGCCGGCACCACGGGCGCGGCGCTGCGGTCTGCGTGCGGTTTGGCCATGATCGTTCCCTTTCCGATGTCCGGCAGGCTGCCGGGTTCTGTCCATGATATAGGGAACGCCCCACAAATCCACAAGTTTCGCAGGCCCCGCGCTGCCGCTCAGCGCAGCAGGCTGCCCCGCCCGACCTCTTGCCGTCTCAGCGGCAGGCGATCGATGGCGCGGCCGATCTCCCGGACGTCCCAGGGGCTGGGGCGGCGGATCTTGACCTGCCCGTCCTTGTCGATGATCACCAGCGAAAAGCCGCGCGGCCTCAGTTCCTGCCGCCATTCGCTGTTGGCGGCCGGATCGCTGTCGGTGACCACCACCACGTCGCGCGCCTCAAGCCCGCGTTCGTCGCGCCGCAACGCCCGCATCTGTTCGACGAAGGCCGGGTCGTCCGGCGTGTCGGCAAAGACCACCACCGGGCGGGCCTGCCACAGGAAATCCTGTGGCGCCACATCGGCGGCATCGCGGATCAGGACGGATTCGTCCGGCTGCGCGCTGGCAGCAGGATCGGGCGGGCCGACCTGCTGGGATACGGGTGGCAATCGGGCGGGATTGCGCTGCGGCGTGCTGTCGCGGGCGCTGCCCGCATCAGGGGTGGCATCGGCGGCGGTCTCGGGAACGGGCGCATCGCGCGCCGGTCCCATCGCGGCCAAAGCCATCACGACTATCAGGAATTTCAACTTCATCGGCACCTCGTCATGCTCTGAATATAGGGCAGGACGCGCCACGCGAAAGGATGGATCATGACAAAACCCACGATGCAGGACTGGCAGCGGCTGGCGCAGAGCGAATTGAAGGGCCGCGACCCCGACAGTCTGACATGGCAGACGTTGGAAGGCATCGCCGTCAAACCGCTGTATACCGAGGCCGATACGGACGGGCTGGACCACCTTGGCGGCCTGCCCGGGCTGGCTCCGTTCACGCGAGGCCCCCGCGCGACGATGTATGCCGGGCGCCCCTGGACCATCCGGCAATATGCCGGGTTCTCGACCGCCGAGGCGTCGAATGCGTTCTATCGTCGCGCCCTGGCTGCGGGACAGCAGGGCGTGTCAGTGGCCTTCGATCTGGCGACGCATCGGGGCTATGACAGCGACCATCCCCGGGTCGAGGGCGATGTCGGCAAGGCGGGCGTCGCCATCGATTCGGTCGAGGACATGAAGATCCTGTTCGACGGCATCCCGCTGGATCAGGTGTCGGTGTCGATGACCATGAACGGCGCGGTCATCCCGATCCTTGCCAGCTTCATCGTGACGGGAGAGGAACAGGGCCATTCCCGTGCGGTCCTGTCAGGCACCATTCAGAACGACATTCTCAAGGAGTTCATGGTCCGCAACACCTATATCTATCCGCCCGAACCCAGCATGCGGATCATCGCCGATATCATCCAGTACACCTCGGATCAGATGCCCAGGTTCAACAGCATCTCGATTTCCGGTTATCACATGCAGGAGGCCGGGGCGAACCTGGTGCAGGAACTGGCCTATACGCTGGCCGACGGGCGTGAATATGTCCGCGCGGCCATCGCGGCGGGCATGGATGTGGATGCGTTCGCCGGACGGCTGTCGTTCTTTTTCGCCATCGGCATGAATTTCTTTATGGAAATAGCCAAGCTGCGGGCCGCCCGCCTGCTGTGGCACAAGATCATGTCGGAATTTGAACCAAAGAAGCAGGGCAGCCTGATGCTGCGGACGCATTGCCAGACCTCGGGCGTGTCGTTGCAAGAGCAAGACCCCTATAACAACGTCATCCGCACGGCATACGAGGCGATGTCGGCGGCGCTTGGCGGCACACAGTCGCTGCACACCAATGCGCTGGACGAGGCCATCGCCCTGCCCACCGATTTCAGCGCCCGGATCGCGCGGAACACCCAGCTGATCCTGCAGGAGGAAACCGGCATCACCCATGTCGTCGATCCGCTGGCGGGCAGCTATTACATCGAAAGCCTGACCGCCGAACTGGCCGACAAGGCGTGGGAACTGATCAGCGAGGTCGAAGAGATGGGCGGCATGACCAAGGCCGTGGCCAGCGGCATGCCCAAGCTGCGGATCGAGGAAACCGCCGCCCGCCGTCAGGCGCTGATCGACCGTGGCCAGGACGTGATCGTCGGCGTCAACAAATACCGCAAGGAGACCGAGGATCCGATCGACATCCTTGATATCGACAACGTGGCGGTGCGCGACAGCCAGATCGAACGCCTGGCCCGGATCCGCGCCACCCGCGACGATGCCCGTGTCGCGGCCACGCTGGCCGAAATCACCCGCCGCGCCCGCGATGGCGGCAATCTGCTGGAAGCCGCAGTCGAGGCCGCGCGCGCCCGCGCCTCGGTCGGCGAGATCAGCATCGCGATGGAAGAGGTCTTTGGCCGCCACCGGGCCGAGGTCCGTACGCTGGCCGGGGTCTATGGCGCCGCCTATGCGGGCGACGAAGGCTTTGCGCAGATCCAGCGCGACGTGGACGCCTTTGCGATCGAAGAGGGCCGCCGCCCCCGCATGCTGGTCGTCAAGATGGGACAGGACGGCCATGACCGGGGCGCCAAGGTCATCGCGACGGCATTCGCCGATATCGGCTTCGACGTGGATGTGGGGCCGCTGTTCCAGACCCCCGAAGAGGCCGCACAGGACGCCATCGACAATGACGTCCATGTGGTCGGCATCAGCTCTCAGGCGGCGGGGCACAAGACGCTGGCGCCCAAGCTGATCGCAGCGCTGCAGGCGGCGGGCGCGGGCGAGATATTGGTCATCTGCGGCGGCGTGATCCCGCAGCAGGATTACGATTTCCTGCGCCGCGCGGGCGTCAAGGCGATCTTTGGGCCGGGCACCAACATCCCCTCGGCCGCCGCCGACATCCTGGCGCTGATCCGCGCGGCGCGGGGCTGATCGCCGGGGGCGCAGGCAGGCGGGCGGCAGATTGACTTGCCCCCGCCGCAGGGGCCAGACAGGGAATAACCGACAGGGGGGATGAATGCAGCGTCTATGGCTTCACATCGGCATGCAAAAGACCGGCACCTCGGCGGCCCAGATCTGGCTGACCCAGAACGAGGATGCGCTGCGCGACCGGGGCCTGTTCTATGTCCGCCCCAAAAAGGGCCTGCCCGCCAGCGGCGCGCTGGTCAATGCGCTGAACGCCAACCCGGCCGAGGCCGCGCGCATGATCGCCGAACAGCAGGACAAGCTGCACCACGCCGGGCCCGGCATCACCGATGTCCTGATCTCGTCCGAGGATTTCTCGATCCGCCCGCCACAGATCGCGCTGCCCCTGCTGCAGGCCTTTGCCGGGTTCGATATCCGCATTCTGGTCTGGCTGCGCCGTCAGGATCTGTTCGCCGAGGCGCTGACCAAGCAATGGATCAAATGGAACGGCAATCAGGCGCAGAACCCCGAGGCGCTGATGACCAGGGTCGTGGGCCCGCTGCTGGATTACGACCGGCTGCTGGATGATTGGGCCGCGACCTTTCCCAAGGCCCGCCTGCTGCCCCACATCTACGCCGAGGATCTGCCCGACACCCCGCGCCCCGACAGCATCGCGGCGCTTTTGGGGGCGATGGGGATGGATGACCTGATCCCGCCCGAATCGCAGGCGATCCGGGCCAATGTCTCGCCTCAGGCCGATCTGGTCCGGCTTTACCGCACGCTGGAGGGGCCGCGCCGCGTGCGTCTGGCCAACCGCACGCTGATGGAGCAGAACCCCGACGGCTTTGCAGGGCGGGGCGATCTGTTCACCCCTGCCGAGCGGCAGACGATCCGCGACGATCATGCCGCCTCGAATGCACGGCTGCTGATGCGCTGGTTTCCGGATCGCACAGCGCTGTTCGATCCGCGCGATCCGGAACCGCGGGCCGGGCAGGCCTCGGGGGATGCGGCAGTGGCGGCGTTTCGCAGCCTTTACGACGCCGGATAAGCGGCGCATTGCCTCGACCCGCCCAAGATGGGACAACCGGGGCATCATCACGGGGCAGGACAGACGATGAGCGACGGACGCAACGGCAATCTGAAACAGATCATCTGCATCAAATGGGGCACCAAGTTCGGCCCCGAATATGTCAACCGCCTGCATGCGATGATCGCGCGTAACATCACGCCGCCGTTCCGGCTGTTCTGTTTTACCGATGACGGCGCGGGGCTGCACCCGGATGTGGCGGTGCGCCCGCTGCCGCCCTTCGCCTATCAGGCGCCGGTCAATACGCGGGGCAAATGGCCCAAATCGCGGTTATGGGGCGATCTGGGCGATGTGACCGGGGTGGTGCTGTTTCTGGATCTGGACGTGATCGTGACCGGCGATCTGGACCCGTTTTTCACCCATGGCGACCCGGATGACACGATTTTGGGCCGCAATCCGAACACGCCGCTGGAAAAGATGGGCCAGACTTCGGTCTATCGGATGCGGGTGGGCAATCTGGCGCCCTTGCAGCAGATCTTTGCCGCCGATCCGCAGGGCATCGCGGACAAATACCGTTATGAACAGCGCTTCGTGACGCGCAATGCGCCGGGCGGGGTCAAATTCTGGCCGCGCGGCTGGCTGGCGCATTTCCGGTTCCATTGCGTGCCGGTCTTTCCGCTGAACTATCTGCTGGAACCCCGCATTCCGCGCGGCACCCGCATCGTGATGTTCCCCGGCAGCCTGAACCCACCCGACGCCATCGCGGGCCGGTGGGACGAGGCCGATCCCGTCCGCCCGCCGCTGGCCCATCTGCGCGCGCTGTTCACAGGCGAGCGGCGCGAACGCCCGCTGAAGCATCTGCGCCATTATGTGCGCCCGACATCCTGGGTGACGCGGCTCTGGCGCGAATAGGCCATCCCCCTGCCCCTTCCCGCGCCGCGCGCCCGCGCCGATCCGCATCCCGCGTTGCAACAGCCGCGCGGGCAGGCTAACACCCGCGAAATCAAGGATGAGAGGCTGCCATGACGTCCCCCCTCCGCCTCGGCATTGCCGGGCTTGGCACCGTCGGGATCGGTGTCGTCAAGATCGTCCAGCGCCATGCCGATCTGCTGGCGCTGCGCTCGGGCCGCGCGGTGGCCATCACCGCCATCAGCGCGCGCGACCGGATGAAGAACCGCGACGCCGACCTGTCCCCCTATCGGTGGGAGGATGACCCGATGGCCGTCGCCACCGCCGATGATGTCGATGTGTTCATCGAACTGATCGGCGGCGATACCGGCATCGCCCGTGACAGCATCGAGGCCGCGCTGCGGTCGGGCAAGGACGTGGTGACCGCCAACAAGGCGCTGCTGGCCATGCATGGCCATGCGCTGGCCGAACTGGCCGAAAGCCTGGGCCGGGTGATCCGGTTCGAGGCGGCGGTGGCGGGCGGCATCCCGGTCATCAAGTCGATGACGGAATCGCTGGCGGGCAACCGCATCACCCGCGTCATGGGCGTGATGAACGGCACCTGCAACTATATCCTGACGCGGATGGAAAGCGCCGGCCTGCCCTATGACGCCGTCTTCGAAGAGGCGCGCCAGCTGGGCTATCTGGAGGCCGATCCGACGCTGGACGTGGGGGGCATCGATGCGGGCCACAAGCTGGCGATCCTGTCCTCGATCGCCTTCGGGACACAGGTCAGTTTCGACGCCGTGGAAATCGAGGGGATCGAACGCGTCAGCATCGACGACATCCACCGCGCCGCCGATATGGGCTATCGCATCAAGCTGCTGGGGGTCGCGCAGATGACCGCGCGGGGGCTGGAACAGCGCATGTCGCCCTGTCTGGTGCCCGCCGACAGCCCGCTTGGCCAGCTGGTCGGCGGCACCAACATGGTGGTGATCGAAGGCGACAGCGTCGGCCAGATCGTGCTGCGCGGCGCCGGGGCGGGCGAAGGCCCGACCGCCAGCGCCGTCATGTCCGATATCGTGGAAATCGCCCGCGGCGTGCGCATGCCGGTCTTTGGCCAGCCCGCCGCCAGCCTGACCGCCGCCCAACCCGCCCGCACCGCCGTGCCCGCCGCCTATTACATCCGGCTGGAATTGCAGGACAAACCCGGCGCGCTGGCCAAGGTCGCGACGGTTCTGGGCGATGCCGGGATCTCGATCGACCGGATGCGCCAATATGGCCAGCACAGCCCGGCCAGCGTTCCGGTTCTGGTCGTGACCCACAAGACCACGCCCGAAGCCATCGATTACGCCATCGAGGCCCTGCCCCGCACCGGCGTTCTGGTCAGCGACCCGGTCGAATTGCGCATCGAAGAGGTCTGATCACGCGAAGGGGGCCGCCAGGCCCCCGTCCTGCGCCGTCAGGCGCTGCATGCCGTCGCGCCCCCGTTTCGGGGGCGCGGCCGTTTGGTCGATCAGGGCGCCCGATCTGATCAGGGTGCCTTGTAGATATCGACCAGCTTGCCCAGCATCTCCAGCGCATCCTCGCGCGAGCGTTGAAAGCTGTTTCTGCCGATGATCGATCCGTTGCCGCCGCCTTCGCGGATTGCGCGCGCATCGTCAAAGACCGCATCCGCGCCCTTGGACGCGCCGCCCGAGAACACCACGATCCGACGCCCGCCAAAGGACGCCTGCATGCAATGCGCGACCCGCTTGGCCTGGGTCGAGATGTCGATGCCCTTCTCCTCATAGACCTTTTTGGCCTCGGGCAGCATCAGATGGTCGGTCGACAGCTTGATCTTGATGATATGCGCGCCGATCAGCGCCGCGATCTGGGCGGCATAGGCGGCCACGTCGATCGCCGTCTCTCCTTCCTTGGTGATCGCCTCGCCGCGCGGATAGGACCAGATGACGGTCGCCACGCCCTTGGCGGCGGCTTCGCGGCGCATCTCGACGATCTCTTCGAACATGTCCAAGGCCATGTCGCTGCCGGGATAGATGGTAAAGCCCACCGCCGCACAGCCAAGCCGCAGCGCATCGTCCACGGATGCGGTGATGGCCTGATTCTTGCCCGCCGTGTCCGACATCAGGCTGTTGGCGCTGTTGACCTTGAGGATGGTCGGGATCTGGCCCGCAAATGTGTCCGCCCCGGCCTCGATCATGCCCAAAGGCGCGGCAAAGGCGTTCAGCCCGGCATCGATCGCCAGCTGGTAATGGTAATGCGGGTCATAGCCCGCCGGGTTGGCGGCAAAGGTCCGGGCCGGGCCGTGCTCAAAGCCCTGATCGACGGGAAGGATGATCATCTTGCCGGTTCCGGCCAGCTTGCCGGTCATCAGCATCCGCGCCAGCTGCGCCTTCACGCCGGGCGTCTCGCCTTCGTATTTGGCCAGAATGCGGCGCACCGTGTCGGTCATCTGCATGGGGTCTCTCTCTTTGGGTTCTGCATGTGCATAGCATGTCAGCCCAAGGTCACAATTCTGGTTACGCTAACGAAACCGCAGCCAGGTCAGGATTGGTGCCGCACCGGGGCAAAATCCCGCGCGCGGCCTTGGGTCCGGACGCGCGCCGCCCCTGAAAGGCGCGGCGCGCGTCCGCAAGGATCAGCGCTTGGCGGCTTCCAGCGCGGCGACGCCGGGCAGGGTCTTGCCTTCCATCCATTCCAGAAACGCGCCGCCTGCGGTCGAGATGAAGGTGAACCCCTCGGCGGCGCCCGCCTTGTTCAGCGCCGCGACCGTGTCGCCCCCGCCCGCGACCGAGACCAGCGCCCCCTGCGCCGTCAACTCGGCTGCGGCGCGCGCGGCGGCATTGGTGGCGGCGTCGAAGGGCTCGATCTCGAAGGCGCCCAGAGGGCCGTTCCAGATCAGCGTCTTGCAGGCGGTCATCGCCTGACGCAGCGCCTCGACCGTGTCCGGGCCCGCATCCAGAATCATCGCATCCGCCGGGCATTCGGCCACGGGCAGCGTTTCGGACGCGGCACCCGCCTTGAATTCACGTGCCACGACGATATCGACCGGCAGATGGATCCGGCAGCCCGTCGCCTGCGCCTTGTCCATGATCGCGCGGGCAGTGTCGGCCATGTCGCGTTCGGCCAGCGATTTGCCGACCTCGACGCCCTGCGCCACAAGGAACGTGTTGGCCATGCCGCCGCCGATGACCAGATGATCGACCTTCTCGATCAGGTTCATCAGCAGGTCCAGCTTGCTGGACACCTTGGCGCCGCCCACGACCGCCATCACCGGACGCTGCGGATCGCCAAGGGCTGCGTCCAGCGCCTTCAGTTCCGCCTCCATCAGCCGTCCGGCGCCCGCGTTCAGCAGCCGCGCCAGCCCTTCGGTCGAGGCATGGGCCCTGTGCGCCGCCGAAAAGGCGTCGTTCACATAGGCCCCGCCAAGGGCTGCCAGCGATGCGGTAAAGGTGGCGTCATTGGCCTCTTCCCCGGCATGAAAGCGGGTGTTCTCCATCAGCGCGACCTGACCAGGCTGCAGCGCCGCGACGACACGCTTGGCCGCCCCGCCGATGCAATCCTCGGAAAAGACGACGGGCTGGCCAAGCGCAGCCTCCAACGCGGGCAGGATCTGACGCAGGCTCATGCCATCGACGCGTTGGCCCTTGGGGCGGTCGAAATGGGCCAGCAGGACGGGGATGCCGCCACGCGCCTGAATATCCTTGACGGTCGGCACGATCTTGTCGATCCGGGTGGTGTCGGTGACCTGCCCGTTTTCGACCGGAACGTTCACATCGACGCGGGTCAGGACGACCTTTCCGTCAAGATCCATGTCGTCGATGGTGTTGAACCGTGCCATGTCGCATCCTTCCGCTTGGGTGTTGGATGGCTTGTCCCGCATGGCGCGCGCGCCGTCAACTGCGCCGATGGGCGGAGCCTTGCCGGGCCGGGCGCCGGTGCCCCCCGACACCCCCCGATGAAACCCGCATAACGGTTTCGCGCGTTGCCCTTGGCGACCCAAGCCCCTAGATCAGGGGTCGAACAAGCCAAAGGAGGCCCCCATGGCCGAGATCAAGGACCCCGAAAACACCATCGTCATCACGCTGAAGGACGGCCCTGTCGTCATCGAGCTGCTGGCCGATGTTGCCCCCAAGCATGTCGCCCGGATGAAGGAACTGGCCCGCGCCGGTGCCTATGACAATGTGGCCTTCCACCGCGTGATCGAGGGCTTCATGGCCCAGACCGGCGATGTGGCGAATGCCAACATGGAAAAGAACTATAATCCCGGTCGCGCCGGAACGGGCGGTTCCGACATGCCCGACCTGCCCGCCGAATTTTCCAAGCTGCCCCATGACCGGGGCACCATCGGCGCCGCGCGCTCGCAGAACCCCAACAGCGCCAACAGCCAGTTCTTCATCAACTTTGGCGACAACCATTTCCTGAACGGTCAGTACACGGTCTATGGCCGCGTGATCGAAGGCATGGAGCATGTCGACAAGATCGCCCGGGGCGAGCCGCCCGTCAGCCCCGACCGCATGATCAGCGTCAAGGTGGCCGCCGATGCGTAAGTTCGCCCTGATCCCCGCCTTTCTGGCGCTTGGCGGCGGTGCCGCCTTCGCTCAGGGCACCAATCCGCAGGTCGAGGATACCGACGGCCCGAACATGGTGATCGAGGTCGCCGATGCCGAGGGCAATTCCAAGGGCACCATGGTGCTGGACCTGCGCGAGGATCTGGCCCCGAACCACGTCGCCCGGCTGGTCGAGCTGGCGCAGGCCGGCGCCTATGACGGCGTCGTCTTTCACCGCGTGATCGACGGCTTCATGGCGCAGACCGGCGATGTGGAAAACGGCCTGCAGGACGGCGATACCGCGATGGCTGGCATGGGCGGGTCCGATCTGCCCGATCTGGAAGCCGAGTTCAGCGATGCCAGCTTTGATCGCGGCACCGTCGGCATGGCCCGCGCCACCGATCCCAACAGCGCCAACAGCCAGTTCTTCATCGATCTGGCCCCCGCGCAGTTTCTGGACGGCGAATACACCGTCGTCGGCCAGCTGATCGAGGGCTGGGACGTTCTGGACGCCATCAAGAAGGGCGACGCCGCCACCAATGGCGCTGTCGAGGAACCCGACTATATGCTGAGCGTGACGATCGCCGGTGGGGACGAACCCGCCGCCGAGGATGCGGGCGCTGCGACCGAAGGTCCGACCGACACGCCGGCCGAGGATGCGGCGGACACGCCTGCCGCGGACGACACCGCCACGGACGGCTGAGCCGGACGATATGACACGGGGGAAAGAGGGCCACGGCCCCCTTTTTCGCGCTTGCAGCACAGGCCCGGTCCCGCCATGCTGCCGCCTCATGACAGAGCCGGACCTGAACCAGACGACCCAGATCACCCCCTCCGAGGGGATCGAGCGCGCGCGCCACGGATGGCGGGCGAAATGCCTGCAACGGCTGGTGCGGATGCAGCTTCCGGTGCCGCGCAGCTTTGCCATCTCGGCCGAGACCGTGCGCCTGATCGCGCAGGGTCAGCGAGTTCAGGCCGCCTCGCTGGACGAGGTGTTCGCGGGCAGCGGGCTGGTCAGCGTGCGCCCCTCGGCGGTGATGCCCGAATGGGGCGGGCCGGGGACGGTGCTGAACGTGGGCATCAACGATGCGCTGCATGACCGGCTGGCGGGCGTCATCGGGCGCGAGAATGCCGATGCAGTCTATCTTGCTTTTGTGCAGACCTATGCCACCCATATCGCGCGGCTGGACCCGGACATGTTCACCCAGGACGGTCCCGGCGCGCTGGCCGATGCCCTGCGCTGTTATCGCGACGAAATGGACCGGCCCTTTCCGCAAGACCCCACCGAACAGCTGTCCGAGGTGCTGCGCAGCATGGCGCGGGCCTGGGACGGGCCGACCGCGCGGCTGCTGCGTCAGGCCAAGGGCGCGCCGCCCGACGCGCCTCTGGGGCTGGTCGTGCAGGAAATGGCGCTGGCGCTTGGGCCGGGGATCTGCGGGTCCGGGACGATCCAGTTCATCGATCCGGTCACCGGCGCGCCCCGCGTCACCGGACGCTTTCGCGGCCAGCGCCACGGCCCCACCATCGGCGCCGGGGCCGAGACCCTGTATCTGACCCGCGACGACCGCGGCCCCTCGCTGGAGGAGACCGCGCCCGAGATCTTTGCCGATCTGGTCCGTTTCGGGATCGCCGCCCGCGAACGCCTGCGCGAGGAGATGCAGATCGAATTCGTCGTGACCGGCGGGCAGATCAGCGTCATCGATGCCGACCGCGTGGCGCGCACCAGCCGCGCCAGCGTCCGCATCGCCGTCAGTCTGGCCCGCGACGGGATCATCCCGCCCGACGAGGCGCTGATGCGGGTCGAACCGCGTGCGCTGGCCGATCTGCTGCACCATCAGGTCGATCCGCGCGAACCCCGCGACGTGATCGCGCGCGGCATCGACGCCAGCCCCGGCGCCGCGACCGGCCGCATCGTCTTTTCCGCCGCCGCCGCGCAATCCGCCCATGCGCGGGGCGAGCCCTGCATTCTGGTCCGCCGCGAAACCATCCCCGAGGATATCCGGGGCATGCACGCCTCGGTCGCGGTGCTGACCGAGCGGGGCGGCACGACCAGCCATGCCGCCGTCATCGCGCGCGGGTTGGGCCTGCCCTGCATCGTCGGCGCCAGCGGGCTGGTCATCGACGCCCGCGCCCGGACCCTGCGCGCCCACAGTCTGCAAGGCGGAACCCGCATCCTGCGCGAGGGCGACGAGATCACCATCGATGGCAGCTCGGGCGAGGTTCTGGCCGGGGCCGCCGTGCTGCTGCCCCCGGCGCTGGATGATGCCTTCACCCAGCTGATGGACTGGGCCTCGGATGTCGGGGGGCTTGGCGTGCGCGCCAATGCCGACACGCCCGAGGACGCGATCACCGCCCGCCGCTTTCAGGCGCAGGGGATCGGCCTTTGCCGGACCGAGCATATGTTCTTTGACGCCGAACGCCTGCCCGCCATGCGCGAGATGATCTTTGCCGACACGCCAGAGGATCGCCGCCTGTCGTTGGACCGCATCCTGCCCATGCAGCGGCAGGATTTCACCCGACTGTTCGAGATCATGGCGGGCCTGCCGGTCACCATCCGCCTGTTCGACCCGCCGCTGCACGAATTTCTGCCCCATGACCGCGAGGGGCTGCGGGAACTGGCATCATCGCTGGACCTGCCGCTGGCCGATGTGACCCGCCGGGTCGAGGCGCTGACCGAATTCAACCCGATGCTGGGCATGCGCGGGGTCCGCCTTGGGATCACCGTGCCGGAAATCTATGACATGCAGGCCCGCGCCATCTTCGAGGCGACGGTCGAGGCCAGCCGCAAGGGCGACCCCGTCGTCCCCGAGATCATGATCCCGCTGGTCAGCGCCATGCGAGAGGTCGAGCTGGTCAAGACCCGCATCGACGCCGTCGCCGCCGCCGTCCGGAACCAGACCCGCGTCGATTTCACCTATCGGCTTGGCGTGATGGTCGAAACGCCCCGCGCGGCGCTGCGCGCGGGCGATATCGCGGGGCATTGCATGTTCCTGTCCTTTGGCACGAACGATCTGACGCAGATGACCTATGGCCTGTCGCGCGACGATGCGGGGCGGTTCATGGGCACCTATGTCGGCCAAGGCGTCTATGCCGAGGATCCGTTCCATGTGCTGGATCAGGACGGGGTCGGGGAATTGCTGCTGATCGGCGTGCAGCGCGCCCGCGCGCAGAAACCCGGCATCACGCTGAGCGTCTGTGGCGAACATGGCGGCAATCCCGAATCCATCGCCTTTTGCCATTCGGCGGGACTGGACTATGTCTCCTGCTCGCCGTTCCGGGTTCCGGTGGCCCGGCTGGCGGCGGCGCAATCGGCGATCCGGGCGCGGCCCGATTATCGCCAGCGGTGATTCTGCAACTGCAAGTTGCTGTTTTCATTGGGTCTGCTGCCAGCGGCTTTCCGCCTCTGCGCCGGAAGCCGCCTGAATCCTGAAAGCGTGACAGCGGATTATCGCCCAAATTGGGGCTGATTGGCCCTGACACCCCTCTCACGCGGATGTGGGATAGCGGGGGGGTTCCGGAAAATCCTAATCACTTCGCCAGACCGCCCGGCATGACGGTCTGCTTCCTGTCGCCGGGCTTTAACGCCCCGTCAACGGGCGATTGATATAGGACCATCCATGCTCAAGCTGCCTCATCGGCTGGCGCACCTGTCTTTATGTGCGACCATCGCCCTGCCCCTTTTATCCACCACGGCCACCGCAGGGGGGAACGGATCGCTGTTTTCGTCAGATGCAGCCTTGTTGGGAACGCTTCAGTCGGCGGCGAACCAGTCGCGCCCGACGCCGCTTCTATACACGGGCGCCGAGCCTGCGAAAGTGGAAATGTCGTCCGACGAACCGATTGATCAGCTGCATTTGGCCAGCACCTCGCGCGGCTATTCGCAGGCCGATCTGCAATGCCTGACCGAGGCGCTGTATCACGAGGCGCGGGGCGAGGGTCAGCGCGGTCAGGCCGCCGTGGCCGAGGTCATTCTGAACCGCGTCGACAGCGGCGTTTTTCCGGAAACCGTCTGCGGCGTGATCAATCAGCCCAGCCAGTTCAGCTATACGATCGGCGGCGCCAAGCCGGTCCGCAACAAGGCCGCCTTCCTGCGCGCCCGCGACATTGCCGAGGATGCCCTGCAGGGCGCTCCGCGCGCGCTGACCGGGGGGGCCACCTATTTCCACACGCCCGCCGTCCGCCCCGCATGGTCGCGCCGTTTTCAGCGCACCGTCCAGATCGGCCAGCACATCTTTTACCGCGGCAACCAGCGCGTCGCCTCGAACTGACCGAAAGGTCAGCCTTGGCGGGCTTGCCCGCGCCGTGGATTTGCTGTGAATGGCGCATATGGAACATCCCGACCGCATCTTTCTGCGCGACCACGTCCTTTCGGCCGAGATCGGCGCCTTTCAGTCCGAACGCGGCCATGATCAGCGTCTGCGCTTCAACCTGACCGTCGATCTGCGCGACACGGTGGCGGGGACGGACGATCACGTCGATCAGATCCTGTCCTATGACGTGCTGACGCAGGCCGTGACCACCGCGCTGGCCGATCAGCGCTATAATCTGGTCGAGACGCTGGCCGAACGCATCGCCGCCGAGGTGCTGGCCCATCCCCGCGCCGCCCGGATCATCGTCAGCGTCGAGAAACTGGACCGCGGGCCGGGTGCGCTTGGCGTGTCGATCATCCGCCACCGGGGCCGGGTCGCGGCAACCGGGGTCGCGGCGCCGGTCGCGCTGCTGGTCCATGACCGGGGCGCGCCTGCGCCTTCAGGTGCGGTGATCGTGCTTCCGGGCACTGTGTCCGCGCCCGCCACCGGAATCGCCATCGGCCCGCATGCCCGCCGCATCCGCCTGCTGGCGCTGGATCAGGCCGCATGGGCCTTGGCCGGGCAGCTGGGGCTGGAAATTGCCGAGACGCGGACCGAACTGGACGCCGCGATCCAGGCGCGCCAGCCGGTCATCTGGGCGCCTGCCCGCCTGGCCGCCGACGCAGCGGAGGCGGGCGAGACGCCCGACTCTCTGGCCCTGTGGCTGGCTGGCCGGATCGGCGCCCATCGCATCGATTTCGTCCTGCCCGAAGGGGCGCCCCTGCCCCCATTGCCCAAGGGTCTGGACCTGACCCTTGGCCGCCTGCCCCGGATCTGAGCCCGCCATGACCGATCCCGCCGTCTATTACCGCCCGATCCCGCAGGACCGCGCCGGCCGCTGGCGGCTGGCCGGGGGCTGGACGGGTTTTACCCTGTTCGAGCGGCTGCAACGGGGCCGCCCGCCCGAAATCGTGGACCAGGCGCCGGATGCGGTGATCGAGGCGCTGACCGCGCCCCGGCCGCCCCTGCTGGGGCTGACGCTGGACCGGCCCCGGCTGATGGGCATCGTGAATGCCACGCCCGACAGCTTTTCCGATGGCGGGCGCTATGACCCTGTGGCGCAGGCGCAGGCGCTGATCGATGCGGGCGCCGATCTGCTGGATCTGGGCGGCGAATCGACCCGCCCCGGCGCCGAACAGATCGCCATTCCCGACGAGATCGCCCGCCTGACCCCGACCCTGACCGCCGTGCGGGGTCGCATCCCGCTGTCGGTCGATACCCGCAAGGCGGCGGTCGCAAGGGCGGCGCTGGCGGCGGGGGCGGGCATGGTCAATGACGTCTCGGGGTTCGATTTCGACCCTGATCTGCCTGCGCTGGTCGCGGGCGCGGGCGTTCCGGTCTGTCTGATGCATGCGCAGGGGCAGCCCGAGACGATGCAGCACGATCCGCGCTATGACGATGTGCTGCTGGATGTCTATGATGCGCTGGCTGCGCGCATCGCGCGTGCCGTGGCGGCGGGTATTCCCGCGCATCGGATCGTGATCGATCCGGGCATCGGTTTTGGCAAGACACTGGACCATAATCTGGCGATTCTGCGGCGCATCTCGGTCTATCATGGGCTGGGATGTCCGGTCCTGCTGGGCCTTTCGCGCAAACGCTTTATCGGGACGATCGGGGGGGCGGACGATCCCGCCCGCCGGATGCCCGGCACACTGGCCCTGACCGCCATGGCGGTGGCACAGGGCGTCCAGATCCACCGCGTCCATGATGTCGCGGAGCATGCACAGGGGCTGCGCCTGATCGCGGCACTGAACGAGAACGACGAAAGGTCGGAACCATGAGCAGGAAACTTTTCGGCACCGATGGCGTGCGCGGACAGGCCAACACCTATCCGATGACCGCCGAAATGGCGCTGCGCCTTGGCGCGGCAGCGGGGCGGTATTTCCGCCGCGACGGGCGCAACCGGCACCGGGTGGTGATCGGCAAGGACACCCGGCTGTCGGGCTATATGCTGGAAAACGCGCTGACGGCAGGGCTGACCAGCACCGGCATGAACGTGCTGTTGCTGGGGCCGGTGCCGACGCCCGCCGTGGGGTTTCTGACCCGGTCGATGCGGGCCGATCTGGGAATCATGATCTCGGCCAGCCACAATCCCGCCGAGGATAACGGCATCAAGTTCTTCGGCCCCGACGGCTTCAAGCTGTCGGACGAGGCCGAGGCCGAGATCGAGACCATCGTCGCGGGCGAATTCCAGCCCGCCCAGCCCCGCAATATCGGTCGCGCCCGGCGCATCGATGACGGGCGCGGGCGCTATGTCGAATATTCCAAGACGACCCTGCCGCCGGGCCTGCGGCTGGACGGGCTGAAGGTGGTGCTGGACTGCGCCCATGGCGCCGCCTATCGCGCCGCCCCCGATGTGCTGTGGGAACTGGGCGCCGAGGTGATCCCGATGGGCGTCAAGCCCGACGGCTTCAACATCAATGACGGCGTCGGCAGCACCCATCCGCAGGCCTGCGCCGATGCGGTGCGCGAACATGGCGCGCATCTGGGCATCAGCCTGGACGGCGATGCCGACCGGGTGGTGATCGTGGACCAGACCGGCCGGGTGGCCGATGGCGATCAGATCATGGCGCTGCTGGCGGGCCGGTGGGCCGCGCAGGGCCGCCTGAAGGGCGGCGCGCTGGTCGCCACCGTCATGTCCAATCTGGGGCTGGAGCATTTCCTGACCGCGCAGGGGCTGCGGCTGGAACGCACCCGCGTCGGCGACCGCTATGTGGTCGAACGCATGCGCGAGGGCGGCTTCAATCTGGGCGGCGAGCAGTCGGGCCATATCGTGATGACCGACTATGCCACCACCGGCGACGGGCTGGTGGCCGCCATGCAGGTTCTGGCCGCGATGGCCGAGACGGGCCGCCCCGCCAGCGAGCTGGTCACCCAGTTCGAGCCGGTGCCGCAGATGCTGAAGAACGTCCGCTATGCGGCGGGCGCCGACCCTCTGGCGGCGGCGCCGGTGCAGCGGGTGATCGCGGATGCCGAGGCACGGCTGGCAGGCCATGGCCGGGTTCTGATCCGCAAGTCGGGCACCGAGCCGCTGATCCGGGTGATGGCCGAGGCCGAGGATGAGGCGGTGCTGCGCGAGGTCGTCGACGGGATCGTCGCGGCGGTGGAACTGGCGGTCTGAGGTCTTTGCGTCCCGCGGATGCGGGGGGGGGGGGGCTTCGCGCGCCCGTCGCCGGCTGGTTCTTGAACCAGTGGCGCACCAACCGGCGACCCCCCGCGGGATATTTTTATGAAGAAGAAAAAGTTGCCGGGAGCTTCAAAGGATCGTGGTCGTAGAGCCAGTTGAAACGGGCGGGCATTAGGCGGGGGAAAAGGCGGTCTGACAGGCGCAGCGCGGCATGCGCGGCGCGGCGTTTGGGGCCGGTCAGGTGATAGTTCCTGGCATTGGCGGTGGCGGCGTCGGTGATGCGGGTCGTGCGGGGCTGGCGCAGGGTCTGATAACGGATGAGCGCGCGGGCCTGATCGGCATCGGCATCGAGGCAGGCGGCCAGGGTCCAGGCGTCCTCGATCGCCATGGCGGCACCCTGGGCGAGGAAGGGCAGCGTCGGATGGGCGGCGTCGCCGAGGATTGCCAGACGGCCATCCTGCCATGAGGGGGCGACCCTGTGGCGAAAGAGGCCCCAGAGCTGGGTCCGATCGACCGCCGCCAGCCAGCCGGGGACAGGGCCTGCGAACCCCGAGAATACCGCGCGCAGATCGTCGGGGTTACCGGGATGGGACCAGCCCTCGGCCTGCCAGTACGGGCGTTCCATGACAGCCACCAGATTGCGCAGGCCCCCCCGCAGGGGATAGCTGACCAGATGGCGGCCCGGACCCATGAAGACCTGCGCCTCGGGCGGGGCATCGGGGGCCTCGGGGATGAGCGCGCGCCATGCGGTCTGGCCGGTGAAGAAGGGCGCCTCGGGGCCGTTCAGAAAGGTGCGGCTTGGGCTTTTGAGGCCCTCGGCCCCGACCAGCAGCGGCGCGTCGGGCGGGGTCGTGACGGCGTGACCAAGACTGATCGTGACGCCCGAGGCCGTGGCGGCATCCGCGAGGATGTCGATCAGCCGGGCGCGATGAATCAGCAGGAAGCGGGCGTCGGGACGATGGGCGATCAGATCCATGCGCAGCACACGGGCCCCGGTCGCGTCGTTCAGCTGGACGGCCCGGTTGCGCAGGCTGGCCGCCGCCAGCGCCGGGCCGAGACCCAGGGCATCCAGCACCCGGACGGCATTGGCGGGGATCTGGATGCCGGCGCCGATCTCGGTCAGGGCGGGGGCGCGTTCCAGAACGGTGACATGGGCGCCGCGACGCGACAGGGCCAGCGCGGCGGTCAGCCCGCCGATGCCCGCGCCGATCACGGTGACCGGGCGACCTTTCAGCGCGCCCATGAGACCAGGGCGTTTCGAACGGTCATGACAAGGCTCGTCGAATCGGCACCATGGGTGAAGGCGATCCGGGCAGGACATGTCCGGCGGGGCGCTTCGTGTCACGCCGCCCCGCAAGGGGGTCACCGAGGCGGGCGGTATCGGGCATACCGGCGCCTAATCGTCGCGATGCACGCGTTCCTTGCGTTCGTGACGTTCCTGCGCCTCGAGCGTCATCGTGGCGATGGGGCGGGCGTCCAGACGGCGCAGGCTGATCGGCTCTCCGGTCATTTCGCAATAGCCGTAATCGCCGGTCTCGATCCGGCGCAGGGCGGCGTCGATCTTGCTGACCAGCTTGCGCTGACGATCGCGGGTCCGCAGTTCCAGCGCGCGGTCGGTTTCCTCGCTGGCGCGGTCGGCCAGATCGGGAACGGCGCGGGCGCTGTCCTGCAGGCCTTCCAGCGTTTCCGCCGACTGATCCAGCAATTCCTGCTTCCAGGCTTCCAGCTTGCGCCGGAAATATTCGAGCTGACGCTCGTTCATGAAGGGCTCGTCCTCGGCGGGGCGATAATCCTGGGGAAGGAAGGTCTGGGCTTTCATACGTCCTCCGGCGGCGCCGGGCGGAGCTAATTTACCGGCACCTTGCGCGCCCCCATAAAGTATGGCGTGCTGCTTGTCACTAGGGATGCGCGCGCTAATGCTGCACAAGATGCAGATCGTTGCAGATGCGCAGGCGGTTGCCGCCAAGTCATTCCGCCGGAAGGAGAGTTCAGATGCAGTTTACCGGGACCGACCGCTATGTCGCCCCCCCCGATCTGGCGCTGGCGGTGAATGCCGCCGTGACCTTGCAGCGCCCGCTGCTGGTCAAGGGCGAGCCCGGCACCGGCAAGACCGAGCTGGCACGGCAGGTGGCCGCCAGTCTGGGCATGCCGATCATCGAATGGCACGTCAAATCCACGACGCGGGCGCAGCAGGGGCTGTATGAATATGATGCGGTCAGCCGGTTGCGCGACAGCCAGCTGGGCGATGCGCGGGTGCAGGATGTGGGCAACTATATCCGCCGGGGCAAGCTGTGGCAGGCCTTTGCGGCGCCCGAACGGGTTGTCCTGCTGATCGACGAGGTGGACAAGGCCGATATCGAATTCCCCAACGACCTGCTGCAGGAGCTGGACCGGATGGAGTTCCATGTCTACGAGACCGGCGAGACGGTCGCCGCCCTGCACCGGCCCGTGGTCATCATCACCTCGAACAACGAAAAAGAGCTGCCGGATGCGTTCCTGCGTCGCTGCTTTTTCCATTATATCCGGTTTCCCGATGCCGAGACGCTGCGGGCCATCGTCGCGGTGCATCATCCGGGGTTGAAGCCCGCGCTGCTGGATGCCGCGCTGACGCAGTTCATGGAGCTGCGCGCGGTGCCGGGTCTGAAGAAAAAACCCTCGACCAGCGAGTTTCTGGATTGGCTGAAGCTGATTCTGGCCGAGGATCTGACGCCCGAGGATCTGGCCCGCGATCCAGCGACGATGCTGCCACGCCTGCATGGGGCGCTGCTGAAGAACGAACAGGATGTGTCCTTGTTCGAAAAGCTGGCATTCATGGCGCGGCGTCAGGGCCGGTGAGGCGCATGGGAGGGGGGCGCTGCCCCCGTCCTGCGGACTCCCCCGGGATATTTTTGCCAAGATGAACAGGTGCGGAGCCGTGTCTGGCCCCGCACCCGAGAGGGGTCAGTTGGCCGGGGCTTCGTTGGCCGGGTCTTCGTTGGCCGGGGCTTCGGGCAGCGGATCGACGATGCCGGGCACAATGGGTTCGTCGGGCGCAGGGGCGCCGTCGCCCTGCATCGGCGGATGGACAGGGGCGCCATCAGGGCCGCCTGCGGGGCCATGATCCGAGCCGTGACCGGCGCCGTGATGCGGGCCGCGCGGGGGCATCGGGGCGCAGGCGCCGTCGCCGGTCAGGGCGAACTCGATCTCGACCTGGGCGGACATCTCGACCTCGCCGGGCTGGACGGGGACGCTGTCGGCCATCGCGGCCTCCATCCGCATCATCGGGCGGGGGCCGCCGCCGCCGGTCTGCACGTCGCGCAGCGTCAGGATCGGGCCCAGATCGACGCCTGCGGCCTCGGCCAGCAATTCGGCCTTGCGGCGCGCGTCGGTGACCGCGTCGCGACGGGCATCGTCCTGCGACGAGGCGCCGTCTTCGCGGGTGAAGGTGATGCCGTTGATTTCATTGGCCCCGGCGCCGACGATGGCGTCCAGAACCTCGCCCAAGCGGGCCAGATCGGCGACGCGGACCGTCACCATGTTGGTGGCCTGATAGCCGGTCACGGTGGGGGCCTGATTTTCGCCATATTGCATCAGCGGGTTCAGGTTCAGCCCCAAGGTCTGGATCTGGGCCTCGTCGATGCCCGCACCGGTCAGGGCATCGATCACGGCGCGCTGCTGGTCGCTGTTAAGCGACATCGCCTCAGCCGCGCTGTCGGCCTGAGTGGTCACGCCCAGCTGGACGCTGGCCATGTCGGGGGCGGTGCGCGACTGCCCATCGCCGGTGACGGTCAGGCGCGAGGGGCCGGCGGGGCCGCAGGCCAGGGGTGCGGCAAAGGCCGGGACGGCGGTCAGCGCGGCCAGGGCGGCGCCAAGCGCCAGGCGACGGGCCTGCGGGACACGGAAGATCGGCTGCATCGGGGATCCTTTCTGATCATGCGGTCTGCTGGGACCGTTGATGCCTTGCGCAGATCGGACTTCCCATCCCTTTTTGCCGCAATTGCGATCACAGATGTGGCAGTTCTTCTTTCAACACTCCACAATTTGCGGTAGAGAGAAAGGCAAGGCCAACGACATCGCGCGCACGCATCGCGCCATGCAAACCGAGCAGTGAACACATCCATGAACCAGCATGCCGCGTCCCCTGAATTCGCCATGAGCTTCACCCAGGAGGCCGTGAAACTGGAATGCCGGGACGGCCCTGAATGGCAGCCGCTTGGGCAGGCGCGCTTTGCCGGGGGCGATCTGGCATCCCAGCTGAACGCCCTGCGCAAGGAGGCCGGGGGCCGTGCCGGGGAACTGGACACGGTGCTGGTGATCCCCGACGACCAGATCCTGTACACGGTGCTGACCGTGCCCTTTGGGTCGGACACCGCCGCGACCATCGCCCGGGCGCTGGAGGCCGCGTCGCCCTATCGCGCCGATGAGCTGGCCTTTGACTGGTGCCCCGCCGCCAATGGCGACATCGAGACGCTGCGGGTTGCCGCCGTCGCCCGCCGCACGCTGGACGAGGCCGAGGAATTCGCCCGCGCGCAGGGGTTCCGCCCGTCGGGCTTTCAGGCGCGACCGGGGGATGAGCGGTTCGACGGCCAGCCCGATTTCGGCCCGACCCGGCTGGCGCAGGAACAGTTCGACCGCAGGCCCTTCAGCGCGCCGGATCTTCTTCAGGCGCGCATCACCGCCCCGGTGATCGAGGGTGATGGCGCGACCCCTGCCCCGGGTGCCGGGGTCATGGCGCCCGTGTCGCGCATCGTTCCCCATGTCGTGATCGCCGAGCCGGTCATGGGCGGGACGAAGGCCGCAATGCAGGGCAGCGACGCCAACGCGGTTATTGCCGATGAGACCCCCGACAGCACCGCGGGTTCCGATCCGGCCAGTACCGACGCAGCCACGGCGGCCAGCGCCGCCGCCGTGATCCGGCATGGGCAGGCGGGCCCGCTGACCGCGCAGCGCCTGTCGCCACGCGCCGAGGCGGTTCATCACCGCGCCGCCGCCGCGCGGGCCGAACGCGATGCGGCGCCCGGGGTGGATGAGGATCCGGCACGCGGCGTCATCGCGCGGCTGCGCGGGCTGGACCCGGGACGCTTGCCGGTGATGGTGGGCGGTCTGGCCTTGCTGCTGGTGGTGGCGCTGCTGTTTCTGGGACAGCCTTCGGACGAGGTTCCGGTGGCTGACGCGCCAGCAACGGACGCGCCTGTGGCCGCGACCGACCCTGTGCAGGTCACCGAGACCCCGGCAGAGACCGCCCTGCCCCAGACCACGCCCCCGGCGGCAGCACCAATCGATCTGCCCGACACGGCCGCCGCGCCGGATCCGGCGATGCCGGAAACCGCGCCCGCAGACAGCCTGACAACTGACAGCCTGACCACCGACGGCCTGACCACCGACAGCCTGATCGCCGACGGTGCGCCCGGCGCGGTTGCGCCCGTTGATGGGCTGGCTGGTGATGGATCAACGACGAATGGCCTGCCAGCAGACGGTTTGGCGGCAGATGGTTTGGCGGCGGAGGGCGTGACGACCGATGCCGCACCGGATGGCAGCATCGCGGCAGAGGGCGCTGCTGTGCCGTCCACGGGCGGCGTGACCGGGGTGGCACCGCCTGCGCGGCCCGCCACGGCGGCGGATGGCGTGACCCCGCCTGCCGGGCAGCCTGACGCGCTGGACCGCGCGCTGGCCGAGGCTTTGGCACCGACAGGCGCCGCTGCGGCACCCCAGGGTGCCGAGGGTGCCGCGACGGCGGCATCGGGTCTGCTGACCGGCACGGCACCGGCAGCGACGCCCCCTGCGCAGGCTTCGACAACGCAGAACGCCGCAGCGCCTGCTGCACGGGTGGATGGTTCGACCCGGCCGCCGCGCGCGACGCCTGCCGCCGCCGCGACCCCTGCGGCGCCGGACAGCCGTCCCAACGTGCCCGACAGCCCTCTGCCCTATGCAGTTCAGAACCAGCCTGCGGCCACGCCGGTGGGGGCCACGCGGCCTCAGTCCCGGCCCGCTGCGGCGGCGCCTGCCAGCGCGGCCCCGGCAACGGCCCAAGCCCCCGCAACGGGCACGCCCCCGGCCAATGCGGCGCAAACCAGCGCCGCCCCGGCAGGCGATCCGGCGGCAAGCGCCCCGCAGGCCGCCGCTCCGGCAACCAGCGCGGCGTCGGCGCAGCGTCCGCCTGCCCCCAGCAGGCCTGTCCCCGGCAGCACGGCCCCCACCAACACGGCCCCCAGCAGCACGGCCCCTGCGGCAGCGGCGGCTCCGGCTGCCGCCCCCGCCGAGGCGCCTGCCCGTGCGGAGACGACACCGGCACCCGACGCGGCCCGCCCGCCATCGCGCCCCGAAAGCCTGTCCAGCCTGGAAGAGGGCAGCGCCGCCGAACCCGATCAGCCGCGCCGTCTGACCGCAGTCGAGCGTGCCCTGGTCACCCGCCAGCTGCGCGATCTGCGCACCGCACAGGCCGGAAACGCGCCTTTGTCGCAGGCAGAGCGCGGGCTGGTCTTTCAACTGGCCGATGCCCGCCCGACCCGCCGTCCGATGGCCGTCGGCGCCCCTTCGCAGCGCGCCGCGCAGCAGGCTACTGCGGGCACTGCGCCATCCAGTCCGCGTCCCGCCGCGCGGGCCAGTATCGCAAACGAGGTGATCTCGGCGCCGCCCGCAGCCGCGCCCGCAGCCTCCGCGCCCGCCCCGGTGGCGTCGGCTTCGGGGGCAATCCAGCGGTCTGCCCGTCCGGCGGTGCGCCCGGGCAGCGCCCCGGCAGCGCGTGCCGTGTCGGGGGCGGCGGTCGAACAGGCCATCGCCTCGGCCATCAGTGCCAGCCCCGCCACGCCAGGCGCGGTGCCGCTGACGGCGCTGACCTCGTCGCAGGTTCCGCCTCGGCGCCGGGCCGGGAATGCCGCACAGGCCGCCGCCGCACCGGTTTCCGCCGCTTCCAACGCCATGCTGGCAACCGCAGCGCCGATGGCCGCCGCGCTGGCGCCATCCGCGCCCGACCCAAGGGCCGCCGCAGATGCGCAGGCGGCAGCCATGGCGGCGCAGCGGCGTCAGGATGACGAATTGCAGGCACAGGCCGAGGCGCGCGCCCGGTCGCAGGCCGCAGCCGATGCGCGCGCCGATGCGCAGGCCCGCGCCGCCGCCGAAGCCCGCGCCCGTGCGCAGGCCGAGGCCGAGGCGCGCACCGCCGCCGCCCGCAACCAGCGCTATCAGCCGCCCGAGGTCGATGCCGAACCCGAGGTGGTCGCCGCCGTGCCCCGCAATGCCATCGGCAATGCCGCCGCCTCGGCCACCGTCGCCGGGGGCATCCAGCTGAACAGCACCCAGATTATCGGCACGATCGGGGCGGGTCAGGCCAGCCGCGCGCTGGTCCGGTTGTCGAACGGGCGCGTCCTGACGCTGCGCATCGGCGACAAGATCAATGGCGGCACGATCACCGCCATCGGCGACAGTCGCATCACCTATCAAAAGCAGGGCCGTGCCCATGCCTTGGGCGTCCTGAACGGGCAGTAAGCGCCCGTCCGGACCCTAGTCCAGCGGACGGATCGTGAAGCCCTGCTGTTCCAGCAGGGCCAGCACCCCCGCCTCTCCGGGCAGGTGCAGGGCGCCAAAGCCCGCCACGATGCCCTTGCCCCGGCGCGCCGCAGCCTCGGCCCCTTGGGTCAGGGGCGCGATCCAGTCACGGTTGCGACCGTCCATCAGCCGGGTCTGGGCCAGCTGCATCTGCCGGTCGACCTGCGCCTTGGTCAGGCCGGAATTGGCATAGGCGTCGAACCGTCCGAATTCCCAGATCTTCCAGACATCACCGTCGAAATAGGCGTCGGTCAGCGTCACCGCGTAATCGTCGGCATAGCCCGCCGCAGGCAGACCGGCGCGAATCATGTCCAGTTCCTCTTGCGGGGTCAGGCCCTGAAACAGGCCAAAGATCGTGTCCCAGGGTTCCAGCGCGCGGACCGGCGTGCCCGCGGCGCGGGCCTCGGTCACCAGCAGGTGATCCAGCCCCCCGGCCTCGCCCGTTTCGGCCATGCTGCGCGCCATGCAGGGCGACACGCCCAGCATCATCGCGACATACCATGGCCGCATCCGCGCCGCGATCACCGCAGGCGTGCCGCGATCCGACATGGCCTCTGCCAGCGCCTGCCATTCGTCATCCGGCAAGCGCTCGATCAGCGTCGGGCCGTCGGGATCGACCATCAGCGTCGGATCGGCGGTCAGGGCTTGCGACAGACGCGCCTCTTCGTCCGGCCCGGCCTCGACATACAGCGCATCAGCCTTGGCGATCAGCGGCGCCAGCCGGTCCAGCGTGGCCTGATGGCGCGGATCGGCGAAATGATAGGTTCCGGCCAGCGTGATGCGCTGATCGCCCTTGTTCGCCTGCCACAGCAGACCCCGACGAAAGGGCACGCCTTCGGTCGCGGCATCGATGGCGGCGGCACGTTCGGGGGGCATGGTGTCGAACAGGTTCCGGCCCTGACAGGCTGCCCAGACCGGCTGGCCCGCCAGCAGAAACAGGGCGGCGGCAATGGTCATTCGCATGAGGGATCAGATCCTTATGGGGCAACAAGGCCTGCAGGGTGCCATGCCGGGCCGGTGGAAACCACCCCACCGGCACCGACAGGGCTGTTGACATCGGCGCGGGATTTGCCTATCTCACCGCCATTGGCACTCGCAGTCGGTGAGTGCCAACAACGAAACACTGCAACCTGAAATATCGGAGTGTTCTATCATGGCTTTCACACCCCTGCATGACCGCGTGCTGGTCCGCCGCGTCCAAGGCGAAGAAAAGACCAAAGGCGGTCTGATCATCCCGGACAACGCCAAGGAAAAGCCCGCCGAAGGCGAGATCATCTCGACCGGCGAAGGCGCTCGCAAGGATTCGGGCGAACTGATCGCCCCGTCCGTCAAGGCAGGCGACCGCGTCCTGTTCGGCAAATGGTCGGGCACCGAAGTCACGATCGACGGCGAAGAGCTGCTGATCATGAAGGAAAGCGACATCCTGGGCGTGATCAACTGATCCCCGGACTGTTCCATCCTTCCCCCCAGAATTTAGGAGATTCATAATGGCTGCCAAAGAAGTCAAGTTCAGCACCGACGCTCGCGATCGCATGCTGAAAGGCGTCAACATTCTGGCCGATGCCGTCAAGGTCACGCTTGGTCCCAAGGGCCGCAACGTGGTCATCGACAAATCCTTTGGCGCGCCGCGCATCACCAAAGACGGTGTGACGGTTGCCAAGGAAATCGAGCTGTCCGACAAGTTCGAAAACATGGGCGCCCAGATGGTCCGCGAAGTCGCTTCGCGCACCAATGACGAAGCGGGCGACGGCACCACCACCGCCACCGTGCTGGCTCAGGCCATCGTCAAAGAGGGCATGAAGGCCGTTGCTGCCGGCATGAACCCGATGGATCTGAAGCGCGGCATCGATCTGGCCACGCTGAAAGTCGTCGAGGCCATCAAGGCCGCGTCGCGTCCCGTCATCGACAGCGACGAAGTTGCGCAGGTCGGCACGATCTCGGCCAATGGCGAGGCTCTGATCGGCCGCTTCATCGCTGATGCGATGCAGAAGGTCGGCAACGAGGGTGTCATCACCGTCGAAGAGAACAAGGGGATGGAGACCGAGGTCGAAGTCGTCGAAGGCATGCAGTTCGACCGCGGCTATCTGTCGCCCTATTTCGTCACCAATCCCGACAAGATGATCGCGGATATGGAAGACGCCTATATCCTGCTGCACGAGAAAAAACTGTCCTCGCTGCAGCCGATGGTGCCGCTGCTGGAAGCCGTGATCCAGTCGGGCAAGCCGCTGGTCATCATTTCGGAAGATGTCGAAGGCGAGGCTCTGGCCACGCTGGTCGTCAACAAGCTGCGCGGCGGCCTCAAGATCGCTGCCGTCAAGGCACCGGGCTTTGGCGATCGTCGCAAGGCGATGCTGCAGGACATCGCGATCCTGACCGGTGGTCAGGTCATCAGCGAAGATCTGGGCATGAAGCTGGAAAATGTCGGCATCGACATGCTGGGCCGTGCGAAAAAGATCACGATCAACAAGGACAACACCACCATCGTCGATGGCGCCGGTGACAAGTCCGAGATCGAAGCCCGTGTCAGCCAGATCCGTCAGCAGATCGAGGAAACCACCTCGGACTATGACAAGGAAAAGCTGCAGGAACGTGTGGCCAAGCTGGCTGGCGGCGTTGCGGTCATCCGCGTCGGCGGCATGAGCGAAATCGAAGTCAAAGAGCGTAAGGACCGCGTCGATGACGCGCTGAACGCAACCCGTGCAGCTGTCCAGGAAGGCGTTGTCGTCGGCGGCGGCGTGGCTCTGGTTCAGGGCGGCAAGGTTCTGGAAGGTCTGACCGGCGAGAACAGCGACCAGAACGCAGGCATCGCCATCGTGCGCCGCGCTTTGGAAGCACCGATGCGTCAGATTGCCGAGAACGCAGGCGTCGACGGCGCTGTCGTGGCTGGCAAGGTCCGCGAATCGACCGACAAGACCTTCGGCTTCAACGCTCAGACCGAAGAATATGGCGACATGTTCAAGTTCGGCGTGATCGACCCCGCAAAGGTCGTCCGCACCGCGCTGGAGGATGCAGCCTCGGTCGCAGGCCTGCTGATCACCACCGAAGCCATGATCGCCGACAAGCCCGAGCCGAAAGGCCAAGGCGGCGGCGGCGGCATGCCCGACATGGGCGGCATGGGCGGAATGATGTAATCATCCCCCTGCCCCTTGCAGGTTCGATACGGAAAAGGGCGCCCCACCGGGCGCCCTTTTTCTGTGGTCGCGGTTATGATGATCAGGCCCCCGACCCTTGATGGACTGCGGCCCCGGCATGAAAAAGGGCGCCCGATCGGGCGCCCTTCGTCGTGATGGCCGGGATGGAGGGCTAGCGCAGCGTGCCTTCGACCCCCATCGATTTGCACAGCGACTGGAACCGCGACAGCGCGACCTCGCCCATCAGCTGACGGCCGGTGGGGGTCAGGCGCAGCTCCAGCGTCTTGTCGTCGACCAACCGCAGGCTGGCCGCATCCGAGGGGTCGTCGGTCGCGAACATTGCCCCGAACCGCATCGCCTTGCCCAGCACCTCGGCCTCGAGGATCTGCGCGTCGTCCAGCAGCTTGAACAGCGGCTCCATCTGCGACTGCGCGCGGCTGTTGCGATAGCGGTGCAGCAGCGCCAGCCCTAGATAGATGCGTTCGGGATGGCTCAGCGCCGCCATGTTCGCGCGGGTGACATTGTCGAAACAGGCCTCGGCCCGGTAATCGGGATGCGCCCGCCATGCGGTGTCATGCAGCAAACAGGCGGCGCGCATCAGCCGGTCTCGTTCCGGTGGCAGATCGGGAAACAGCGGCAGCAGGAACTGATACAGCTTTTTGCCAAAACCCGGCAGGCGGGCCATCTGCTTTTCGGTAAACCGCGCCGCCTCGATCAGCGGATCGCGCCGGCGCAGGGTCGTGGACATATGTTCATACAAAAGGCCCTCGCGGATGCCATAGCTGGACACCGCCAGTTCCTTGGGGGCGAACACCTCGATCATCTGCGACAGCACCTGCGAGGCCAGCGGCACCAGCTCGATCCGCGAGGCAGAAATGCCGACCGATGCGCGCAGGGCGTTCAGGTCGTGCTGGCCGATCCAGTCCACCGTGTCGCTGACCGCCTGCGGGGTCATGCGATATTCATGCAGCACCGTCATCGGATACTGGCTGCGCTCCATGTCCAGCCGGGCAATGGCGCGCCATGATCCGCCGACCAGATAGATGCGGTCGTGATCCGTGCCGATCTGTTCGGCCAACCCCCGCAGCACGCCCGCGATGTGATCGGCCAGCTGATCTGGCGCGATCTGCTGCAACCGGAACGGCCCCAGCTGAGAGGTCACGCGCCGACCGACCTTGCCATCGGCCACCTCGGCCAGCTCCATCGAGTTGCCGCCGATGTCGCAGACCAGCCCGCGCGCATCGGGCCAGCCCAGCAGCACCCCCTGGGCGGACAGCCGCGCCTCTTCCTCGCCGTCGATGACATGCAGTTTCAGGCCGGTTTCCTTTTCGACCCGGCGCTGGAAATCGGGTCCATCCTCGGCCTCTCGTACGGCGGCGGTGGCCACGCAGGTCAGCGGCTCGATCTTCATTGCGCGGGCCAAGGCTGCAAAGCGGGCCAGCGCGGAAAAGCCGCGATCGATCCCCTTGGGGTTCAGCCTGCCGGTGCGGGCCATGTCCTGCCCCAGCCCCGCCATGACCTTTTCATTGTAGAAATAGGCAGGCGAGCGGGCCGCCCCGTCAAAGACGACCAGACGGATCGAGTTCGACCCCACATCCACGACGCCAAGCCGCTTCAGGGCCCGTTTGGGCAGTTTGCGGAATTTGGGCCCAAAGGGATCAATCATCTTGCCGCTGGTGGTTCGCACCCCGTTCATCTTGCTGTCCCTTGCCTTAAGTCGTTGCGTTGATGGCCCCCTTGGGGACCAATCGTCAATCCGCCGAATGGGTCAGCGCCGGCACATCGCGCGCGCCCGCCGTCCCCCGCCCCGACAAAGAGGGATTTTCCATGAAAAAGCGATGGCAATTAAACAGATCGTCCCGTCCTTCGGGAAGATAACGCAAAAAGCGCCCGTCCGGCTGCAACAGCCAGCTTTGCGCCTCGTCGGCCATATTCGCGGCCATGACCTGATTGACGATCTGCGCCTTGACCGTGTCATTGACGCATTCGACCAGCGTTTCGACGCGCCGGTTCAGGTTGCGGTCCATCCAGTCTGCGGAACTGATGAACACCCGCGCCTTGGCCGAGGGCAGGCCGTGGCCCGATCCGAAACAGACGATCCGGCTGTGTTCCAGATAGCGTCCGACGATCGACTTGACGCGAATATTTTCCGACAAGCCCTTGATGCCGGGTCGGATTCCGCAGATGCCCCGAATGATCAGGCTGATGCGGACGCCTGCGGCGCTGGCCGCATACAAGGCCTCGATCACGTCCTTTTCGATCAGCGAATTCATCTTGGCCCAGATCGCGCCGGGACGGCCCTGCCGGGCATATTCCGCCTCTCGTCCGATCAGATCCAGCAACCGCGCCTTGAGATCGATGGGAGAGATCGACAGGTTTTCCAGACCCGCAGGCTGCACATAACCCGAGAGATAGTTGAACACCTTGGTCGCATCGCGGCCAAGCGCCGGGTTGCAGGTGAACAGCGACAGGTCGGTATAGATGCGCGCGGTGATCGGGTGGTAATTGCCGGTGCCGTAATGGGTATAGGTGACCAGCCCCTCGCCCTCGCGGCGCACGATGGTGCTGATCTTGGCATGGGTCTTGTAGTTCACGAAGCCATAGACGACATGGGCGCCCGCCCGTTCCAGACGGCGCGACTGGCGGATATTGGCGGCCTCGTCAAAGCGGGCCTTCAGTTCGACCAGCGCGGTGACCGACTTGCCCGCCTCGGCGGCCTCGCACAGCGCGTCCACGATGGGGCTGTCGCGGCTGGTTCGGTAAAGCGTCTGCTTGATCGCCAGCACGTCGGGATCGCGCGCCGCCTGCGCCAGATAGCGCACGACCATGTCGAAGGTCTCATAGGGGTGATGCAGCAGCATGTCCTTTTGCCGGATGGCAGAGAACATGTCCCCGTCATGGTCCTGAATGCGTTCGGGCACACGCGGCACGAAGGCGGGCCATAACAGATCGCGGCGGCTGTCCAGAACCAGTTCGGCCAGATCGGCCATGCCCAGCAGACCCTCGACCTCGATCACCTCGTCGGGGCTGACCTCCAGCTCTTCCATGATCAGGCGGCGCAGGCGGTCGGGGGCGCCTGCGGTGATCTTCAGCCGGATGACGCTGCCGCGACGGCGGCGTTTCAGGGCGGTCTCGAATTCGCGGACCAGATCCTCGGCCTCTTCCTCGACCTCCAGATCGCTGTCGCGCAGCACCCGAAAGCTGCAATGACCGACATCGCGATAGCCCGGGAACAGGCTGGACAGATGCATCAGCAGCAGATCCTCCAGCCGCAAAAAGCGCTGCGCGCCGGGCAGAGGCACGAAACGCGGCAGCTGCGCCGGGATCGGCAGCAGCGCCTGCATCTGGCGCCCATCGGTTTCGCGCGCCAGTTCCAGCGCCAGCGAAAAGCCCAGATTGGGGATGAAGGGGAAGGGATGCGCCGGATCGATGGCCAAGGGCGACAGGACCGGAAAGACCCGGTTCTGAAAATAATCGTTCAGAAATTCCTCTTCCGCGCGGGTCAGGCGCTGGCGGGACAGAATGACGATGCCCGCCTGTTCCATGTCGCGGCGCAGCGCGTTCCACACCCCTTGCTGCGCACCCATCAGGCGGCGCGCATCGGCATTGATCAGCGACAGCTGTTCGGCAGGCGTCAGCCCGTCATCCGAAGGGGTCGTGCTGCCCTCGCGCAGCAATTCGCGCAGGCCCGCCACGCGGACGCTGTAGAATTCGTCCAAGTTCGTCGCGCTGATCGACACGAAACGCAGCCGCTCCAACAGCGGCACGCGGGGGTTGCGCGCCTCGTCCAAGACCCGCCAGTTGAAGGACAACCAGCTGAGTTCGCGATTGAAGAACCGGGCCGGGCCTTCGGGCGTGCCGCCGGGCAGATCCTTGGGTTCGGGAAAGGGCGTGCGCAGGAAATCGGCCTGGGTCATGGGCATCCGGGGTCAGGGAACGCGCAAATCATGCGTCAGCCTCGGTCAGCTTGTCCAGCAGGTCGGCGGCGATGCGGCGGGTGACGGGGCCTTGGGCGGCCATCGCGGCATGGTCCATCGCGGCGACCAGACGCCGCGCCAGACCCAGATCGCGATCCATATGCAGCACCAGCCAGTCGATCAGCCCCGCAGGCACGGCCAGCTGACGATCCGAGAACAGCTTGACCAGCACGGCGGCCAGCAGCGCCTCGTCCGGGGAGCCAAGGCGGACCTGCGGCATCGCATCCATCCGCGAGCGCAGATCGGGCAGCACCAGCCCCCAATCGCGCGGCGGCGTCCGGGCGGTCAGCAGCAACAGGCATTCGCGCGGCCCGCACAGGTTCCACAGGTGGAACAGCGCCTGTTCGGACCCCGCCGCAAAGCCCGCGTGATCGGCATCCTCGACCACCACCGCACCGCCCTCGGCGGCCAGCAGATCGGCGCCGTCGGGGCGCAGCGCGCTGGCCGAGATGCGGCGTGCGCCGTTCTCGGCCGCCCAGAAGGCCGCCAGATGCGTTTTGCCCGACCCTTCCGGCCCGATCAGCAGCATGCGCCCCTGCGGCCAGTCCTGCGGACGTTCCAGCGCCTGCAGGGCGGCGTGATTGGCGGGCGCAGGCAGGAAATCGGCCCGCGCATGGGCGGGCGGCGTGGTCAGATCCAGCGTCAGCTGCCGGGACAGGGGAAAGCGGGTCACGCGCGCGCCCCCTTATTTATCCGCATCGCGACGCGACAGGTCTTCCTGCATCGCGGTGATCTGCTGCTGGCTGCGCGCCCGGTCGGCGGCCAGCCGGGCGGCCCGCAGACGATCCGCGACGGTGCCGGTGGGCACCATCTCGACCAGAATGGGCTGGGACGGCTCGTCCGGTGCCAACTGCCCGGTGAATAGCGAGCTTTCGCGGTATCGCGCGATCAGAAACCGCGCCAGCACCCCAAGCGCTGCCGCCATCGGCACGGCCAGAACCAGCCCGACAAAGCCGAACAGCGCGCCAAAGACCGACAGCGCCAGCAACAGCCAGACCGGATGCAGGCCGACATGGCCGCCGACGATCTTGGGCTGCAGATAATTCCCCTCGACGATCTGGCCGATGGCAAAAATCGCCATGACCGCGCCGATCCAGACCGGATCGCCCCAAAAGCTGAACAGTGCCACGCCGACGGCCGTGGCTCCGCCGATCAGCACGCCGACATAGGGGATAAAGGACAGCACTGCCGCCATGATGCCGATGAAAAAGCCAAAGGGCAGACCCACCAGCATCAGACCAAAGGCATACCACGTCCCCAGAATCGCGATCACCACCGCCTGCCCGCGAAGAAATCCCGACAGGGCGTCGTCGATCTCGGATGCCAGCTGGCGGATCGTGGGCGCATGTTCGCGCGGCAGATAGCGGTCGACCGCCTCGACCATGTGGTCCCAGTCCAGCAGCAGATAGAACGCCACCACCGGCACGATGACCAACAGCGCGATGCTGCCAAGCGCCCCGGTCACCGACCCCAGCACCGTCGAGGCCAGCGAACCTGCCTGTTCGCCGATAGCGGCCTGCAGGTCGGTCAGCGTCTGCTGCAACCCGGCGCCCTGCGGGATCAGGTCGGGAAAGCGCGCATCCAGAAAGCCGCGCGCCTGTTCCAGCATTTCCGGTGCGGTCTGGATCAGCGCAGTCGCCTGACGCAGCAGGATCGGCACGACCAGCAGCATCACGGTCACAAAGGCCAGAATCACCGCTGCGGTGATCCCCACCACCGCCAGCGTCCGCGACAGGCCCGCCCGTTCCAGCCGGTCGGCCACCGGGTCCAGCAGATAGGCGATGCCCGCGCCCAGAATGAACGGCAGCACCGCCTGCCCCAGCAGCCACAGCGTCAGCGCCAGCACAAAGGCCGCGATGCCCCACCACATGATCTGCTTGCGAACGGGAATGCGCATGGCGGAAAGCCCTTGTTGGTTGCTGCCGCTTATGTGGCCCACCGCCCGCCGCGTTGCAAGTTCGCGTTCGGCGCCATGGCCCGCGTGACGCGCTTTGGCGGGCGTCCGTGGCCCCACTGCCTCGGCCTTTGGCCTTGGCCCCTGTCGCATCGCCCGAACAGGCTGATCTGGCGGGAAACATGGGGCACATGAAGAATGCGCCGGGACCGGCACCGGTCATGTGAAAAAGCCCGCCTAAATCGGACGGCGGGCGCAACCCTCATCAGGGGCCGGGGAACGAAGCGGCACCCGATATCATCAAACAGGACCAAGGCGTTGCCCTGAAAACAGCCCTGCCCCGCGCTTCATGGATGTCAAGAGCTTGGGTTTTGGCCTCTGAACCAGTACCGGGCGGCCGGATTTCCTGGCAACTTCGACCGGCAACCCCCTTTGGACGGCCTGTGACACGCGCCCCTTGCAGGGCGCGTGTGATCTTCACAGTGCTTCAACCTTCACTGTGCTTCAATCTTCTCGATCGCGGCAAGGCAGGCCTCCTCGTCGCCCGCAGCCAGCGCGGTCCGAGCCTCCTCGACAAGACCGTCGCGATCGCCCTCCGGGGTGGCGGCTTCGGCCCGCTCGGAAGCGGTCGGCTCGCCTTCTTGCTGCGCCTGGACGTCCTGTCCCGACATGGCCACCTCGGTTCCCGGCTCTGCGTCCGTCTGTTCAAGCGGCGCTAACGAGCCGTCCTTGGCGATGTCGCCGTCCGCAGCGGCTGCCGCTGAACCATTTGTGCTTTCAGCAGTGCCCTCTGCAGATGCTTCACCGGCAGCAGCTGCGGTCGCCGCCGGGTCTGCGTCCGGTGTCTCCAGCGGGGCCAGTGATCCGTCCTTTGCGATGCCTTCGGTCGTCCCCGCCTCGGGCGCGGCGGTGGTGCTGGCCTCGGTTGCCATTCCGGCATCCCCGGTCAGGCGTGCCAGATCTTCGGCGCAGTCAGCCTGCGCGATCCCGGCAAAGGCGAAGACGGCGCAACCCGTCAGCCATGTGATTGAACGTTTCATTGTCATCTCCCATGATTCTCTGTCTCCTCCTCCGAAGACCTCATGGAAGGCTGACGCCCGGCGCAATGTTCCTGTGAACGGGTCTTGATCTTTGCTAAGGCAGGCCCATCAGATACAGACCAACCAGAACATTGGTCGATCAGCGAGGGTCTTGGACAAGCGCAAGCGTGCCGGTGGCCGCTGCAGCGCGAACGGCGTCATCCCGTCCATCCCAGTCCGCCAGCATGCCTGATGTCCCGCCTTTTGAGCAAGCCAGCGCATGCCGATGCAACAACCCTAAATTGATCCTTGCTCTTCAATTACCCTCGCTGATAACGCTTAACGGTCAGTTCAGTTTAAAAACTGTCGACGCACGCCCTGAAACCACCGCCCGGCGGTCTGCATCCGCAATGGATGCGTCAGCCGGGACATGAACCTGCTGCTCGGCCCCGATTATCGGGAAAGCCACCCTGTCCCGGTAACACCGGTGCCTGGTGATGATTTTTCACCTCATGGAGTGTGCGATATGGCGCTAGTCCTAGACCCACAGGTCGCCTTCACTACGGTTTCTGTTGACGTCGCGTTGGGCGTCGGGCCCAGGCCGCTTTCGGTCTCGGACCTTGGTCCCGTGCAAACATCCGGACCAATTCCCGCCCTTCCCGTCTCCACTCAGACCCGGTCCTATTCGATCCGGAACACTGCCGGTGACGACGGCCAGATCAGGGTTGATGAAAGACTCAGGGTTGGCGAAACCTTTGTCAGGGTCAACACCGTTACGTACACCGCCACCGGTGAAGTCGATGGCAATCCGACAGAACTCGGCCCTTTCACGGTGGTTGGAAGCGGGACTGTCACCGGCACGCTTGGCACCCCGCGCAACGTGATTCTGGCCACCGACGTCAACGATCAGCGATATTTCTTTTACCCTGACAATATCCCGCCCGTTCTGGGCGATGAAACGGTCACCTATGACATCAAGGCCGTCGGTTATGACTTTCAGGCTGTGCCCCCCGCTCCGATCTGTTTCAGTCGTGGAACGCTGATCAGCACGGCCTTGGGCCTGCGCGCCATCGAACAGCTTCAGCCAGGCGATCTGATTGACACAAAGGACCACGGATTGCAGGCAATCCGATGGATCGGCTCTCGTGCGATATCCGCGGCCGAAATCGAACAGCGCGATAATCTGCGTCCGATCAGGATCAGGGCGGGCGCACTCGGCAGCTGCACGCCCTCGACCGATCTGGTCGTCTCGCCCCAGCACCGCGTGCTGGTCAGGTCGAAGATCGCCTTGAAGATGTTTGATGCCATGGAGGTTCTCGTTGCCGCCAAGCAGCTTCTTCGCCTTGAAGGCATCGATTACTGCGACAAGGCAGAGGGGGTGGAGTATTTTCACATCCTGTTCGACAAGCACGAGATCGTTTTCGCAAATGGTGCAGAGACGGAGTCGCTGTTTACCGGACCCGAGGCCATCAAGTCGGTCGGTCCTGCGGCTCTGGAAGAAATCTACGAGATCTTCCCAGAATTGCGGGACAGGGACTATTCACCGGAAAGCGCTCGTCTTCTGACATCCGGAAAGATGGCCCGCAAGCTGGCCTCGCGGCATGCCCAGCACGGACGACATCTGGTCTAAGGTTCTTATGATCAAGCCTCGGTCCTGATCACAGCTGGACCGTGGCGGCCAAGGCGATCGCGGAGCGGGGAGTCTCCGCCCCCCCCCCCTGCCGTCGGGCGTGGCGACAGGGGGGCCGGGCTTTCAGGCCCACCATGATCCGGGCGACGACGCCGGGATCACCGGACCCGTTCCAGCGACTGTGGAGGGTTCTGGCCGGTCCAAACTCCGTGGGCGCATCGCACCCCTGCAGAACATTGCGATTGGTCAAGATGATCCGGCCGAATACTCTCGGATCGCCAAGACGCGGGCCGCCATGGCGCTTGCAGAAGAAGAATCAAAGGCGCGCCATCTGCGCTTTGGTCAGCCAGAATGAACAATCACACGGACGGACCGTCGTCCCGTTCCATGACAGCCTGTTCGGCGGCCCAAATCCCGGCAGCTTCGACTGCCACAGGCGAGGTGGTCGGCAAGATACCCAGATAGCTGTCGGTCTGATCGGCAGGCAGGGTCGTGGTCTGCGTCATGCGGTACAGCGCATAGACGGCGATCGCGGCAAAAGTCGCCCCCAGAACCAGCCAGAAGGCGAACGGCCCAAAGCCTTGCATGGCCCAGCCTGTCACCATCGGCCCTGCAATCGCGCCCAGTCCAAAGGTAAAGACCAGCCCGCCTGAGGCTGCGGCCATCTCCTCGGACGGCAAAGAGTCATTGGTATAGGCCAGAAACAGCGCATAAAGCGGCGTGGTGACGCCTCCGGCAAAGAAGGCTGCCGCCAGCATCGGCCCCAGGGCACCTGCGGTGAACCAGCCCGCCGCGCAGCAGGCCGTTCCCAGAACGGCCGCGCTGAAGATCAGTCTGCGTCTGTCCATCCGGTCCGACAGCCAACCGATGGGATATTGCAGGACCAGCGCACCCGCGAACAACAAGGCGACGAACAGCGCGATCTGGCTGGCGGTCATGCCTATTTTCGTGCCGAAGACTGCGGCCATGCCGGATTGGGTCGCATAGACGCTGCCCAGCAGGAATATCCCCACAGTGCCAAGCGGCGAGGCTTTGAACAGCGCGCGCAGCGACATGGGCCTCGCGACATCGGTTGCGGGGGCCGGTGTCACAGACAGAAGGATCGGCGCGAACGAGACGGACACCAGAATCGAGGCGCCGATGAACAGCACCGACGTTCCCGCATCCCCCAGGGTCAGCAGCCCCTGCGCCCCGATGATGCCAAGCGTCTGCGCGATCATATAGGCCGACAGAACCTTTCCCCGCGTCTGGTTGGTCGAGGCTGCGTTCAGCCAGCTTTCGGCGGCGACATAGACGCCCGACATGCAAAACCCGACCAGCAGGCGCAACAGGGTCCAGGCCCAGGGCTCGGTCAGCAGCGGGAAGGCGATCAGCGCTGCCGACATCAGGCTGCCAAGCGCCGCGAAGACGCGCACATGGCCGACGCGACGGATCATGACAGGCGTGACGCGCGCACCCGACAAGAAGCCCATGAAATAGCCCGAGGTGACAATGGACAGCTCGACCGCAGAAAACCCCTCGATGCCGCCCCGCAGGCCGATCAGGGTGAAATGCATGCCGTTTCCCAGCATGATCAGCACGATCCCCAGAAGCAGCGTCCAGACACTCGACAAGACCGCGATCATCAGACTGCCCTTTCAGCTGCGCGTTTCGCGCGATCTGATCACGAAACGGCCTGCCACAGCGGTCTTGTTGCGTCATGGGCAGAATGGTTTGCGACAGTGCGTCTGCGCAGGCGTCCCGCCCCTGGGGCTTTGCAGGCTCTGCGGCACCCCCACGCGCGCCGTCACAAGGCCCCGCTTTGCACCCTGCCCCGCCTTCGTCGCAAGACCATCCGATGTCATGCGCCGGACAAGGCCGCGGGACAGAGATCAGCAGGGCGTCAAGAAACAGGGCGGCCATCTTCCAAGGATATGGTGACGCAGGATGGCGCCGCGGTGCCGAAATCGCCTGACCCTTGACGTTTTCCCCTTTGCGACCCACATGCAGCCTGCGGACCGGGCCCCTCTGATCAAGGCTTGCCTTTTTCATGTCGGACCGCATCGAGCTTGCTCGGTGCTGTTTGGGGTTCTGTTCCAACTCTCCGTTCAGGCTCGGTTTTGCAAATGCGGCGGCGCGCTTCTGCCGTCCAACGGAGATACGAAAGATGACAAAATTATCCCGACGTTTGTTCATGGGTGCAACCGCAACCTCGGCCGTGGCACTTCTTCCGTTGAAGACAACCGCTCAGACAACTTCAAGCAGACTGCCCGCCGCGCCGGTCAAGGACGGAAAATCCGCGCTCAGCCCTGACGAGGCCCTTCAATTGCTGAAGGATGGCAACGCCGCCTTCCTGCGCGACGAGATCACGCTGCCCGACCGAAGCGAGGCCCGCCGGCTGGAGCTTGCACAAGGCCAGGCGCCGTTCTGTGCCTATGTTTCATGTTCTGACAGCCGCGTGCCGCCCGAGTTGCTTTTTGGCAGAGGGCTGGGAGAGCTGTTCATCGTTCGGAACGCGGGCAATACGGTGGACACCGTTGCGATGGGCTCCATCGAATACGCCGTCGCCGAGCTGGGCGTTCCGCTTGTCGTCATCATGGGTCACGAAAGCTGCGGTGCCGTCAAGGCGGCGCTGGCCGTTGTGAAAGACAACGCCCGTTTTCCAGGGCAGATCGACAATATGATCGAGCCTATCATTCCGGCAGTGCTGGAAGCCCGCGGACAAGAGGGGGATGAGCTTGAGAATGCCGTGAAACAGAATATCCGGCGCACGGTCCGGACCCTGCGAGAGGAAAGCGACCCGCTTCTTCTGGGACCGCTGAAAAACGGCACCATAAGGGTTGTCGGCGCATATTATCATCTGCAGACGGGTGAGGTGGAATTCTTTGACGAAGGGTAATCGTCCCGATGCCCTGTCATAAATAAATCAGGGCCCGCAGTTCGAACCTCCACTCCGACTGCGGGCTTTTCTCTTGTGTCCTGTGCTGCTTGTCAGCTGGCATCGTTCCGAAGGCCCTCCCCTGAACGACAAACGTCGGGCATTCTGCGCCAAGCCGGGCAAAAGGGCTGGGATAAGGGGTTGGTCGGGTGGACCAATCCCCCAAGCGGGCGCGGATAGGTCTGCCTTTTGCATCGGTGACGGGGCGCAATCTGGTGCCCCGTTCCTGGCCGAAACCGCCCACCGATGGCTTTCATTGTCCCTAGAACCCTTTTGTTCGATCGATCTGGCAACCGCGCCCCCCTTTCTTTCACGCAGGCTGATAGCCGCGCAGTGCGCCTCCGGTCCCTGACATCGATCATGATCCTCGACACGCGGGCGGCCATAGGCTTTGGGAGAGGAGAAGCGACGGCACGCCGTCTGCGCTTCGGTCAGACAGAACAAATTTGCTCATCGGTCAGTTCACCGTGAGGGGCCTGAATCACGCCAAAGGCATGAAGGCGATAGCCCCGTTGGCCCTGCTGCTGGGGCTGCCCACCGGCATCTCACGGCAAGATCCGTGCCGCGTGGGCGGGCAGCACGTTTCGCGGAAAGCGGGCGTCGGGCGCATCGCCCAAAAGCGGACGAAACCTCGGTCGCTGCCGATCCTGTCCGATCCGGCGGTGGAGCTGGCGAACATGCCGACCGACCGCCTGCTGTTCATCACCCAAAACGCCCACCCCATCGGATACAAGCCCGAGACATCGGGGAACTGGTTCCGCGACCGCTGCGCCGAGGCAAAGATGCCCGGATCGCTGCATTGGCTGCGGAAGGCCGGGGCCAATGGTTGCGACATTGCGGCGTATTGGGCCATGCCGATACGACACAAGTTACGGTCTATACAAGAAAGGCGGACCGTTCGACCTTGGCCGATAGCGGGTTCGCCAAGATGCAAACCATATCTAGATCCATCGTCGCGTTCGACCAAGGGATCATGGGACTTTAATGATTTTCAGGGAGAAGTGGCAGCCCGTAGGGCTTCCATTGATAGGTCTGCTACCGTCTGTGGCCGTCCAAAATAGCCATGATTTGCATAGACTTAAGCTGACAGCCTGTCTGCTACCGCCTTGCCACGCCTGCCTAGTTCTGTCAAGTATTGTGGGTAGAGCGTGGGTAGGGAATTGCATCATGGGCCGGATTTATCGCCTGACTTCGAAAGAAATTGACGCACAGAAAACGCGGGCGCGGCTATCAGATGGCGGCGGGCTGTTCATGCAGGTAACTGATTGGAAGGGCACCGTCTCACGGTCTTGGGAATATCGGTTCACCTTGCATGGCAAGACCCGCAGCATGGGCCTAGGGCCGTTCGCCAAGGCCCGCGCGAAGGATGATGCCGACAAGCCGCCCATGATCGGCCTGACACTCAAGGACGCCCGCTTAAGAGCCGGGGAACTTCGCCAGCTTGTTGAAGCGGGCCGTGACCCAATAGCAGAGCGTAAAGCGGCCAAGGTTGCGCCCGACGCACCAACGGTTGTCACCTTCGCCGACGCTTTGGATGAATACATGAAAAGCCCGTACATCCAAAAGACGCTTTCAAGCGACAAGCACCGCAAGCAGTGGCGCGCCAGCCTTGATCTTCACGTTATTCCGAAGATGGGCACAAAGGATGTTGCCACGATCACGATTGACGACGTGAAGGGCGTTTTAAAGCCAATTTGGGCAACAAAGACCGATACCGCCCGCCGCGTTCGGCAACGTGTGGAAAGCGTGTTTGCATGGGCGATTGACGAAGGTTGCCGCGAAACCGACAACCCGGCTTCGGTGAAGGTTCTGCAAATCTGGATCAAGAACCAAAAGCGGGCCGAAGCGAAAAACCATCCCGCTATACAGCAAGCCGACTTGCCCACATGGTTTGCCGAACTGCGGTCACGGGAAGGTACGGCGGGGCAGGCACTGGCCTATGCGGTGTTGTGCGCCAGCCGTTCCGGCGAAGTGCGCGGGATGGTTTTCGGTGAGGTCGATTTCGCGGCGAAAGTTTGGACGATCCCCGCAGCCCGAATGAAGATGAAAAAGCCGCATTCGGTGCCCCTATCCGACGCCGCAATTGCCGTCTTGAAGGCGCTTCCGAACTTCGAAGCCGACCATAGGAACCCGAAGGCGCTCGTCTTCCCGGCCCCCCGTGGCGGCGAAATGTCTGACATGACTATTTCCGCCGTTATGAAGCGGATGCACGAAGCAAAGGCGAAGAAGGGCGGCAGGGGATGGGTTGACCCGAATGTTTTGACGACGCCAGACGACCCTGCCGAAGAACCGCAGCCGCGCCCCGCCGTGCCGCACGGGCTTCGCAGCACCTTCAAAGACTGGGCGACAAAGCGCGGGTTTGACAACATTCAATCCGAACTGGCCTTGGCGCATAATGTGGGTAACGAAGTCGAACAACGGTATCGCAGAACTGATCTGGTTGAAGAACGGCGGGCCATGATGGAACAGTTTGCCGCGTTCTGCCTTGGCGAAGAAGCCGAAGCATCGAAGGTTGTTCCCCTGCGCGCAGGGGTAGCATGATGGTAAACCTACCCTTCAACCCACATGCAGGCGATGTTCGGATTGCTTCGGTCGCCGCGTTCGTGGGCTGCAAAGTGCCCGAAGTGGAAGCCGCTTTCGGCAAGATGTTCGCCTTTGCTCTATGGGCCGCAGAACGTTCCGAAAGCGGCGATGCGCGGAAAGAGGCGAAAGCCCTTCGCGATGCAGCGGCCAAGTTCAAAGCCGCCTTTCCGCATCTGACCGAAATTCACGACGATATGTTGCGCGAAGCGGCAGTTGCCGAGCACTTCACTGACCCGAAGGCGTATCCGGGAACGAAGGGTCGAAAGGAGCGGGCACGGATCATAGCCGACGGCATAGCGCGGCTGTTTGCCAACACCGGGCGCAACATTGGTATCGGCAAAAGTCCCTACTCCGGCGACCCTTCCACCCCGTTCGGGCGGGCAGTGCAACACGCGCTTGCCACCTTTGAAATCGAAGCAAACTGGTATCAACCCGCCCATTCGGCGGCAAAACGTGCCCGCTGCAATACCAACTAGAGCCGTGAACTTCGTTTGAGTTGCGCCTTATACGGCGCTTTTGAAGGGCGATAGCTTCCCTCTCATACCCGGCAGACACGCCCGGACCTGTGAGGATAGCACCATGAACCACTTGCTGAACACGACGGCTGCAACGACTGCCGCTGACTACGGTAGCCCCGACCGGGCTTTCACGCCTGCGGCCCTTGTGCCGAACGCCTTGCTTCGCACCCCCGACGTTTGCGCGGTAACTGGCATGGCCCGCCCGACGCTATATGAGGCAATGGCGAAAGGCTTGTTCCCGCGCCCAATCAAGCTTGGCGAAAAGTCGTCGGCATGGGGCGCAGCCGAAGTTAATAAATGGTGCGCGTATCGTCTTGCTGGAAAGACCGAAGGCGAACTTCGCATTTTGGTCGTTGAACTGACCGAAGCCCGCAAGCTTTGCGCATAATGGCAGCCGTGCGGGCTGCATAAAATTATCCCTAAATCATTAAATATAATAGGCAATATCTCGTTGCCTAATTGTTTACCCACACGCTACCCACAATAGGCCCAAACTCATGCCGATAGATGATCGCCACCCGCTAGAAGACCTACCAAAAAATAGCGTCGTTTATGCTATTGCGCTGTTTATCCATGCTCAAGCCCCGCGCCAGAACTGGTTAATGGCTGTCGTTGCTGCGCTGGCGCTATGGGCCGGGATTGTAGGCAGGAACATAAATGTGTCGGGTAGCGGCCTGAACCTTTATCTGCTGATGATTGCCGGAACGGGGCGCGGCAAAGAAGGTATGGCTAGCGGCATCGCGCGACTGATCGAAGCCATAGCGAAAAGCGTCCCGATTGCCCGCGATCTACTGACAGGCCGTTACGCATCGTCGCAAGCACTGTTGCAACAGTTGAAAGGAAATCCCGCGACGATTTCGATGCAGGGTGAAGGTGAGTATTTGCTTCGGGGCCTGACAAGCCCGAAAGCATCGCAAAACGATAAAGAGCTGTTGCGCAGCCTTCTGGACCTTTACCACAAGTCGGGCTTTGGTCAGACTTTTACCGGGTATCGGAAAGCCGATTTAGCAGGAAGCGTTGCCCACATTCATTCCCCCAACTTTACACTTTTGACCGAAGGAACCTTCGGGCTTGTTGATGCCCTACTTGACGGAGACAGCATTCGAAAAGGGCTCGGTCCGCGATGCAGTGTCGTAATCAGCAAGGCCGAACGCCCCGAAATGAATGACACATGCTCAAGCGCGACGCCCGATGCCGCTTTGGTCGAGCATCTAGCCGGTGTTCTGTCGTGGGTCATGTCTATGTCGTCACCGCTGCAAGTCTTAAATACTTCATTCGAAATAGAAGCTGCTGCTTTACATAAAGATTTTGATCGCGAAACGACTTGGCTTATCAATAACTCTGCTAACATTATAGAATCTGAACTTTGGAATCGAAGCCACCTGAAAGCAATGAAGCTTGCCGCGCTAGTGGCATCCGGTGTCAATCACTACAGTCCCACGATCACCGCCGACCAAATGAACTGGGCTATTAACGCGGAACGCTACAGCACAAATCAACTTCTGCGTGAAATCTCAAGCGGTGAGGTTGGCGAAGTGACCGAAGACGTTAGATTGTCGCGTGTAATAAAAGCCTGCACCGAATATGTGACCGAACGCGATGCAACTAAATTTCCACATGGTTATCGCGTTGACCATGACTTACATCAAAAAATGATTATCACGTTTGCCTATTTAAATAATAAGTTGGGAAACACAAAGCCATTCCGAAGGGATGGACACAAGCAGCCGTCCCAGATCATTCGCGACTGCCTCAAGCTTTTGGTTGACAAAGGCGACCTTGAATACCTGCCAAAAGGACGAATGAATGGAACGCATGATGCGCGCGTTGAGGGTTGGATGATAGCCAATCTGCGCAGCTTCGGCCTGCAAGGTGCGTAAGGCGCACAAGATCCCATTAACTTTCTGATTTTTAATAATAAAAATTGTAAGGAGCGTAAGGGGAGAAGTGGCGAATAAGGCTCAACTCAAGGTGAAAATGAGGACTCAAACCTAATACCTTACATAACTTACTACTTACAAACATCAATTTAACACATAGAAACAGTCTCTTAGCGCGTAAGTCGGAAACCGTAAACTCGCCTTAACCGTCTTACACCCCGACCCGCTAGATTGTGGGCATAAAATAGGAAAGTAAAAAATGACCGCTAAAATATATACCGAATTCGCCGATGACCTGATCAAACTTTACGATGAATCTGGCGACTTTGATTTGTGGCTGTCGTTCAAACTGATTCAGCGAAGTTTAGGGTCAGGATTCATAACCAATAGATGACGGTTGCTGCGAGGGCGATGGCCGAGAGGAAGATCTTCGGACATCTGTCATATCGCGTTGCCACGCGCCTCCAATCCTTGAGCCTGCCGAACATGATC
>NZ_RQRT01000023.1 GCF_004335005.1 Paracoccus nototheniae | reverse complement strand
AGGGGGCGGGGCGGGCCTGCGGGCGTCAGCGCGGGGCCAGCTGGCTGCCGGGGGTGGCGGCATTGGCGAGGATCAGCCCCAGATAATCGGCGGTCGAGCGGAAGCCCGCGACGCGGAAACCGTCGCCCTGACGCCAGATCGCGGCAGCGGTCTGTGCCTGACGGGTCCGGCGCAGATGGCCCTGTGGCAGGGAGGCGGCATCGACGGGGGCCAGTTTCGCGATCACATCCGCCGCATGGGGTCCGGTGATGTCGAAGACCGCCCGGGCATCCGACACATCGGCCACCAGCCCGTGTTCGCCCATCAGCGCCTGCGTCAGATCCTGCAGCGCCTGAGGCAGTTCGGGGGTGGGCAGGATCAGCAGCAGCTCGTCCGGCGACATCCAGCCGAGCGTGCGGCTGCCATCGGTGGTGAGGCCGGTGACGCCGGGGATGGGCAGGCCCGCAGCCTCTGCCAAGGCGTCGCCTGCGCGGTCCAGATCGGCGCGGATGGTGATCATGCCCAGATCATGCACCCGGGCGATGGTGGCGAGGATATCAGCCATTCTGGCGGCTCCCTTCCTTGTCGTAAAAGACCGGATCGCAGATCCGCGCCTGCATCACCTCGCCCGAAGGCATCGGGAAATCCAGCACCTGCCCCATCCGCGACGGGCCGTGGCGGACCAGTCCCATCGCGATGGGCTTGTCCAGCGTGGGCGAATGATAGCTGGAGGTGACGCGGCCCTGCGTGCGGCGCTGGCCATTGGGGTTCGCGCCCTCGGCCACCGCATAGGCGCCATCGGGCAGAACCTTGCCCGACAGGCTTTCCAAACCAACCAGTTTCCAGCGGGCGCCATCGGTCATGTGGCTGCGGCGCTGCGCGCGCTTGCCGATGTAATCGGTCTTTTTCTTCGAGATCGCCCAATCGAGGCCCAGATCCTGCGGGATGATCGTGCCATCGGTTTCGTCGCCGATCATGATGAAACCTTTCTCGGCGCGCATGACATGCATCGCCTCGGTTCCATAGGGGGTGATGCCCAGATCGGCGCCACGTTCGTGCAGGCGCGTCCAAAGATCGAGGCCCCGGCTGGCAGGCACGGCGATTTCATAGCTGAGCTCGCCCGAAAAGCTGATCCGGAAGATGCGGGCGGGGATGCCGTCCAGTTCCCCTTCGGCCCAGCCCATGAAAGGCAGCGCCGTGGGGGACAGATCGATGGTGCCGGGCAAGCGTTCCAGCAGCGCGCGGGCCTTGGGGCCCGCGACGGCGATCTGGGCGAATTGTTCGGTCAGCTTGGCGGTATAAACCTGCCAGTCCCACCATTCGCATTGCAGCCAGTCTTCCATGTGGCCGTGAATCCGGTCGGCGCCGCCGGTGGTGGTGTGGCACAGCCATGTGTCATCGGTCAGCCGGGCGACCACGCCGTCATCCATCAGAAAGCCGTTCTCGCTGCACATCAGGCCATAGCGGCATTTGCCGACCGGCAGGGTGGACATCATGTTGGTATAGAGCATGTCCAGAAACCGCCCCGCATCCGGTCCCTTGACGATGATCTTGCCAAGGGTCGAGGCGTCCAGCGTGCCGACACCGCGGCGCACGGACAGGATCTCTCTGTTCACGGCGGCGTGGCGATCCTCTCCGGCGCGGGGATAGGCATAGGGGCGGCGCCAGTGGCCGACGGGTTCGAAGCTGGCGCCATGGCTGTCATGCCAGACATGGATCGGGGTTTTGCGCAAAGGCTGGAAGGCATCGCCCTTGGCCTCGGCCGCGATGGTGGCCAGCGTCAGCGGCGTGTAGGGGGGGCGGAAGGTCGTGGTGCCCGTCGCCTCGATCGGTTGGTTCAGGGCATCCGACAGCACCGCCAGACCGTTGATGTTGGACAGCTTGCCCTGATCGGTGGCCATGCCGAGGGTGGTGTAACGCTTGGTATGTTCGACCGAGGCATAGCCTTCGCGCGCGGCCAGTTCCACATCGCTGACCTTGACGTCATTCTGGAAATCCAGCCACATCTTGGACCGCAGCTTATAGGGCGCGCGGGCGGGCATGACCCAGACGGGCTGGATGGGGCCTTCGTCCTGTTCCAGCGCCCCGGCGCAGCGCAGATCGCCATTGGCGGCGCCCGCGACGGTGACATTGCCGCTGCCATCCGCGCCCAGAGGGGGGCGGTCCGGGTCGGGGCGGAACATGGATGCACCCTCGTCCCAGATCAGCTTGCCGCCGCAATGGCTGTAAAGATGCACGACCGGCGACCAGCCGCCCGACATGGCGACCACATCGCAATCGAGGCTTTGCAGCGGCCTGCCCTCGCCCGACTGATCGCAGAGGATCACGCCCTCGACATGGCGGTGGCCCTTGACCTTGGCGATGCCGGTGCCTGTCAGGACCGCGATTCCGGCGGCGCGGGCGGCCTGCGGCAGGGCGCCGTCGGCCAGCGGGCGAGCATCGACGATGGCGGGCACGTCGAGGCCTGCGGCATGCGCGGTAAGGGCGGTGCGATAGGCGTCGTCATTGTTGGTGACGATCACGATGCGCTGGCCCGGTGCCACGCCGAATTCGGCGATGAAGTCGCGCACGGCGCTGGCCAGCATCACGCCGGGCACATCGTTGCAGGCGAAGGCCAGCGGGCGTTCCAGCGCACCGGTGGCGGCAATCACCCGACCCGCCCGGATGCGCCACAGGCGCTGGCGGGGGATGCCCTGATTGGGGTCGTGATCGGCCAGAGCCTCTCGCGCGATCAGATAGCCGTGATCATAAAGGCCCGTCGCCATGGTGTTGCGGCGCAGGGTGACGGTGTCGCGGGCGCGCAGGTCGGCCAGGAGGGCCTCGATGGCCGCCTGCCCGCCCTGATGGTCGGTGGGGGTGCGCCCGCCCCAGAGCGCGTCCTGTTCCAGCACCAGCACCCGGTCCCCGGCCTCTGCCGCGTCGCGGGCCGCCGTCAGACCGGCGATGCCGCCGCCGACGATAACGGTATCGGCAAAGCCATAGGCCTGTTCATAGCGGTCAGGATCGGCATCGGTCGGCGCCCGGCCAAGGCCCGCGCTGCGGCGGATGATCGGCTCGAACACATGTTTCCAGAAGGGGCGGGGGTGGATGAAGGTCTTGTAATAGAAGCCCGCCGGAAGGAACGGCGCCAGCGCGCCGTTCACCGCGCCGATATCGGCATCCAGACTGGGCCAGCAATTCTGGCTGCGCAGGATCATCCCGGGCACGAGCGCGGTGGTCGTGGCACGCTGGTTCGGTTCGAACCGACCGCCTTGTCCCAGACCGAACAGGGCGTTGGGTTCCTCGGCCCCGCTGGCGACGGGACCGCGCGGTCGGTGATATTTGAACGACCGGCCCATCAGCATCTGGCCATTGGCCAGAAGCGCCGAGGCGAGGCTGTCGCCGGTCAGGCCGCGCAGGTGGCGCCCGTCGAAACGGAATGGCAGTTGAAAGGCGCGGTCGATGCGGCGGCCACCGGCGGGCAGGCGGAAGGGGGGCGTGTGGGTCATGGCTGCGGGATCGTCCAGTCGGGGGTCCAGTCGGGTCGTGCGGCGCGGATCGCATCCACGATATCGGCGGGCGGGTGTTTGGTCTGCGCGCTGTAGGTGCCGAAGACCTGCAGCGTCGCGGTGCAGCGCGCCGCAAGGAACCATTTCCCGCAGCCATAGGCATGGCGCCAGCGTTCGAAATGCACGCCTTTGACGTTCTTGCGGGCAAAGAGATAGGATTCGAAATCCTCATCCGTGCCTGCGGGGCCGATGCGGGTCAGATGCGCCTCTCCTCCGGGATGGAGTTCGGTTTCCTCGGCACGGATGCCGCAACAGGGGCAGGTCAGGGTCAGCATGATGCGTCCTTGTGCCGGAGGGGGTTTTGCAGGCTTGGCATTGTCTGATCGGGCGGGGTGGCACTGCCGGGGCGCGGATATGCGAACGCGCCGCAGCAACGGGTGCTGGCGGCGCGGCTTGTGCGGTCTGCGACCGCACGAAGACCGGGGGCCGACTGCCCCCGGACCCCCGTGGATATTTCCAGACCGAAGCCGTGGGCCGCCGCGTGGGCGGCCCGGTCGGTCAGTCGCTCAGTTGGCCGGAGCCGGGGCGGCAGGCTCGGGTGCGGGTTCGACAGCCGGGGGGGTGTCGGTCTCGACCGAGACGGGCGGCGTGCCTGTCGCGGGGTCGGCTGCGGGCGTCTCGACGCTGATATTGGTGTCGCCGCCTGCGACCGGGTCGGTCGTGGCCGTGCCGGTTTCGCTGCCGGACATGAAGAAGAACAGCAGCGCCACGATGACGACGATGCCGCCGACGATGAAATAGAGGCCATTGTTGTTGCGGTCAGCCATGGGAAACCCTTTCGGTCAAAACAGTCATGACCGATCAATTCGCAGGCAGACCAGTGGGTTCCCTGATGCGCGTCCATCGGCGCCCCCCCGCCTAATGCGCCACGCCCGCGGCGACGGATTCGTCGATGAACCGCCCCTCGCGGAAGCGGTTCAGACCGAAACCCTCGGCCAGCGGACCGGGGGTGCCCTTGGCGACCAGCTCGGCCATGGCCCAGCCCGAACCGGGGATCGCCTTGAAGCCGCCCGTGCCCCATCCGCAATTGACGAAGATGCCGCCCACCGGGGTGGTGGACAGGATGGGCGAGCGGTCGCCGGTCATGTCCACGATGCCGCCCCATTGGCGCAGCATCTTCAGGCGCGACAGCATCGGGAAGGTCTCGATCAGGGCGCGGACGGTTTCCTCGACATGCTGCCAGCTGCCGCGTTGGGTGAAGTTGTTGAACCCGTCGGTGCCGCCGCCGATCACCATCTCGCCCTTGTCGGATTGGGACAGATAGCCATGGACGGTGTTGGCCATCACCACGACATCCATGCAGGGCTTGATCGGTTCGCTGACCAGCGCCTGCAACGCGACGCTTTCGATGGGCAGGCGGAAACCCGCCATCTCGGCCAGATGGCTGGAATGACCCGCCACGACGATCGCCAGCTTGTCGCAGCCGATCTCTCCCTTGGTGGTCGAGACGCCGCGCACCTGACCGCCTTGGGTCCGCACGCCCGTCACCTCGCAGTTCTGGATGATGTGCATGCCCATGTCGCTGCACGCCCGCGCATAGCCCCAGGCCACCGCATCATGGCGCGCCGTGCCGCCGCGGGCCTGATAGAGGCCCCCCAGCACCGGATAGCGCGGCCCGTCCAGATTGATGATCGGAACCTTGGCCTTGAGCTGCTGCGGGTCCAGCCACTCGGTCGAGACACCCTGAAGGTTGTTGGCATAGACGGTGCGCTTGTAACCCCGGATCTCGTGTTCGGTCTGGGCCAGCATGATCAGGCCGCGCGGGCTGAACATGATGTTATAGTTCAGATCCTGCGACAGGTTTTCATACAGGCTGCGCGCCTTTTCATAGATCGCCGCAGACGGGTCCTGCAGATAGTTCGACCGGATGATGGTCGTGTTGCGACCGGTATTGCCGCCCCCCAGCCAGCCCTTTTCGATCACCGCGACATCGGTGATGCCGAAATTCTTCCCAAGGTAATAGGCCGTCGCCAGCCCGTGCCCCCCGGCACCCACCACGATCACCTTATAGCGATCGCGCGGCAGGGGATTGGCCCAGGCCCGCGTCCAGCCGGAATGCTGGCGCAAAGCCTCTCGGGCCAAGGCGAAGACGGAATAGCGTCTGGAGCGGGGGGCGTCGGGCATGGTGCCTCTCAGGGGGATAAGCTGGGGCCACCATGGCGCTGCGGGGCCGCGCGCTCAAGGCGCGTTGCGGCAGATCGCGGCGAAATGCGACATGCGACAAACGGACTGCCCGGGGGATTTCCCGCGCGCCGCGCTTTCGGTCCCGCGCCAGTCGCGATAGGACGGGGCTCAACGGAGGTGACGCATGTTCTGGATTGTTGCAGCGGGGATCACCGCGATCGTGGCCTTTGCCATCCTGGCGCCGCTGCGGCGGGCGCGGGCCGGGGCGGAGCCCGCCGCCGCGTTCGATCTGCGCGTCTATCGCGACCAGCTGTCCGAGGTCGAACGCGATCTGGAACGCGGTGTCCTGCAGCCCGAGGATGCGCAGCGCCTGCGGGCTGAGATCGGGCGCAAGGTTCTGGATGCGGATCGCCGCGTGGCGCAGGCGGCCCCCACGGTCGGGCGCAGCGGCGGTCTGATCTGGGCCGGGGCGGTGCTGGTGGTCATGCTGGCCGGGGCGGTGGCGCTGTATCTGCGCGAAGGTGTGCCCGGCGCACCCGACATGCCGCTGGCCGAACGTTTCGCCGCCGCCGACGCCGCCTATCGCGCCCGTCCTGCCCAAGCGCAGGCCGAGGCGGATGCCCCCGCCCGCCCCGCCCCCGACCTGTCGCAGGCCGAGCCCGACTATCTGGCGATGATCGACCAGCTGCGCGAGGCCGTGGGCCGCAATCCCGACGACCCGCAGGGCCAGCAGTTGCTGGCCACGCATGAGATGCGGCTTGGCAATCTGGCCGCCGCGCAGGCCGCGCAGGCCCGTTTGGTGGAATTGCGCGGCGATCAGGCCGATGCGGTCGAGCTGATGCAGCTGGCCAGCCTGATGGTCGAAACCGCAGGCGGTCTTGTCACCCCCGAGGCCGAGGCCGTGCTGGCGCGCGCCCTGACGCTGGACCCGGACCAACCGCAGGCCCGCTATCTGCAGGGCGTGATGCTGATCCAAAACGGTCGCCCCGACCGCGCCTTTCCGATCTGGCGCCGGCTGCTGGAGGAAGGCCCCGAGGGCGCGCCGTGGATCCCCTCGATCCGCGCCGCCATCGAGGAACTGGCATGGCTGGCCGGTGAGGGCGATTACCAGCCCCCCGCGCCTCAGGCGACAGACATGCCGGGCCTGCCCGGCCCCGACATGCCCGGCCCCGATGCGCAGGATCTGGCGGCGATAGAGGACATGTCCCCCGAGGATCGCCAGCAGATGATCGAAGGCATGGTGTCCGGCCTGCAGCAGCGACTGGCGACCGAGGGCGGGGCGCCGGACGAATGGGCGCGGCTGATCTCGGCCTTGTATGTGCTGGGCCGGAACGATCAGGCCGATGCGATCCTGACCGAGGCGCGCCAGCGCTTTGCCGATATCCCCGAGGCGCTGGCCGTGGTCGAGGCGGCGGGCGCTGCGGCGAATCGGGCGCTGGATCAGGGGGCCGGGGCTGCCCCTGTGCCGGATGCGCCCGGAGCGGAGGATGGGGCACCTGCTGGCCCGACCGCTGATCCGCCCGCATCCGATGCCCCCGCGCCGGATGCACCGTCAGGCGATACATCCGATCCCAATGGTTCAGCACCGGACGCAGCGGCGCCGGCCAACACGACGCCCGAGGCGTTGGCACCCGGCAGCCCGACGCCCGACGCCCCGTCAGACGGCGGTGTACCCTCTGGCTCCTCCGACGCAGCCAACCCGGCAGGGCCCGCACCATGATCCATGAAGACATGATCGCCTTTGGCGCCAGCCTGCCCCGCCACGGGGCGCTGGCGGGCCTTGATCTGGGCACCAAGACCATCGGCGTGGCGGTCAGCGACGGGATGCGGCAGGTCGCCTCGCCCATCACAGTGATCCGGCGGGTCAAGTTCACGCTGGATGCGCAGGCGCTGCTGGCGCTGGTGCAGGACCGGGCGCTGGTCGGGCTGGTCCTTGGCCTGCCGCGCAATATGGACGGGTCCGAAGGGCCGCGCGCGCAGGCCACCCGTGCCTTTGCCCGCAACCTGATCCGGCTGACCGACCTGCCCGTCACCTATTGGGATGAACGCCTGTCCACCGTCGCCGCCGAACGCGCCCTTCTGGAGGGTGACACCTCGCGCAAGCGCCGCGCCGAGGTGATCGATCAGGTCGCGGCGGGTTACATCCTGCAAGGCGCGCTGGACCGGCTGCGCTATATCTCGGACCGGGCATGAGCGTGCTTCGGTCCACGGTCCCGACCCACAGCGCCAGCACCACGGCGTCGGGCGGCACGGCATCAGGCGGCACGCGTTCGGGCGGATCGGCGTCGGGAAGATCGGCATCGGGCGGTCCGGGGCCAAGCGGCAGCGTCCGGCGCGGGCCTTGCACGGCCCGGGCTGCTTGGCAGGTCGCGGGTCTGCGCGACAGGGCGGTGCGGTCATGACCGACAGCCCTTGCATCAAGCTGTGCAGGATCGATCCGGTCAGCGACCTCTGCCTTGGCTGCTGGCGCCGTCTGGACGAAATCGCCGCTTGGGGCACCATGACGCCCGAGGCGCGACGTGCGGTCATGGCGGAATTGCCCGCCCGGATGGCCGATCCGGCCAATGCGCCCAAGGATCAGACGATCCGGCGCCGGGCGATTTCCACCGTCTAGCGCCACGCCTGATGGCGGCGACCGGGGCGCCATGGCCCGGTCTTCATGCCCCGCCGGTCACAATCCGCCGGTCATGATCCGCCCGTCATGATCCGCCCGTCATGGCCCCTCTGTCATGCCCTTGCGGGGATCATAGGCATTCTCGCGCCGCCAGGTTTCGAAGAACGCGGCCAGCCCCTCATCGATCTTGGGCGGCATGGCGATGCGCAGTTCGACATGCTGATCGCCGCCATTCACGCCACGACCGCGCAGCCGCAGCCTCTGCCCCGAGGTCGCGCCGCGCGGGATGGTCAGATTGACGGGGCCGTCGATCGTGGGCGCCGCGACCTTGCCGCCCAGCACCGCCTCGTCCAGCGTGATCGGCAGGATCAGATGGATGTCGTCGCCCTCGCGCCGGAACTGGGGGTGTTCGGTCACGCGAACCTCAAGATGCGCGTCGCCCGGATCGCCACGACCTGTCCCCGGCTCTCCCTTGCCGCGCAGGCGGATCACCTGACCGTCGCGCACGCCTTTGGGGATGTTCACGTCCAGCGTGCCACCCTGCGGCAGGGTGATCCGGGTCGGACCGCCGCGCGCCGCTGTCAGGAAATCGACCTGCAGCGCCAGCCGCAGATCATGGCCACGCTGATCGGCCCGCGCGCCGCCGAACCCGCCAAAGCCTCCGAACCCGGCGCCCCCGAACCCGGCACTGCGCCCGCCGGGGCGGTGGCCGAACAGATCGGCGAAGACATCCGACAGATCGGGATCGCCGCCATGGCCGGGCGCATCGCCAAAGGGATGCCCGCCTGCGCCCGCCGACTGGCGCTGGCGCCACTGGGGCGCCTGCTGTTGCCCCTGGCCGTCGATCTCTCCGGCGTCGAAGCGGCGGCGCTGTTCGTCATCCTTCAGCAGATCATAAGCGGCGGTGGCCGCCTTGAAACGCGCCACGGCCGCCGGATCCTGATTGAGATCCGGGTGATCGGTCTTGACGATGCGCCGATAGGCTTTCTTGATCTCGGCGGCACTGGCGCCGCGCGCGACGCCCAATGCGGAATACGGATCGCCTGCCATGCCATGGTCCCCATCGTTTCTTCTGCCTCGTCAGAAAGATAGAGGCCGTGCGCCCCCGATCAATAGGGCCGGGGCCAATACGCCCCTGATCGACGGCTCCCCGATCAGGAGGGCCCCCGATCAGGAAGGCCACGGACCCGTCATGCCCCCGATCAGTAGGGCAGCGGATGAAGCCGGTGCAGCCGTTCGATCCCGCGACGCAGATCGTCGGGCAGATCGCGGCCCAGCCCGGCGATCAGGTGGCGCAGCTGGTCCAGCGTCGTCGCCCCGATGATCGGCACCACCTTGAAGGGCCGCGTCAGCTGCCAGGCGATGACCATATGCACCACGTCCCAGCCATGATCTGCCGCCAGACGGCCATAGGCCGCAGCCGCAGCCACCCCGCGATCGGTCTTGCGACCGCCCAGATTGCCCTGCCCGCCGGTCGCCACATCCACCGCCGCCCGGCTGCCATCCGGCATCGCGCCATCGGCGTATTTGCCGGTCAGCAGCCCCGCTGCCAGCGGCGAATAGGACAGCAAGGTGACATCCTCGTTCACCGCAACCTCGGCCAGATCGGTGTCGTAAAGGCGATAGAGCGGCGAATATTCGTTCTGAATCGCGGCCATGCGCGGCCCGCCGATGCGGTCGGCCACATCGCACCAGCGCGTCAGCCCCCAGGCCGATTCGTTGGACAGGCCCACGGCGCGGATCTTGCCCGCAGCGACAGCCTGCTGCATCGCGCCCAGCACGTCCTGCATGTGATCCAGCGTCGCCGCCTTGTCCTGACCCGAGGGGTCATAGGTCCAGTTCTGCCGGAACCCATAGGATCCCCGCACCGGCCAGTGCAGCTGATACAGATCGATCCGGTCCGTCTGCAGCCGCCGCAGCGATGCGTCGATGCAGGCCGTCACCGTCGCCCCGTCAAAGGGCGCACCATCGCGGACCATCTGGCTGGGACCGGTGATCTTGGTCGCGATCTCGATCTGATCGCGATGGCCGGTGCGGGCCAGCCAGCGGCCGATCACCTCTTCCGAGACGCCGATCGTCTCGCGGCGGACCGGGTTCACGGGATACATCTCGGCGCAGTCCATGAAGGTCATCCCGACCTCCAGCGCTGCGTCCATCTGCGCATGGGCACAGGCCTCGTCCGTCTGATTGCCAAAGGTCATGGTGCCCAGGCAGATGCGGCTGACCTCGACCTTGCTGCCGCCCAATGTCACACGATCCATCGCCAAGTCCCTTTTCCTTGATTGCGCGCAAGCTAGCGGACCGGCGGGCAGGCGCAACCCCGGGCATCGGGGGCTGGCGGGCCGGGCCGCGCACGAAAAAAAGAGGGGCGCCCCGAAAGACGCCCCCCATTTACGATGAAAATACCGGGCATTTGCCCGAAACCGGTCAAATACACGCTTGTTGCGCGTGACACACCTATGCGGCCCGCCCCGGTCTATCTATAACCCCACAGGGCTATGCCGGTCCTGTGTTCGCTGCATCGCAGCGATGCCGATGCGGCCACGCCCCCCTAGAACCGCCCGCGATAGGACAGACATGCCCTCAGCCAGCACCGTTCCGAACGACCCCACAGCCCCCGCCGGTCTGGCGGATATCGAAGAGGCGCTGGCGCGGCTGGCGCCCAAAGGGTTCAGCCTTGGCCTGCATATCCGCTTTTCGCGGCCCGTGCGACGGGTCTCGACCTATCCCTCGCGATGGCTGCAGGCCTATACGCAGCGCAATCTGGCGCTTGGCGATCCGATGATGATCTGGTGCGTGCTGAACGAGGGCACCATCCGGTGGAGCGATCTGACCCAGCAAATGCCCGACCCGCTGAACGTGATGGGACAGGCGCGCGATCATGGCCTGACCTTTGGCGTGGCCCTGTCGCGGGGACCGGAACGGTCGCGGTCCTATCTGGGCGCGGCCCGCGCCGACCGCGAATTCATCTCGTCCGAGGTGGCGCAGATGGCCGCGCTGCTGCGGCAGGCCCATGATCTGGTCGATCGCAGCACCGCCTTGCGCCCCATTCTGGTCGAGGCGCTGGACGCGATGGCCTGCGGGATGACCTATGATCAGGCCAGCGCCGCACTTGGGATTTCGCGCACCGCGCTGCGATACCGGCTGCGCATGGCGCGCGAGGCGCTTGGCGCCGAGGATACACCGCAGGCGATCCGCAAGGCCATCGATGCGGGGCTTTTGAACGGGATCAGCGCCTCGGGGTTGCTCAAGGGGTTGCCGACCGGGCCCGATCAGACGGCTTCCGATCAGACCGGGCTGCGATCGCAACCGGCCTAGCCGGCGCGGACAGGGGCCGGCCCCACAAAACCGCCTCAGCCGGTCTTGCGCCGGCGCCACGGACGGTGGCGCGGCCAGTGCCAGTTGCGAAACAGCCCCTTGCGCTTGCCCAGAGGCTCAAAGATCTTGTCCGGCCCCTCGGGGTCGAGGATCTCGTTCTCGGCCAGCCATGCCTCGAAATCGCTCAGTTCGGGGATTTCATAGGGGATCAGCGTCCGCCCCTGCCCCTTCGGGCCGCGCTGCGCCTCGATCAGCGCGATCAGGCTCCCATCATGGTCGTCCAGCGCCGCCGCGACATCCTGCGCATCCCGGGCCAGATGTTCTGCCAGAAGATCGTCGCGCAACCGGGTGATGCGGGCCCTCGTCGCCTCGGACCCAGGGCGTTCGGCGGCCAGAATCACGTCGCATTCCGTATCCAGCCGCAGGGACCGATTGTTGAAATTCGACGATCCGACCCGCAGGTACAGGTCGTCCACGATGGTCACCTTGGCATGGACATAGATCTCGGCCCCCTTGTCGGTGACCGGATGATAGATGCGAAAGCGGTCGCGATGATCCAGCCGCTTCAACGCCTCGACCAGCTTGGCGCGCGCGGTGTCCATGGCCATCGGCTCCAGCCAGCCCTCGGCGCTGATCGGGTTGATGATCACGATTTCGGGCGGGTCTTCCTCGGTCAGGCGCCGGGCGATGGCTTGCGCGATCTTGCGAGAGGCGAAATACTGGCTTTCCGCATAGATCACCCGCTTGGCCCGTCCGATCAGGTCCAGATACATCTGCTCGATCTCGAAGGCCGGATGCACGTCCGCAATCTCGGGGCGGGTGCGTGAGATCGCCAGCGGCACGTCGCGGAAGGTCGGCTCCAGCCCGTCAGGCCAGCAGCCCGTCGCATCTGCCACCGGCGCCAGATCCTCGCCCGAGGCGATGCGCCAGCGGTCGCGCGCCAGATCGCCGATGGCCCGCGCCGCCGCCCCGTCAAAGGCGCTGGTCGCGTCGTGCCACGGCTTCATCGGCTTGCCGCGCGGGCTGACCCGGCGCGGATCGTCGTCCAGGTGGTCGCGGGTGTCCCACCGCCCCTCGGTCATGTCGATGCCGCCGCAAAAGGCCAGACAGTCGTCGATGACGACGATCTTCTGGTGATGAGAGCTGGCAAAGGGGTGCTTGCCATCCAGCCGCAGCGTGATGCGCGGATGCATCTTCCAGCGCAGGATGGTCATCAGCGTCGATCCGCGAAAGATCGATTTCAGCGCGCCCGTATCCCACCGCAGCAGCCGCACATGCAGCGATGGACTGCGCCGGGCCAGCCACATGACGAAATCGCCAAGCGCTGCGGGGCCTCCGTCAACGGAATTATCGCCCAGATGGATGCGCGCGTCGAAATCCCAACCGATCATCAGGATCGAGTGTTTCGCCTGCGTCATCGCCTGCCGGACGACGCGGAAATATTCATCCGCATCGGCAATCACGGCAAAGCGCGTCGATTGCTCGACCCGCCAGCAATTCCATCCCGGTCTGGTCAGCCGGTCACTTGAAGCGTCCATTCTGGTCCGTCTGTCCTTTGTGCTGCCCGTTCATATCCCGGACCGACCCCTTGCGACAAGGCGCAGGCCAGATGCGCAACACGGCCCCCCGGATTTCGTTCCTTGTGCCGGGCCCCTGCTCAGGCGGCGTCCTCGATCAGCGTGTGATAGCCGTTCTCGGCATAAAACGCCTGCATCTGGGCAAGACAGCCCCGCATGGCCGCGTTGGTGCGGTCCCAGTCATGGTTTAGAATCGCCCGGTCCGGTGCTACCCAAGGCTCGCGCACATCCTGAAACGGCAACGCGTACAGATCGCAGAATTCCCGGATGCGGGAATCATAGACATAGTAATAGCAGGGCTTGCCCTGCAGCAGCGCGACCATATTGCCGTGAAACCGAAAGCCGATGATTGCATCCAGTTCGGCGGCGCGTTCCAGCCATTCCTCGATGCTGGTGACGCTGACCATATGGGCGATCAGCTCGTCCGAGGACAGATCGCCCAACGGGTCGATGCGGGCCAGCACCTTGTCGGCCGCCGCCAGCCGCAGGGGCATCGGCAATCCGGCATCGGCGATGTCGAATTCGCTGATCACACCCTGTTCGAACAGCGACAGCGAAGCGCATTCATCCAGACCATAGCGGATCGCCCGCACATGGGCGCGGCGCGCCTCGACCGGGGCGGCGCAGAACATGTTCTTTTCCAGCCCCGTATGCAGCGAGACGCCGATCCTGCGTTCCGACGTGGCCAGCGCATCGTCCATCGTCACCTGCGGACAGCTGAGGCGATAGAACAGCGACGGGCAGCCGGTGACGCGGATATTGCGCCCGCCAAGACGTTCCACCACCGCCGCGCTGAACGCACCGCGAACCGAGATCGAGGCCGATCGTTCGTTCAGGCGGGCGACAAAGCCCCGCGCTTCGGGATTGTCATCCAGAATCGTGACATCCGCCGTGGGGCTTTGCGCCCCCAGCCCCACGATCGCCAGCGGCGCATCGATGCTGTCCAGCGTCAGATTGGCCCCGGCAAAATCGAACCGACGGTGCAGATAGGTCGAACCCCGGATCAGCGCCCGACTGACCGGCGCCTTGGCCGGATAGCCAAAGCCCACCCGCAGCGTGTCGTCCAGCCGCACCTGCCGGATCAGTGCCGCGCAGACCAGCATGTCGCCATAATTCGGATACCAGCTGGAGGTGCGCATGCTGGGCCAGGTGGTGCGCTGTCCGTCAAAGGCATGGTTGAAATGCACGAGGGCTGTGGTCATCGGGATGCCTGTCGGTAAGGTCGGATCAGGGACACCCCGCGCCCAGCCCGCGTCGCGGCCGATTACCCCGGCTGGCGGACCCAAAGGACCGGATGCCCCGCAAAGATACTATGCAGATCGCCCGCAAGGGACAAGCCACAGGCGCGCGGCGCCTTGGCATCGTTCGGAAAGATGAAAGTGGTGCACCCGGAGCGATTCGAACGCCCGGCCCCCAGATTCGTAGTCTGGTGCTCTATCCAGCTGAGCTACGGGTGCAACAAGGCGGGGAACTAAAGGGAGGCCCGGGGGGATGCAAGGGGAAATCTGAAAAATGCGTCGCCTTTTTTGCGGGCACTGCCCCTGCGCAATGCGGGGATGGTTCTGCAGCGACCAGAGGCGCGCTGACGGCCCTCAGCGGCCCGCGACTTCGGTCCGCAGGGCAAGGCCGCGGGGGATGTGGATGCAGAACTGGCTGCCCTCGGCATCGCTGCGCAGCAGCTCCAGCCGCCCGCCATGACCGCGCACCAGATCGGCGGCGATGGTCAGGCCAAGACCGGTGCCACCGCGTCGGGTGCTGCCGGTGAAGGGCTTGAACAGGTATTCGCGGGCCTTGTCGGGCAGACCCGGACCGCTGTCGCCGACCTTGATCCACCAGTCGGCCTCGGCCTCGCCTGCGCCGATCTCGACGGTGCCGGGCTGGCCGGTGGCCTCGATCGCCTGCCGGGCGTTGCGCGACAGGTTCGCCAGCACCCGGTACAGCTGATCGCGATCGGCGCGGATGGTCAGGCTGGGGGGGATGTCGGTCAGGAACTCGACCTGTCCCGCCGCCTCTCCGGCCAGTGTCTCGGCCTCGATCACCTCGGCAGCCAGCTGCGCCAGATTGAACCGCGACAGGGTGGGCGCCGGCTCCTCGGCCTTGCCGAAGGCCAGCGTCGTCTCGCACAGGTTCACGGCGCGGGTGATGGAATTCACCAGCTTGGGTGCGGCGCGGCGGACCTTGGGGTCGGCGCTGTCCTCCAGCCGGTCGGCAAAGATCTGCGCAGTCGTCAGGATATTGCGCAGATCATGGCTGATCTTGGCGATGGCCTGACCCAGCAGCGCCATGCGTTCCTTTTGCTTCAGCGACGAGGTGACGGTCTGCTGCATCGATTGCAGCGCCGATTCGGCCTCGCGCAGTTCGACCAGCCGGGCATCGGGGATGATGATGTGACGCCCATCCTCGGGGGCGCTGGCATAGGCGGACATGTGGCTGATCACCCGCCGGATCGGCACCAGAATCAGCCGTTGCGCCGCCAGGAACAGCAAGACCGCCGTCAGGATCGAGAATGCCGCCGACACGGCCAGCAGACGCAATCCGTATTCGATCATCGCCTCGCGCAGGGGGGCGGTCTCCATGGTGATCTCGATCAGCTGGCCCGCCTGATTGACCGGCGCGCCGATGACCCGGATCACCCGGTTCTGGCGATCGGCCAGCGCCACCAGCGAATCGTCGATGGTCTGCAGCACACCCTCGGTCCGCAGATCATAGGTCGCAGCGATGGGGCCGGGGATGGGCGAGGACAGGACCAGCTGGCGAATGTCGTTCCGGCGCAGCACGACGTTGAAGACGCCCGCATTCTGCAACAGTTCCGATTCAAGATCCGAGGCCAGCGAATCGTCGGTCGCCAGCAGCGCAAGGCTGGCGATCTGGGCGCGTTCTAGACGGCTCTCCAGATAGTCCAGCCGGAAACCGGCCAGCGAGGGCAGCAGGATGAACAACTCTGCCAGCACGACGAACATGGTCGTCAGCGCGGCGAATCGGCCAGAGATCGTGTTCAATCGCATCGTGTCCGGGGTTATGTCGGGGCGGGCGGCACTTGTCAGCCGCGCGGTTGCGGGATGTCACATCAAACGAATGTGATCCATGCAGGGTTCCATAGGCGCGACCCGGACGGTTTCCGGGTTTCGGCAGTTGACGGGGCCGGACATTGCCACTATCCAGCGGGCTTCGAAACAACCGGCGTCGCGGCGCGGGGCAGTTCCTTGTAACCTGCCCCGTTCTGACGCCCCCCCGCAAGAACTGATCCGGAGACTGAGCATGAAGCGCACCTTCCAACCGTCGAACCTCGTTCGTGCGCGCCGCCACGGCTTTCGCGCGCGCATGGCCACCAAAGCCGGTCGCAACATCCTGAACGCCCGCCGCGCCAAGGGCCGCAAGCGTCTGTCGGCCTGATCCTTTCGGATCCGACCGGTGGCGATTGCCGCCAGATGAAGGCTTGCGACATGCCGCCTCTGCCCCATCCTGCTGACGATCAGCCCACGGATGACGGCACGGCGGCATTTCACGTGTCCGCACCGGACCGCTTTCCGATGCCGCCCGTGCTGCGCCAGCGTGCCGATTTTCTGGCCGCCGCCCGCGCGCGGCGTCAGGGGATGCCCGGCTTTCTGCTGCAGGCCCGGCGTCGTGACGATGACGGCCCGGCGCGGATCGGATTCACCTGTTCCAAAAAGATCGGCAATGCCGTCGCCCGCAACCGCGCCAAGCGCCGGCTAAGAGAGGTTGCGCGGCTTGGCCTGCAAGCCCTGGGTCAGCCCGGATGGGATTACGTCCTTGTCGGCCGCCCCGAGGCGACCATCGCCCGCGATTTCGCCGCGCTGCGCGATGATTTCAACCGCGCGATGGACAAGATCCACCGATGAGCCCCCTGGCCCGCCTTCTGGCCTTGCCGGTGCGCGGCTATCGCCTGATCGCATCGCCCTGGGTCGGACATGGCTGCCGGTTTCAGCCGACCTGTTCGGCCTATGCGCTGGATGCACTGGCCCGGCATGGCGCGTTTCGCGGCGGCTGGCTGACCCTGCGCCGGATCGCACGCTGCCACCCCTGGGGCGGGCATGGCTATGACCCGGTGCCCGGCGCCGACCCCCATCATGATGACGAGGCCCGCCATGCCCCAAGACGCTGACACCCTCGACCATGCCGGGCGAACCGAAATCCATCCGCTGTTCGAAGGCGCCCCGCAAAGCACCGAGTTCCGCAAGCTGCGCAAGCGCCTGATCCGCGATACCCGCGCCGCGATCAAGGATTTCTCGATGATCCGGCCCGGCGATCGTTGGCTGGTCTGCCTGTCTGGCGGCAAGGACAGCTATACCCTGCTGGCGGTGCTGCATGAATTGCAGTGGCGCGGCTTGCTGCCGGTCGACCTGCTGGCCTGCAATCTGGATCAGGGCCAGCCCAATTTTCCCGCCACCGTCCTGCCGGATTTCCTGAAGGCGCGCGGAGTCCCGCATCGGATCGAATATCAGGACACCTATTCCATCGTCAAAGACAAGGTGCCCGCCGGTCGGACCTATTGCGCGCTGTGTTCGCGGCTGCGGCGCGGCAATCTGTACCGGATCGCCCGGGAAGAGGGATGCTCGGCCGTCGTTCTGGGCCATCACCGCGACGACATGCTGGAAACGTTCTTCATGAACCTGTTCCATGGCGGTCGCATGGCCACCATGCCCCCCAAGCTGTTGAACGAGGACGGAGATCTGACCGTCCTGCGCCCGCTGGCCTATGTGGCCGAGGATGATTGCGACCGCTTTGCCCGCGCCATGGCCTATCCGATCATCCCCTGCGATCTGTGCGGCAGTCAGGAAGGCTTGCAGCGGGTGCAGATCAAACGGATGCTGGATGAATGGGAAAGCCGCAGTCCGGGGCGGCGGCAGGTTATCTTCCGGTCGCTGATGAATGTGCGCCCCTCGCATCTGCTGGATCGTGAACTGTTCGATTTTTCTGCAATTTTTCCGCCCGAACCGGGCAGGATCGAGGAACCCGTCCCGATCCTGAGCGATCCGGGCGGCACGCATTAACATCGCGCCAAGACATTTGTCGTAATCCTGATGCCGGTGATTCCCGTGAAAGGTCCGGCATGTCGTTGAACGTAACCCGCCTGTTCTCGCCCTTTCTGCAGCTGCTTGGTCAGGGGGATCAATCGCGGGACCAGTCACGCAGCATCCTGCTTTTGCGGCTGGAAAACATACCGGTGCTGGACGGGGTGCTGGATCGCTCTGCCCTGCACGGCCTTTTGCAGCATCTGACCATGATCCTGGGACAGGCCGTCCGGCCGTCGGACCTGATGGAGCTTGTGGCACCGGGCCTGTTCGCGGTTCAGCTGCGGGACCGGACCGTCCGCGATGCGGCCACAATCGCCCACCGGCTTCTGGCACAGGGTCAGACGCCGCTGTCGCTTTGCGGACGTCAGGTGACCCCGGTGATGACCGGCATCCTGATCCATGCCGAGACGCCCGATCTGCCCCCGGTGGCCATGCTGATGATGAATGCGCAGCTGCGCATGGATCAGGTGGCCGATGCCGATCTGGGACGGTTGACGATCTTTCCCCATGATCCACAGCTCAGCGGCCCCACCCTGACCGCCACGATCAGCGATGCCGTCGTCGCCGGTCAGATGGAGGCGTTTTTTCAACCCCAGATCTGCTGCGACAGCGGCCGCATCTCGGGGTTTGAGGCGCTGGCCCGCTGGAACCATCCGGTCCGCGGGCTACTGGCCCCCGGCGCCTTCATGCCGCAGATGACGCCACAGGATCACAATACCCTGACGCTGTTCATGCTGGCACAGGCGATCTCGGCTCTGCGCTGCTGGGATCTGGCGGGCTTTGACGTGCCCACCGCGTCGATCAACATCTCGAATTGCGAACTGTCCGATCGCGGCTTTGCCGATTGCCTGCTGTGGGAAATGGACCGGCAGGACATCCCCGCCTGCCGGCTGGTGATCGAGGTTCTGGAAAGCGTGGGACCGGCCAATTCCAATGCCGACACCCGCGACAACCTGCGCCGCCTGTCGCAGGCCGGCTGCCGGATCGATCTGGATGATTTCGGCACCGGCTATGCCAGTCTGGATGCGATCCGCCAATTCGGCATCAACCGCATCAAGATCGACCGCAGCTATGTCACCGCCTGCGATATCGACGCCGGTCAGCAGCGGATGATCCTGGCCATTCTGGCACTGGCCGAGCGTCTGGACATCTCGGTTCTGGCCGAAGGCGTCGAAACGCGCGAGGAACATGCCTTTCTGGCCCAGATGGGCTGTGACGAGTTGCAGGGTTATGCCATCGCCCGGCCGATGCCGCTGTCGCAGACGCTGGAATTTCTGACCGTTCACAAAACAAGTGCCGCCAACCTTCCGACCATCGCCTGGCGGGGCTGACGGGCCCGCCCGGAACGTCGCAGACGCGCTTGGGCAAGGCGATCGGGCCACCCCTGCCCCGCGTCAAACCGTCCCGCAGCCGCCCTGCGGCACCCTTGCCGCCCGGACCTCTTGCGCGAATTGCCTTGCATTCCTGCCCAAAATGGCAAATCCGCTTGACCTTCCGGGGTCGGTTCTGTTGAACCGGCCCGACTGACGCGATGACAGTGGTGACCGAATGGAAGACAATAACCGCAATCTGATCCTGGCGACGGTCCTGTCGTTTCTGGTGATCCTGGTCTGGTATACGGTCTTCGCTCCGGAACCGGTGTCGGACCAACCCTCGGGCCAGCCGCTGGCCGAGCAAGGGATCGGCGACCAGCCGCTGGTCCCGGCCGTTCCCGGCGTGGCCGATGGGGCCGCCCCCGCCGATCTGGCCGCAACCCCCGATACGACGGAACCCGTGGGCCGCGTGGCGATCCAGTCGCCGGCGCTGGCGGGGTCCATCTCGTTGGCCGGCGGTCGCATCGACGATCTGCTGCTGACCCGCTACAGCGAAACCCGCGACGAGGGTTCGCCCGACGTGCGTCTGCTGTCGCCCTCGTCCGCCACGGCGGATGATCGCGTCAATGTGAACGTGACCCAACCCTATTACGCCGTCTATGGCTGGACCCCAGGGCCGGGCATCGATGCCGATCTGGTTCCCAACCCGGCAAGCGTCTGGACGCTGGAGCAGGGCGAGATTCTGGCGCCCGGCCAGCCGGTGACGCTGGCCTGGGACAATGGCGCGGGCCAGGTCTTCCGCCGCAGCTTTGCGCTGGACGAAAACTATCTGTTCACCGTCTCGCAAAGCCTTGAGAATAACGGCGACGCCGCCTTTTCAGCGGCACCCTATGGCCTGATTGCCCGTCACGGGCGCCCGCAGACCGAAAACTTCTTCATCCTGCATGAGGGCGTGGTCGGGATGCATGACGGCACCCTGATCGAGACGAAATACGACGCGATGACGGAACTGGACCCGATCGCCCGCGAGGGCCGGGCGCAGGTCTACGACATCAGCGGCAATGGCTGGATCGGTTTCACAGACAAGTACTGGATGACATCTCTGGCGCCCGCGCCGGGGCAGGCCTTCACGGCTGTCGTGAAATATGTCGACGGGGCGGACATCTATCAGACCGAGGCCCGGTTTCCGATGCAGACCGTCCAGCCCGGCACCTCGCTGTCGGCCGACAGCTATCTGTTCGCCGGCGCCAAGGTTTGGGAAGTTCTGCGTGATTACGAAGAGGCCCCCGGCATCGACGGCTTCGTCGATTCGATCGACTGGGGCTGGTTCTATTTCCTGACCAAGCCGATCTTCCAGCTGCTGCACTGGTTGCATGGCATGATCGGCAATATGGGCTGGTCGATCATCGCGCTGACCTTCGTGCTGAAGACGCTGGTCTTCCCGCTAGCCCGCAAATCCTACATCTCGATGGCCAAGATGAAGGAATTGCAGCCCCAGATGGAAGAGATCAAGGCCCGCACCGGCGACGACCGTATGAAGTTCCAGAAGGAAGTGATGGAGCTGTACAAGCGCGAAAAGGTGAACCCCGCAGCGGGTTGCCTGCCGATCCTGCTGCAGATCCCGATCTTCTTCTCGCTCTACAAGGTGATCTTCGTCACGATCGAACTGCGTCACGCCCCCTGGCTGGGCTGGATTCAGGATCTGTCCGCGCCCGACCCGTCCAGCCTGCTGAACCTTTACGGACTGCTGCCCATCGGGATTCCGGCGCAGGGAACACTTCTGCATTCGCTGACTCTGCCCGCGCTGGCCATCGCGCTTGGCATCAGCATGTGGCTGCAACAGCGGCTGAACCCGGCACCCACCGATCCGGCACAAAAGATGATCTTTGCGTGGATGCCGTGGATCTTCATGTTCATGCTGGGCGGCTTTGCCTCGGGTCTGGTGCTGTATTGGATCACCAACAACGTGATCACGATCATTCAGCAGTATACGATCATGACCATGCATGGCGCGCGGCCAGACCTGTTGGGCAACGTCAAATCCTCGATCCCGACGCGCAAGCGGGCCGCAGCAGCCAAGTCCGCCGACAAGCCGGGCAAGGGCGGCAGCGGAAAATGACCGCCCGTCTGGCCTTGATCCGCCGCCATCCGATCAAGTCGGTCGGCGGAGAGGGGCTGGAACAGGTCACGCTTCAGGCGGCCCGCCGCCTGCCCGGCGACCGCGAATGGGCTGTGCTGACCGGGTCCGGGCAGCACCACGCCCTTGCCAGCGAAACCGATGGGCAGCCGGACCGCTGGCTGCCCAAATCCTGTTTTCTGCGCGGCGTCGTCTCGGCGGACCTGCAGGCCGTCAGCGGCGGCTGGCAGGACGGGCGGCTGCATCTGACCCATCCGCGCCATGGCAGCCTTGACCTTGATCCCGCGACCGACGGCGACCGCCTGATCGACTGGCTGCGTCCCCTCTGGCCCGCCGATGCCCCGCCGCCCGTGCGGCTGGTGCGCGGCGCGGCGATCTGGACCGACCAGAAATGGCCGTGGATCTCGATCCTGTCGTATGACAGCCTTCGCGCGTTGGAGGGTCAGGTGGGCCAGCCGTTGGGCACCCATCGCTGGCGCGGCAATCTGTGGATCGACGGTTGGGCGCCCTTTGCCGAACGCGATCTGATCGGCCGGATCCTGCAAATCGGCGACGTCGAGTTGCGCGTGACCGACCAGATCGGGCGCTGCGCCGCCACCAGCGCCGATACCGAGACGGGCCAGCGCGACATCGACATGGTCGCCACGCTGGACCGTCTTTATGGCCATACCGATTTCGGCGTCTTTGCCGAGGTCGTCACCGGCGGCACCATCCGCCTTCAGGATCAGGTCACCGCATGAAAGTCGCCTTCCCCACCGCCCCCGATCCCGACCCCGAGGCCGCCGAGGCCGCGCGCCTGCTGTTCGCAGGCCCGGTCGATTTCGTGAAGGGCGTCGTCCATATGGACGGCCTGCCGCCCCCGAACCGCCCCGAGGTCTGTTTCGCGGGCCGCTCGAACGTGGGAAAATCCAGCCTGATCAACGCGCTGACCGGTCGCAAAGGGATCGCACGCGCCTCGAACACGCCGGGCAGGACGCAGGAAATCAACTATTTCGCGCTGGGCGAACAGGCCTATCTGGTCGACCTGCCCGGCTATGGTTATGCCAAGGCGCCGCTGGCCATCGTCGCCAAATGGCAGGCGCTGCTGAAGTCCTATCTCGCCGGACGCCAGACCCTGCGCCGCGCCTTCTGCCTGATCGATTCGCGTCACGGCGTGAAGGATGTCGACCACGAGATCATGACCCTGCTGGACCGATCCGCAGTGCCCTTTCAGGTGGTGATGACCAAGACCGACAAGCTGGGCCCGAACGCCCTGCCCCCGGTGCTGGATCAGGTGCGCGAGGCGCTGCAGAAACACCCCGCCGCCTATCCCGAGCTGGTCGTGACCAGTTCGGAAAAGGGCCTGGGCATCGCGACGCTTCGCACGATCATTGCCGGGCTGGACTGATCGCCGCATGCGCCCTAGGGTCCGGCGGGTAACGTGGGGCCCACAGGATGAGAACGCAGAACATGAACCGGGACTGGATCGCCACCGCTCGCACCCTCTCCGAGGCGCTGCCTTATCTGCAGCGCTATTCCGGCTCGGTCGTGGTCGTCAAGTTCGGCGGCAACGCAATGGGCGATGACGATGCGATGGCCGAATTCGCCCGCGATGTCGTGCTGATGAAACAGGTCGGGATGAACCCGGTCGTCTGCCATGGCGGCGGCCCGATGATCAACGACCTGCTGGCGCGGCTCGGCATCGAAAGCCGCTTTGTGCGCGGCAAGCGCGTGACCACCAAGGAAACCGTCGAAGTGGTCGAAATGGTGCTGTCCGGCCTTGTGAACAAGCGGATCGTGCAGGCCATCAACGATGCGGGGGGACGCGCGGTCGGCATCTCGGGGAAAGACGACGACATGATGGTCTGCGAGGCCGACGACCCCGAACTGGGTTTCGTGGGCCGCCCGGTCGAGATGAACGTCCAGATCATCCGCGATCTTTACACCGCAGGCATGATCCCGGTGATCGCCCCCGTCGCCACGGGGATGGAGGATAACGAAACCTTCAACGTGAATGGCGACACCGCCGCAGGCGCCATCGCGGGCGCGCTGCAGGCCGACCGGCTGCTGCTCCTGACCGATGTGGCGGGCGTCAAGGATGCCAGCGGACAGGTCGTCACGCAGCTGCATCCCGATCAGGTCCGCGCCATGATCGACGACGGCCAGATCGCCGGGGGGATGATCCCCAAGACTGAAACGGCGCTGAAGGCGCTGAAGGATGGCGTCCGCGCGGTGGTGATTCTGGACGGGCGCACCCCCAATGCCTGCCTGCTGGAACTGTTCACCGAACATGGCGCAGGCTCGTTGATCCGCACGACCGAGCCCCGCGTCAAGCCGCGCGGGCTGCGTCAGGGCGATGTCGGGTTGTAACAGCGCGATCGGGACAAGCGGCGCGCGACAGTCGTGATCTGCTTGCCCCTCGGCCAAGTGCTGTGGCAGGCTGCCAAAACTGACGGCATGGCACCAAGAGGCAGAGCCCAATGACACCACTCGGAATCCGACGCCTGATCCTGACGCGCCATGCGAAATCGGCCTGGGACGACCCCACGCTGGATGACCATGACCGCCCCCTGAACGACCGCGGCCGCCGCTCCGCCCGCGCACTTGGCGACTGGATGGCCAGCCGCGGCTATGAACCCGAAGAGGTGCTGTGCTCCTCGGCCGCGCGCACGCAGGAAACATGGTCCGTCATCGCCGGTGCACCGCTCGAGGTGCGCCCGCTGATACGGATCGAGCCTTCGCTCTATCAGGCTGGGGCCGAACGGATGATGGCAATCCTGAAAACCGCGACCATGCCCACGGTGATGATGCTGGGCCACAATCCCGGCATTTCGGAACTGGCGGCGATGCTGCCCGGACGCCCGCCGCTGGACCCCGACTTTCGCCGCTATCCGACGGCCGCCACGCTTGTCGTGGATTTCGAAGTGGACGCTTGGGACCAGATCGCGCCCGGCCAGGGCCGCATGATGGATTTCGTCCGCCTCGACGGCCGGATCTGACACTGGCCCGGATCCCCGCCCCCTGCGGCGGTCCATAAATATCCCGGGGGGGGGCGCAGCGGGGGGCAGCGCCCCCTTTCCCCCCCTCGCCGTCAGTGACCCAGGATCTGGCTGAGAAAAAGCTTGGTCCGTTCAGATTTCGGGTTGTTGAAGAAATCCGTAGGATTGTTCTGCTCGACGATCTGGCCCTGATCCATGAAGATCACGCGGTTCGCCACGGCCTGCGCAAAGCCCATCTCGTGGGTGACGCAGATCATCGTCATCCCCTCTTCGGCCAGTGCGATCATCGTGTCCAGAACCTCCTTGATCATCTCGGGGTCCAGCGCGCTGGTCGGCTCGTCGAACAGCATGATCTTGGGCTGCATGCACAGCGACCGCGCGATGGCGACGCGCTGCTGCTGGCCGCCCGACAGCTGGCCGGGATATTTGTCGGCCTGTTCGGGGATCTTGACCTTTTCCAGAAACCGCATCGCGGTCGCCTCGGCCTGTTTGCGGGGCACCTTGCGCACCCAGATCGGCGCCAAGGTGCAATTCTCCAGCACGGTCAGATGCGGGAACAGGTTGAAATGCTGAAACACCATCCCGACCTCGGACCGGACCTTGTCGATGTTCTTGATGTCGCTGCTCAGCTCGACCCCATCGACGACGATATGGCCGGCCTGATGTTCCTCCAGCCGGTTGATGCAGCGGATCAGGGTCGACTTGCCGGACCCCGATGGCCCGGCAATGACGATCCGTTCGCCCTTCTGGACGGTCAGGTCGATGTCGCGCAGGACATGAAACGTGCCGTACCATTTGTTCATGTTTCGGATGTCGATGGCGATCTCGTCGCTGATCGTCATCTGGCTGCGGTCGATCTGCCGCTCGATCTGTTCACTCATGGGAACCGGTCCTTACCTGTGGTCGCGTTGCAGACGGCGTTCCAGATACATCGAGTATCGCGACATGCCGAAGCAGATGAGAAAGAAGATGCCGCCCACAAAGATGAACGGCTCCCAATAGATGCCCTTCCATTCGATATTGGCGCGCACCGCGTCCGACATCGATTTCAGCGGGTCGTAAAGCCCCACGAAGGTCACCAGCGTCGTATCCTTGAACATGCCGATAAAGGTCGACACGATCCCGGGGATCGAGATTTTCAGCGCCTGCGGCAACACGATCAGCCGCTGCGCCTTCCAGTAATCCAGCCCCAAGGCGTCGGCGGCCTCGTATTGGCCCTTGGGCAGGGCGGCCAGACCGCCCCGGATCACCTCGGCCATATAGGCGGCGGCAAAGATCGTCACCATGATGATGACCCGCAGGATGATGTCGAAACTGGTGCCCGGCGGCAGGAAATAGTTCAGCAGCAGGGATGCCACGAACAGCAGGGTGATCAGCGGCACGCCCCGGATGAATTCGATGAAGATCACCGACAGCGACTTGATCAGGAACATGTCCGACTGCCGCGCCAGCGCCAGCACGATGCCCAGGGGCAGCGACAGCGCGATGCCCGCCACGCCTATGGTCAGCGACAGAAGAAAGCCGCCGAACCGGTCGGACCGGACCGCTTCGATGGACAGCGACAGCAGCGCTTCGGCATCAGCTGCGGCATCGCCCGCCAGAACCAGCCAGAACAGCAGCGTGACCAGAATGGCCGCCACCGTCGCGAGAAGGGCCGAGAACCGTGACAGCACCCGCCACGCGACCCAGCCCAGCAACGGCCCGACCAGCACGAAGACCGGCCCCCAGAACGTGCCGCCCCACAGGAACCACACCCCCAGCAAGGGATAGACGATGGTGAAAGGCAGCACCCAGGCAATGTTCCGCTCGGAGGCGATCAGGCCACCGGCCAGCACAAGGACGGCAAAGCCCAGCCAGATCGCGGGTGCGCCAAGGGTGATCATGGCCCACAGGGTCACCGCAGCGGTGATCCCCAGCACCACCCGGCGGATCGTCAGCGAGGCGGAAAACAGCACCGGCGCCAGCGCGACCATCAGCAGGCCAAAAGTCATCACCGGGCGCCAGTACAGATGCTGGGGATAGAACCCGAACAGATACTGGTTCCAGCGTTCCCGGATGACGGCGAAACAGGCGCCGCGGGCGCCCTCGCCCCAGGTGGCGGCGATGATCTCGCGGCATTCACCAAGGCTCGAGGCGTTCCAGACGGAATGCGCGAACCAGTCCCAAAAGGTCGCGAACAGGAACCAGACGATCAGCAGGCCGGCGATGGTCAGGGCGGTGTTGACCGGCCCCGAGAACAGGTTTTCGCGCAGCCATTTCACCGCGCCCGCCTCGCGGATCGGTGGGGCCTCGGCGGGCAGCATCGTGTCGCGCACGAAGGCGACGGTCTGGGCGTGGGTATCGCTCATCTCACCGCTCCTTCAGCTTGACGCTTGCGTTGAAGATATTCATTCCCGCCGAGATGATCAGGCTGAGCACCAGATAGGTCAGCATCATCAGCACGATCGCCTCCAGTTCCCGGCCGGTCTGGTTCAGCGTGGTCCCGCCAAGCGTGCCGCGCAGATCCATATACCCGACCGCGATCGCCAGAGAGCTGTTCTTGGTCAGGTTCAGATATTGCGAGATCAGCGGCGGAATGATCACCCGCAGCGCCTGCGGCAGGATCACCAGATTCATCGTCCGGTTCGGGCGCAGGCCAAGCGCAAAGGCGGCCTCGGACTGGCCGCGGCTGACCGACAGGATGCCAGCGCGCACGATCTCGGCGATGAAGGCGGCGGTGTACAGGGTCAGCGCCAGCCACAGCGCCACCAGCGAATTCGACACGTTCAGCCCGCCGGTAAAGTTGAAGCCCTGCAGGGTCGGCGTTTCGAAATGCAGCCCGAAGAACCAGATCAGGAACAGCGACGGCACGGTCATGACAGCCAGGTTCTTCCACCATGTCACGGGGCGGTCGCCGGTGCGGTCCTGCACGGCCTGCGCATGGCTCAGGATGGCGCGGCGGATGAACCAGCCGCCGACCAGCGCCACGACAAAGGCGATGGTCGCCCAGTTGAAGGTGATCCGCGCGCCCAGATCCAGACTGCCCGGATCGTTGGTCATCGCCAGCGTCGGGATCGCGGTATAGCGGTTGGTCAGCGCCACATGGTCGAAAAAGATCATCGAGGCGGCAGGGTTTTCGCCGCGATAGGCGTTGGGCGGCGGCATGATCTCGGTAAAGATCGCATAGATGATCAGGATCCACAGCAGCAGCGGCATGTTGCGGAAGATCTCGACAAACACGGTCATCAGCCTGGCAAACAGCCAGCTTTTCGACAGACGCGACACGCCGACGATGACCCCCAGCACGGTGGCCGCGATACAGCCCAGCACCGCCACGATCAGCGTGTTCAGAAGCCCCACGACCGAGGCGCGCAGATGCGTGTCATTCGCGGTATAAGGGATCGGCATCTGCGAGATGTCATAGCCCGCGCGCTGCCACAGAAACCCGAAATCGAAACTTTTGCCCATCAGGGCCAGATTGCGGATCGTATTGTTGACCAGCCACCACGCGCCCGCCATGACCAGAATGAACACGATGACCTGAAAGGTCAGCGACCGATACCGCCGGTCATTGACCAGCATGCTCAGCCGGAACGGCTTGTAAGCCGGTGCCGGGATGTCCGTCATCTTCTATTACCCCTGTCACCGCCATCGGCTTGGCGCCGTATGCTTTGGACGGTTTTTTCGTTGCGTCTTGCAGAAGGCCGGACCCCCGAAGGGCCCGGCCTTGTCAGTGTCAGACGATCAGCGGAATGGCGGAGCGTAGAGCAGGCCGCCCTGCGTCCATTGCGCGTTCAGCCCGCGTGCCAGACCAATCGGGGTCTGCTCGCCGATATTGGCGGCAAAGATCTCGCCATAGTTGCCGCCGGCCAGAATCGCCCGGCGCGCCCATTCGGCGTCCAGACCCATCATGGCGCCCAGATCGTCCGTGGTGCCCAGAAGGCGCTGGACTTCGGGGTTCTCGGAGGACCGGACCAGTTCCTCGATATTGCGCGAGGTGACGCCGTATTCCTCGGCGGCGACCAGCGCGTTCAGGGTCCAGCGGGCGATGTCGCCCCAGTTGCTGTCGCCATGGCGCACGGCCGGGCCAAGCGGTTCTTTCGAGATGATCTCGGGCAGGATGATGTGGTTTTCCGGATCGGCGAATGCCGCCCGTGTCGCCGCCAGACCCGAAGCGTCGGTGGTATAGGCGTCGCAGGCGCCCGCCATGTATTGCTGTTCGCCCTCGGCATTGCTGTCGATGTTGACGGGCGTGTATTCCATCTGATTGGCGCGGAAGTAATCGGCCAGGTTCAGTTCGGTCGTGGTGCCGGTCTGGATGCAGATCGTTGCGCCGTCCAGTTCCTTGGCCGAAGTCACGCCCAGATCGCGGCTGACCATGAAGCCCTGACCGTCATAGTAATTGACGCCGACGAAATCCAACGCAAGGTCGGTGTCGCGCGAATAGGTCCAGGTCGAGTTGCGGGCCAGAACGTCCACTTCGCCCGAGCTGAGCGCGGTAAAGCGCGTCTGACCGGTCGTGGGCACGAACGACACCTTTTGCGGATCGCCCAGCACTGCTGCGGCCAGCGCGCGGCAATAGGCGATGTCAAAGCCCGACCAGTTGCCGTTCGCATCCGGCGCGGCAAAGCCGACGAGGCCGGTGTTGACGCCGCAATTCAGCTCGTCGCGTTCCTTGACCTGCGCGAGGGTCGACCCCTCCTGGGCCATGCCCATGCCAGCCAGCATCGTCGCCGCGGCCACTGTTCCCAGGAAAACCGATTTTTTCATTGCTACCTCTGTGTTGGAGCCTCTGGCCGACCGCAGGGGACGTCCACAGGCATTGCGGACCGTCTGAGTGGCCCTTGTCGTCATAGCACGATCGAACTGCCGTCCTATTAGGCGGTATTGTGCCGATACAAGTTCACACGTCAAGAACCCCTTCCGGGATTGACGCCGCTTTCAACCGCGACGGGACAGATGGAACAGCTGCTCTGCCCGCGCTATGGACAGGCGGCGGCCCTCTGCGGCCTCGATGGCCTCGTCATCGGCGCCCCAACGTTCGGCCTGAAAATCCTCGTCGATGCGGGACAGGCGATGCGCCTCGGCCGCGTCGATGCGGCCATGCACGACCGCCAGCCCCAGAATCAGCGAGCCGGGGATGGTGACCAGATCATGCAGCGCGGTCAGCGCATACAGGTCTAGCCTGTCGATATGCGCGCGCAAACGGGCCAGCGCCGCCGGATCCTGCGGGACGGGAATCACCCCATGAGTGACCCGCAGCGGGGCGCCCAGATCGGTCGCCGCCCAATCCAGCAGCGGATCCCAGCCCTCGGCCTGCCGGTCGATCAGAACCTGCGGTTCAGTTGCCCGATAAGACAGCAGGTCTGTGCCTCCATATTCAGCAAGCATGGAAGCGACGCCATCGGCCTGCGGCGCGACCTTCTCGACCGCCGAATTGGCGGCGCGGGTCAGCGGCATGGTCCGGGGATCGATCAGATCCTGCTGGGCCCGCCATTCATCGGCCACCGCCAAGGCCAGCGGTTCGGTTGGCAGGACCAGCCGGTGCTTGCTGGGCGTCATCAACTGGCGGTCGTCCAGCAGGATGGCAAAGCCGTCATCCTCGGGGCGCAGGGTGACGGTCGTCCAGAACCGCCGCGCTTTCCATTCGCTCATCGGGTGGCCTCCGTGCCCGCCCAGCCTTCGATGGCCTGCGTCAGGGCGGCGAAATCATCCAGGATCTGCGCCGCGCCCGCGTCCTGCAGCGCATGGACCGGGTGATAGCCCCAACTGACGCCAAAGCCCGCCAGCCCGGCGGCCCGCGCCATTTCCATGTCAAAGCTGGTATCGCCGATCATCACCGCCTGCGCGGCGTCCATGCCGGTGTCCGACAGGGCCTGCCACAGCATCGCGGGATGCGGCTTGGACGGGTGCCCGTCCGCCGTCTGCAGGCTGACAAAGCGACCCTGCAGCCCATGCGCCTCGATCATCGCGTCCAGACCGCGCCGCGATTTGCCCGTGGCAACGGCCAGCAGCAGATCGTCGCGCGCGGCCAGCCGGTCAAGGCATTCCATCGCGCCGGGATAAAACGGCGCCGCATGATCCAGCCGCGCCCGCATGAAGCTGTCCTTATAGCCCGCCACGATCCGCGCCTGCGTCGCCGCATCGGCCTGCGGGGCCAATTGCGCGATGGCCACGGGCAGCGACAGTCCGACGATGGACAGAACCTGTTCCTTGGGCAGGGGCGCCAGCCCCGCCTGTTCGAACCCAAAGGTCATCGCGTGATGGATATGGGTCTGACTGTCGATCAGCGTGCCGTCGACGTCAAAGATGACCAGCCTCATTCGACCTCCGCGAATGGATCGTCGGGCACGTCGTTTTCATGCCAGCCGACGGATTTCCAGGTCCGGCCCATATGTTCGGGCAAAGGCGCGGTGATGGTCATGCGTTTTTTGGTGATCGGATGGTCAAAGCTGATGGACCGCGCATGCAGGTGCAGCTTCTTGCTGATCTCTCCGCCCAGCTGGGCACCCCAGCCATCGCCCAGATTCTCCTGCCCCGAGCCGCCATATTTGCCATCACCCACGATCGGGTGGCCCAGCTCGGCCATATGGGCGCGTAGCTGATGGGTGCGCCCGGTGATCGGCACCAGCGCGCACCAGCTGGCCCGCGTGGCCAGCGCATCGAGGACCGCGTAATCGGTGGTGGCGCGCTTGGCACCCTCGGTCTTGTCGATGTCGCGGGGATGGATGGCCATCATCTTTTCATTGTCGCCGCCGCGCCCCGAGCCGCCCTTGACCAGACCATAGCGGATCGTGCCCATCCGCGGATGCGGCACCCCCGCCACGGCGGCCCAATAGATCTTGCGCGTGGTGCGCGACCGGAACGCCTCGGACAAGGCCCGCGCCACGCGGTCGGTGCGCGCCAGCAGCAGCACGCCCGAGGTGTCCTTGTCCAGCCGGTGCACCAGCTTGGGCCGTTCCTTGAACCCGAACAGCAGCGCGGTGGTCAGCCCGTCCACATGACGCCCGCCCAACCCGCTGCCGCCCTGACTGGGCAGACCGGGGGGCTTGTTCAGCGCGATGATATGTTCGTCCTTCCACAGGACAGCGGCCTGGATCATCTCCTCGTCGCTGTCGCTGACGCGGGGGCCAAGCGGGCGTTCAGGGCGTTCCGGCATGTCGCCAGGTTCGGGCAGCGGCGGAACGCGCACCGCCTGCCCCGCAGCGATCCGGGTGGCGGCCTTGACGCGGCCGCCATCGACGCGCAGCTCTCCCTTGCGGCACATCTTCTCGATGGCCACCTGCGACAGCTGCGGAAAACGTTTCTTCAGCCAGCGGTCAAGGCGCATCTCTGCGTCGTCATCGCCTACGATGATGGTCTGCACGGCGCTCATGCCCAAAGTCCTCGTCCAACGGCCAGACCCGCAATCACCGCAACCAGCGACAACAGGACCGACACCAGAATATAAAAGCCCATCCCCCAGACCTGACCGCGTTCCCACAGGGTCAGCGCGTCCAGCGAAAAGGCTGAAAACGTCGTGAATCCACCCAGAAATCCCGTCAGCAGCAGCGGAGCGTAATGGTTGCCCAAGCGTTCCGCCAAGGCAATCGCCAGCAGCCCCATCAGAAAGCTGCCGACGATATTGACCAAAGCGGTGCCGATGGGAAAGCCCGGCCCGTGCCACGCAATCGCGCGATAGACCGAATAGCGCGCCACCGCGCCGACCGAGCCGCCGATGGCGACCTGAAGGAAAGGATTCATCATCGCCAGTCTCTTGTGACCGGGCGGGCGCAAAGTCAACTGCCGCGCTTCAGCCGCTGGCTGACGAACCAGTCCAGACGGCGTTTCAATTCCCGTTCAAAGCCGCGTTCGACCGGGACATAAAGAACCGGACGCTTCAGCCCGTCGGGGAAATAATTCTGGCCGCTGAACCCGTCGGTGGCGTCATGATCATAGGCATAGCCCGTGCCATAGCCCTGATCCTTCATCATCTGCGTCGGCGCGTTCAGGATATGGGCGGGGGGCATCAGGCTGCCGGTGCGCTTGGCCTCGGCCCGCGCGTTCTTATAGGCGGCGTAACCGGCGTTCGATTTCGGCGCCAGCGCCAGATAGATCACCGCCTGCCCCAAAGCCAGCTCGCCCTCGGGCGAGCCGAGGCGTTCGTACAGCGCCCAGGCATCCAGACAATGCCGGGCTGCGGCGGGATCGGCCAGACCGATATCCTCGATCGCCATGCGGGTGATGCGGCGGGCCAGATAGCGGGGATCCTCGCCCCCTTCCAGCATCCGCGCCAGCCAGTACAGCGCCGCGTCGGGATCGCTGCCCCGCACCGATTTGTGCAGAGCCGAGATCAGGTTGTAATGTTCATCCCCCGACTTGTCGTATTTTGCCGCCCGCTTCATCAGCCGCTGCGCCAGCGTGTCGGGGTCGATGGGGCCGTTGACCTTCCACGCCGCCACCTGCTCGATCAGGTTCAGAACCGCGCGGCCATCCCCATCGGCCATCTCCAACAGCGCGTCGCGGGCCTTGGCGTCCAGCGGCAGCTTGCGCCCCAGCTCTCGTTCGGCGCGTTGGGCCAGCAGCTCCAGCTCGGCAAGGCTCAGGCGTTCCAGAACGATGACCTGCGCGCGCGACATCAGCGCGGCGTTCAGCTCGAACGAAGGGTTTTCGGTCGTAGCGCCGACCAGAAGGATGGTCCCATCCTCCATATGCGGCAGAAAGCTGTCCTGCTGCGCCTTGTTGAAGCGATGGATCTCATCCACGAACAGCAGCGTCGCACGGCCTTGCGTCCGGCGCAGGCGCGCGGCGTCGAACACCTTGCGCAGGTCGGGTACGCCGGTGAAAATCGCACTGATCTGCACGAAGGCCAGATCGGTCTCATCCGCCAGCAGCCGCGCAATGGTGGTCTTGCCCACCCCCGGCGGCCCCCAGAGGATCAGCGAGGACAGGCTGCCCGCCCCCAGCATCGCCCCAAGCGGGCCGTCCGGGCCCAGCACCTTGGCCTGCCCGATGACCTCGGACAGGCGGGTGGGTCGGATGCGGTCGGCCAAGGGACGGGGCGCTGCGGGGGGCGGCGCGCCCGGTGGCGATGGGGTGTCGAACAGATCGGCCATGACGGCTCCCGTCTCGGGCGGCTGGTGCCGGTTCCCTGCGGGGTTTAGTGCATCTTGGCGGTCAGGTCGATGGCGACGCATTGGAACTGGCCATCATCGATGGTCATGTGCGGACCGATCGCCTCGGCCGTCAGACCGCAGCGGCCGTACCAGCGCGGCCAATGCGACCCGGTCAACGCGATCAGCCGGGTGGCGCCCATGTCGCGGGCCGATCCGGTCATCGCCTCGACCATCGCGAAATGCACCTTGCGACGATAGATCTGCGGGATCGAATGGCTGACGAACACGCGCGAGCATTCCCAGACATGCGGATCGACCGGCGCCTTGTCATACAGCAGATCCTGCGGGATCGAACCGCCCAGAACCCCCTCTTGCGCGTCGCGGATCATATAGGAATAGATCCCGCACCGGGCCGAGGTCGGCGTCAGCCGGATGCCTGCCAGCACCTGACCCTTGTCGTGGATCGCGATCCAGCGGCTTTGCGGGGTGTCGTACTGGTCGAACTCCATATCGTCCGACTCGGGCAGATCCCAGTTCTTCTGAACGATAAAGCTTTGCTTGCGCGCCCGGAACAGGTTGGCGAACAGCTCGCCGTGATTGTGAAGGTTGGAAAAGGACAACGTCGTCGTCTGCATCATCTGCTCCAGGGGGGGGTATGAGGGCACCCGGATCGACCACCCGGCGATCAGGGCCAGGTCAAAGTAGCCGGTATTCCTTGGCCCTTTGCAGCGCTTCGGCTGTCGTTCGCGCCTTCAGACGCTCCCGGACAGAAATCAGGCGCGCCTTGAAAGCACTTTCGGTAATGCCCAGTTTCGCCGCCGCCGCCGCGTGACGATCGCCCTGCGCAATGCAGCGCAGCGCCTCTTTCTGGGCCTTGGTCAGGCTGGCGGGCGGTTCGGTGATCTGGTGCAGATGCTGAACGGTCGTCGCGATATCGTCGATCTCGGCATCGGTGAACTCGCGGTCGCCGCGTGCGAACGAGGCGATGGTGCGCGAAGCGATCGGCCCATGCGAAAAGGTCAGGCCATAAGTCAGTCCGTGCGACGCCGCATCGCGCAGGATGTTGAACGGATCGGGGATGGGCAACGCAGACCAGCGGCACGACCCGGTGGTCGAAAATCCCCAGGCAATCGTCGGGTCACGCAGCGCATAGGCGTTCTTGGAATAGAATTCCGACCATTCCTCGGGATAGGTCTGGAACTGCATCAGCGGCGCGGCAAAGCGGATGTGCAGGCCCAAGAAATAGCCGGCCTGGGCAATCTTGCCCAAGCTGCGAAGTCCGGAATTGATATCGGCGCGTGATGACATGGCTTTTTAGATATATTGCTGTCGTTGCGGTCAATGTCCAATGTCGATTCGCGAAAATTTTCTTAACAAATGGCAACGTGTTGTCGCGAACGTGTGGACAATCAGCGATCCCGACAACAGGTGACGCAACGTCACGTTCCGACTGTTTATGTCTGCATCAAAAATAGGGATCCACACCCGTCGGCAAAAGGTAAGGAAACCCATAGGTTCAGCCCCTGAACGAAAAGACCCCGCCGCGAGAATCGCAGCGGGGCCGAATCAATCCGGTCGAATGACGCGGGATCAGTCTTCCAGCGCGTATTCTGCTTCCAGACGGGCGCGGTCGGCGGCCCCTTTGGCGGTGGTGTCGCGGTCGACCAGTTCGATGATCGCCATCGGCGCCATGTCGCCATAGCGGAAGCCGGCCTTCATGATGCGGACATAGCCGCCCTGACGGTCCTTGTAGCGCGCGCCCAGCACGTCGAACAGCTTGGCGACATGCATGTCCTGCTTCAGCTGCGCATCGGCCTGACGGCGCGCATGCAGATCGCCGCGCTTGGCCAGCGTGATCAGCTTTTCGACGATCGGACGCAGTTCCTTGGCTTTCGGCAAGGTGGTCTTGATCTGTTCGTGCTCGATGAGCGAGCCCGACATGTTGGCGAACAGCGCCTTGCGGTGTTCGTGGGTCCGGTTGAGGCGGCGATAGCCGCGAGCGTGACGCATGATGATCTCCTACAGCGTGTTTTGCTTTGTCCGGCAGCCCATGCGTGCGGGCCACTCTCCTTGGGGCAGATGCCCGGCAGTCCCGGCGGGGGTTGCCCCCCACCGTATCCCTCAGAACTGGTCGTCGAAACGCTTGGCCAGATCTTCGATGTTCTCCGGCGGCCAGTCGACCACGTCCATGCCCAGATGCAGGCCCATGCCCGACAGCACTTCCTTGATCTCGTTCAAGGACTTGCGGCCAAAGTTCGGGGTCCGCAGCATTTCCGCTTCGGTCTTCTGGATCAGATCGCCGATATAGACGATGTTGTCGTTCTTGAGACAGTTGGCCGAACGGACCGACAGCTCCAGTTCGTCAACCTTCTTCAGCAGGCGCGGATCGAATTCCAGACCGTCATCGCTGTCCTGACGGGTGGCCGATTCCGGCTCGTCAAAGTTCACGAAGACGGACAGCTGGTCCTGAACGATGCGTGCGGCATAGGCCACGGCATCCTCGGGGGTCAGCGAGCCATCGGTTTCGATCTTCATCGTCAGCTTGTCATAGTCCAGCACCTGCCCCTCGCGGGTGGGCTGCACTTCATAGCTGACGCGCTTGACCGGCGAAAAGATCGCGTCGATCGGGATCAGCCCGATGGGCGCATCCTCGGGACGGTTCTTGTCGGCGGCGACATAGCCCTTGCCCGTCTGCACGGTCAGTTCCATGTTCAGCTCGGCCCCGTCATCCAGATGGCAGATGACATGGTCGCGGTTCAGAACGGTGATGCCAGCGGTCTCGTGGATGTCGCTGGCCTTGACCTCGCCCGGGCCTTTTGCGGACAGCGTCAGCCGCTTGGGGCCTTCCACATCCATCTTCAGCGTGACGCCTTTCAGGTTCAGCACGATGTCGGTAACATCCTCGCGGACGCCCGCGACGCTGCTGAATTCATGCAGGACGTTGTCGATCTGGACCGCGGTGATGGCACCGCCCTGCAGCGACGACATCAGCACGCGGCGCAGCGCGTTGCCAAGCGTCAGGCCGAAGCCCCGCTCCAGCGGCTCGGCAACCAGGGTTGCCGTGCGGGTCGCGTCAGCGCCCGGCTTGACGACCAGCTGGGTCGGCTTGATCAGTTCGGCCCAATTCTTGTGGATCATGAATTTTCCTCCATACCTGTTCCCCGCCCATGTCCAAGGCCGGAAACGCCCGAGGTGAAATGCGAATGTCCGGCCCCTGCTGGCATGCGGGGGCCGGTCAATGATGATCCGGTGTCAGACGCGCCGACGCTTGGGCGGGCGGCAGCCGTTATGGGCGATCGGCGTCACGTCACGGATGGCCGTGATGTTGAAGCCGGCAGCGGCCAGCGCGCGCAGCGCCGATTCGCGGCCCGAACCGGGGCCCTGAACTTCGACGTCCAGCGTGCGGACGCCATGTTCCTGCGCCTTGCGGCCGGCGTCTTCGGCAGCCATCTGGGCGGCGTAGGGGGTCGATTTGCGCGACCCCTTGAAGCCCATCGTGCCAGCCGAGGACCATGCGATCGCATTGCCCTGAACGTCGGAAATCAGGATCTTGGTGTTGTTGAAGCTGGAATTGACATGAGCAACGCCGGTGGCGATGTTCTTGCGTTCCTTGCGCTTCATGCGGGTCTTGTCACGTGCCATATCGCTTGCCCCTTATTTCTTCTTGCCGGCGATCGGCTTGGCCGGGCCCTTGCGGGTGCGCGCATTGGTATGCGTGCGCTGGCCACGGACCGGAAGGCCGCGACGGTGACGAAGGCCGCGATACGAGCCCAGATCCATCATGCGCTTGATGTTCATCTGAACTTCGCGGCGCAGGTCGCCCTCGACGGTCAGGTTGGCATCGATGTATTCGCGGATGGACAGAACCTCGGCATCCGACAGATCATTGATGCGACGGGCGCGGTCGATGCCGACGGCCTCGCAGATCTGTTCGGCAAACAGCGGACCGATGCCGTGGATATAGGTCAGCGAGATGGGGACACGTTTCCCCGTTGGGATGTTTACGCCAGCAATACGAGCCACGCGTTTTCCTTTTCAGTTGCGGTTCCGTAACGCCGGAACCTTTTTTCACAACGCAAGGCCCGAAAGCTGTGCCTTCGGGCCAAATCGATGGTGCACCCGAAACCCGGGTGATTCTCTTGCGAGATGCTGTGACTTATCGGCAGATCACATCAAGGTCAAGTGTCCAGCGCCTGCGCGATCCAGGCCGCGACCTGATCCATTTCGGCCAGCCCGTCGACCTGCGTCAGCCGGTCCTTGGCATAATAGTATCCGATCAGCGGAGAGGTCTTCTTGTAGTATTCCAGCAGCCGGGTCTTGAGGCTGTCGGCATTGTCGTCCGCACGCCGCACCATCTTGTCAGACCCGCAGACATCGCAGACGCCCGGCACCTTGGTCGGGCGGGTTTCGTCGTGATAGACTTCGCCGCAGCTGCCGCAGGTGAAACGGCCGGTGATCCGGCGCACCAGCGCCTCGTCATCGACCTGCATCTCGATCACGGCGTCCAGCTGCATGCCCGTTTCGGCCAGCAGCTCACCCAAGGCATCGGCCTGCGGCAGGGTGCGGGGAAAGCCGTCAAAGATGAAGCCCTGCCCACCCGCCGACAGATGTTCGCGGATCAGGCCGATGACGATGTCATCGGTGACCAGTTCGCCCCGGTCCATGACGGCGGCCACGCGCTTGCCCATCTCGGTCCCCGAGGACCGGGCGGCCCGCAGCATGTCGCCGGTGGACAGCTGGACCATGCCCCGGTCCTCGACCAGACGGCGGGCCTGCGTGCCCTTGCCTGCCCCCGGCGGTCCCAGCAGGATGATATTGATGGTCATGGCATGTCCCCCTCAGGCTGGCCTTTTTGGCCTTGTCAGCGTCTGTCGTTCAGCTTTCTGCGGCGCCCCTCAGCGCCGCGTCGGTGTGCGGCGCGGCTTGGGCGTGCCCGGCTTGCGTTTGCCGCGCAGCTGCGATTTCTCGATCAAGCCTTCATATTGGTGGGCCAGCAGGTGGCTTTGCACCTGATTGATCGTGTCCATCGTCACCGAGACCACGATCAGCACCGAGGTGCCGCCCAGATAGACCGGGATCGAGAACTGGTCGCGCAGGATCTCGGGCATCAGACAGACCAGCGCCAGATAGCCCGAGCCGATCACCAGCAGCCGGTTGACCACATAGTCCAGATATTCCTGGGTGCGTTTGCCCGGACGGATGCCCGGAATGAAACCGCCCTGGTTTTTCAGGTTCTCGGCCACGTCATCCGTCTTGAACGACACGTTCTGGGTATAGAAATAGGTAAAGAAGACGATCATCGCTGCGAAGAACAGCAGATACAGCGGCTGGCCGGGACCGAAATAGGCCAGCACGACCGACATGATCGGCCCCGCCTCGTTCCCCGAAAAGGTCGAGATGGTGATCGGCAGCAGCAGCAGCGAGCTGGCAAAGATCGCCGGGATCACGCCTGCGGGGTTCACCTTGACCGGCAGATGGCTGGTCTGGCCGTCATAGACCTTCATGCCGACCTGACGGCGGGGATACTGGATGCGGATCTTGCGCAGCGCCCGTTCCATGAAGACAACAAAGGCGATGATCGCGACCAGCATGACGATCACGAACAGGATCACCGGGGTCGAGATGGCACCCGTCCGGCCCTGCTGGAAAAAGTTCGCCAGCGCCGCCGGGATTTCCGCCAGAATGCCGACAAAGATGATCAGGCTGATGCCGTTGCCGACACCGCGCGCGGTGATCTGTTCGCCCAGCCACATCAGGAACATGGTGCCCCCGACCAGCGTGATGACGACCGATGCCTGAAAGAACAGCCCCGGCTCATGCGCAAGGCCACCGGCCTCAAGGCTGCGGGCCAGACCATAGGCCTGAAACAGCGCCAGCAGCACGGTGCCATAGCGGGTGTACTGGTTGATCTTCTTGCGGCCCTGCTCGCCCTCTTTCTTCAGCTGCTCCAGCGTGGGCACCATCGAGGTCAGCAGCTGGACGATGATCGAGGCCGAGATATAGGGCATGATGCCAAGCGCAAAAACGCCCATCCGCCCAAGCGCGCCGCCGGTGAACATCGACAGCATGCCGCCGATCCCCGTGGACGCCTGTTCCATGAAGTTGCGCAGCGCGGCGCCGTCGATCCCCGGAACGGGGATATAGGTGCCGATGCGATACATGATCAGCACACCGATGGTGAACCAGATTCGCTGGCGAAGTTCCGTGGCCCGGCCAAGCTGCCCCCAGGAGAGGTTCGCGGCCATCTGTTCTGCGGCTGACGCCATGCTGTTCCGTCCCGTGTCATGACAGCGCCGCCGACCCGTTTTCCGGGGACGGCGGCGCCTGAAAACCTAGTTGCTATCTATGGGGCAGGAAAGCCCCGTTCAACAGCTTATTCGGCAGCAGCCGCCGCTTGTGCGGGCAGCTGAACCTTGCCGCCGGCCTTCTCGACCGCCTCGATGGCGGTTTTCGACGCGCCGGTGACGGTGATGGTCATCGCGCCCTTCAGTTCGCCCTTGGCCAGCAGACGGATGCCGTCCAGCTTGCGGCGCACCAGTCCCGATGCGACCAGCCCGTCTTCGGTCAGCTCGGCCTTGCCGTCGATCTTGCCCAGATCGATGAAGCCCTGGATCTGGCCCAGGTTCACGACGGCGTAATGTTTCGCATTCGGCTTGGTGAAGCCGCGCTTGGGCAGGCGGCGATACAGCGGCATCTGGCCGCCTTCGTATCCGCCGATGGCGACGCCCGAACGGGACTTCTGACCCTTGATGCCGCGGCCTGCGGTCTTGCCCTTGCCCGAACCGGGACCACGCGCGACGCGTTTCTTGGTGCGGTTCGCGCCATCATTGTCGCGGATTTCATGCAGTTTCATGTCGCTTCTCCTTTGCCGGACACACCCTCGAAGCGAAACAGGGGGACACGGCTTGTCTTGATTGATGAATCACTGTGCCAGCGGGCACCGGCGGGCTATACGCGCAAACCCCGCCGCATTCAAGCGATCAGCCACGGGGCCTGCGCAATCATCCCCCTACACACCCTTGTGTCTTGAGTGCGGCGCGCCGCTTGCTACTGCAAGGCGAGCACCGATCCCGAAGGCCCCGCCCATGTTCCGACCCCTTTGTCTTGCCATTGCCCTGCTGACAGCCCCCGCAGCCCCCGCGCTGGCGCAGGATGCCGAGCCGACCTTCTGCACGGCGCGCATCAACAACCGCGACGTGGTGATGGGCTTTGACAAGGCCGAGGCGCGCCTGTCCGAGAATTATTCCCGCCGCGAACAGCTGGCCGCCCGGGTCGGCCGGGGCGAGGCCTGCCCCAGCTATGTGGTCCTGCGCAGCCTGACACCCGAACTGAACGACGAAGAGCGTGGCCCCTTTTGTCTGCGCCATGACGAGGACAGCGAATCGGTCATCGGTTATGATCTGGGGCCGCGCGATGCCTATGGCCGCTGCGAACAGCCCTCGGGCGTCTGCCAGCGCGTGAACCGTACCCGCGATGCCTCGGTCGCCATCGCCGGGGCTGCGGCGCGGCGCAGCTTTCAGGGGGTCGAGACGGTGGCCGGATCGAAATCCGGCGCGGTGATTCTGTCAGGCTCGGCGGCGACCATCAGCAGCGCGCTTGGCTCGATCGGCGGGGCGGCGGCGGCAGTCGCCTCGGCCCCTGCAGTGATCGCGGGTGCGGCGGTCAGCGTGGTCGCGGTCGGCGGCGCGGTCTATGCCTGCGGCGGCGGCTAGAATTCCAGCCAGCCACCCAGCCTGACCGACCGTTCGGCAGGACCGTGCAGGGGCTGAACCAGCCCCAGCTCGATCATCACCGGCCCACCGGGATCGACGACCACCGACGAGGCCAGCTTGGCCGTCCCCTGCCCCTCTCGCGGCGCCTCCAGCCACAGGCTGTTGATCACCATCAGCCGGTCGGTGGGCCGCAGGCCAAGGGTCAGGTCGGTCTTGATCGTGCTGTCGGTGATGCGAAAGGCCGGGGACTGTTGCGCCGCATCCATCCCTCCGGTCACACGGATCAGAACCTGCCCGGTCATCCAGCCCTGCCCCAACTGGTGGTCAAAGCCCCTCCCCCAGGCCAAAGCACCCTGCGCCACCGGCCGCATCTGACCGTCGCGGCGGATCGCGCCCAGCCCGCTGGACAGGCTGAACCGGTTCGGCCCGGTCCCATCATCCAGCGCCCGCTGCGCCCAGATCACCGCGCTGGCCTCACCCAGATCGGTGCGGCCCAGTTCGAGCCCAAGGGTCACGCGCGCGGAAAGCCCGTATTCGCCGTAAAGCCCGGTATAGCGGCTGCCCTGCCGATCGCGCTCGGCCGAGATCGACAGAAAGGTCTGACCCGCCTCGCGCGGCCAAGGCCCGGCGACAGCCGTCAGGGGCAGCAGCATCAGGATCAAGGCGGATCGGATCATCAAGGGCCATCATGCGTCGGTCATGCTGAGGACCAACCTATGGCAACCCATGGTTATGCGCGATACCCTATCGCGCGGCAATGACCCGGATGCCCAGCCACGGGGCAGATGACATGCGAAAGGGCCGGGATCGTCATCCCGGCCCTTTCCAAATGAAACGGGGCGCCGCAGCGCCCCGGTCAGATCACTTCTTTTCTTCGATGATCGTTACAAGATGCGAGATCTTGTTGACCATGCCGCGCACCGATGGAGTGTCCTCCAGCTCGCGCGTGCGGTTCATCTTGTTCAGGCCCAGACCTTTCAGCGTCGCGCGCTGAATGGCCGGACGGCGGATCGGAGACCCGATCTGCTTGACGACGATGGTTGCCATAAGACGTTCTCCTTACGCGTCGACGGTTTCGACAGCGGCTTCAGCCGGCTTGTCGGACGAGTTCGACGTCGAGGGCAGGATGTCGGCCACTTTCTTGCCGCGACGCTGCGCGACCGAACGGGGGCTCGATTCCTTTTTCAGACCGTCGATGGTGGCGCGGATCATGTTGTAGGGGTTCTGCGACCCCTGCGACTTGGCCACGACGTCCTGAACGCCCAGCATCTCGAACACGGCACGCATCGGGCCGCCTGCGATGATGCCGGTACCCGGAACGGCCGTGCGCATGATCACCTTGCCGGCGCCATGACGACCTTCGATGTCATGGTGCAGGGTGCGGCCGTCGCGCAGCGGCACGCGGATCAGGCCGCGCTTGGCCTGCTCGGTCGCCTTGCGGATCGCCTCGGGGACCTCTTTGGCCTTGCCCTTGCCGAAACCGACGCGGCCGCGCTGATCGCCCACGACGACCAGAGCTGCAAAGCCAAAGCGCTTGCCGCCCTTGACGGTTTTGGACACACGGTTGATGGCAACCAAGCGGTCCTGGAATTCCGGGTTTTCGTCGCGGTCGTTGCGACCGCCCCGGCGATTGTTGTCACGTTCTGCCATGAGGCATTCCTTATACGCGGGCGCGCGCTGCGCCGGTGATGTCGATCGCGGTGGGCCGCCTTTCGCAAAAGGCAGGCCCCCGGATCATCGGGGCGGCGGAACCGCCGCCCACAGGATCAGAACTTCAGACCACCCTCACGGGCGGCGTCGGCCAAAGCCTTGACCTTGCCGTGAAAGATGAAACCGCCACGGTCGAACACGACTTCTTCCACGCCAGCGGCTTTCGCACGCTCGGCGATGGTCGAACCGATCTTGGCCGCAGCCTCGACATTGTTCTTGCCGATCAGGCCCAGGTCTTTCTCCAGCGTGCTGGCCGAAGCCAGGGTCACGCCTTTGAGGTCGTCGATCACCTGCACGAAGATATTCTTCGAAGACCGGTGGATCGACATGCGCGGACGTCCATTCGACATCGCGCGCAGCTTGTTCCGAACGCGCAGGCGGCGCTTCTGGAACAGCTCTTGCTTTTTCAGTGCCATTTCATGCGCCCCTTACTTCTTCTTGCCTTCCTTGCGGAAGACGAACTCGCCCTTGTAGCGGATGCCCTTGCCTTTATACGGCTCGGGCTTGCGCCACTCGCGGATGTTCGCTGCGACCTGGCCAACAAGCTGCTGGTCCATGCCTTCCACAACGATTTCGGTCTGCTTCGGAGACGAGACCGTGACGCCCTCGGGCACCGCGAAGATCACGTCATGCGAATAGCCAAGGGCCAGTTTCAGGTCCTTGCCCTGCATGGTGGCGCGGTAACCCACGCCCTGGATTTCCAGCTCTTTCTTGAACCCGGTGGACACGCCCACGGTCAGGTTCTCGATCATCGAGCGGGACATCCCCCATTGCTGGCGCGCACGTTTGGACGTTCCGCGCGGCTTGACCGCGACGAAACCGTCTTCCAGCACCAGATCCACATCATCGGTCGCCGTAAAGCTGCGGGCGCCTTTCGGGCCCTTCACTTCGATGGTCTGACCTTTGATCTCGGCCGTCACGCCCTTGGGCAGTTCGACCGGCTTCTTACCAATACGAGACATCTTGCCCTCCTTAGAACACGGTGCAGAGGACTTCGCCGCCGACATTGGCAGTGCGAGCCGCTGCATCCGACATGACGCCCTTAGGAGTCGAGACGATCGAGACGCCCAGACCCTGACGGACCTGCGGGATTTCCTTGACGCCGGTATACACGCGGCGGCCAGGCTTGGAGACACGCGACAGCTCGCGGATAACCGGGCTGCCGTCATGATATTTCAGACCGATTTCCAGCTCTTTGTGGCCTTCGGTCGTGGTCACTTCCTCGTAGCCGCGGATGTAACCTTCGGTTTTCAGCACATCCAGAACCCAGGCACGAAGCTTGGAAGCGGGGGTGCGGACGGTCGATTTGCCACGCATCTGCGCATTGCGGATGCGGGTCAGCATATCGCCGAGAGGATCGTTCATCATCTTGTGTGCCCCCTTACCAGCTGGACTTGACCAGGCCGGGGATCTGACCGAGCGAGCCGAGCTCGCGCAGCATGATCCGCGACAGTTTCAGTTTGCGGTAATACGCATGCGGACGACCGGTCAGTTGGCACCGGTTGTGCAGGCGCGTCGCCGACGAATTGCGCGGCAGTTCGGCCAGCTTCAGCGTGGCCTTGAACCGCTCTTCCATCGGGCGGGACTGGTCCTTGATGACCTCGTTCAACTCAGAACGCTTTGCGGCGTACTGCTTGACAAGACGCTCGCGCTTTTTCTCGCGCTCGACCATGGATTTCTTTGCCATTATCTCTTTCCCTCCGCGATCAGCTGGTGAACGGCATGTTGAAATGCTTCAACAGCGACTTCGCTTCCGCGTCGGTCTTCGCGTTGGTGCAGATGATGATGTCCATCCCCAGAACTTCGTCGACCTTGTCGAAGTTGATTTCCGGGAACACGATGTGTTCTTTCAGGCCCATCGCATAGTTGCCGCGACCATCGAACGAGGTCGGCTTCACGCCGCGAAAGTCGCGAACGCGGGGCAGTGCGATGTTGATCAGGCGGTCAAGAAATTCATACATCTTGTCGCCGCGCAGGGTCACCTTGCAGCCAAGCGGCATCTCTTCACGCACGCGGAAGCCGGCGATCGACTTCTTGGCATAGGTGATGATGGCCTTTTGACCGGCGATCAACGACAGCTCATCAGCAGCCTGCTTGACCTTCTTGGTGTCTTTCACGGCTTCGCCGACACCCATGTTCAGGACGATTTTGTCCAGACGCGGGATCTGCATGTCGTTCTTATAGCTAAATTCTTCCTTCAGCGCGGCCTTGATCGTCTCTTGGAACACCGCGCGCAGGCGGGGCGTGTACTTTGCGTCGTCCAGCATCAGATCACGTCTCCCGTGGTCTTGGCAAAGCGGACCTTGCCGCCGTCTTCCATGCGGAAGCCGACGCGGGTTGCCTTGCCGTCCTTGTCCATCAGCGACAGGTTCGACAGATCGATCGGCATGGCTTTCGCCACGCGGCCGCCCTGGCTGTTCTGGGACTGCTTGGTGTGGCGGATGGCGACATTTACGCCGTCCACGATGGCCTTGTTGTCCTTGGGCATGACAGAGGTGATTTCACCCTGCTTGCCCTTGTCCTTGCCGGCCAGCACGACGACCTTGTCGCCTTTTTTCAGCTTGGCAGCCATTACAGCACCTCCGGCGCAAGCGAGATGATCTTCATGAAGTTCTTCGCGCGCAGTTCGCGCACGACCGGCCCGAAAATACGGGTACCGACCGGCTCGCCCTGATTGTTCAGGATGACGGCGGCGTTGCGGTCGAAGCGGATGGAGGTGCCGTCTTCACGGTTCACTTCCTTGGCGGTGCGAACGACGACGGCCTTGCGGACGTCCCCCTTCTTCACCCGGCCCCGAGGGATGGCTTCCTTGACGGACACGACGATGATGTCGCCCACCGACGCATAGCGACGGTGCGAACCACCCAGGACCTTGATGCACTGAACCCGGCGAGCGCCCGAGTTATCAGCAACATCCAGATTGGTCTGCATCTGGATCATTTGGTTTCTCCCGACCTTTGGGGACCGGCCTCGCCGACCCCAGGGTTTCGATCATTTCTGATCTGTGATGATGGACTTTTAAGCCGAAGCCGTTTCGTCCGTCAGGACAGTCCAGCGTTTCGTCTTCGAGATCGGGGCACATTCGACGATGCGAACGAGATCACCGATCTTGAACTGGTTCTGCGCGTCATGCGCGCGGTATTTCTTGGACGACCGCACGATCTTGTGCAGCACGGGATGCTTGAAGCGGCGCTCGACAGAAACAGTGATGGTCTGTTCGTTCTTGTCGCTGGTGACGCGGCCTTGCAGAATACGTTTGGGCATGACCGGGGCTCCTTAGTTCGAGGCCGCGGCAGCTGCCGCTTTCTGATTCAGAATCGTCTTCACACGGGCAACCTCGCGACGGACGACACGCATCCGTGCGGTGCTTTCCAGCTGGCCGGTGGCCTGCTGGAACCGCAGATTGAAGGCTTCTTTCTTCAGCGCAACCAGCTGATCCTTCAGCTGGTCGGGCGTTTTCGTCAGCAATTCTTTGGCGTCCATGACGCGTCTTCCTTTCAACATCACCGGAGAGCCCCTGTCGCCAGGGCCACCCTGATTCCGGTGGAGTTTCGTGATGAAGGCCTGCGCATACAGGCCCGAAGGCCCGATTGCAACCCTTTTCCCGGGGGCCCGGCAAAAGGAAACCCCGCCGGCTGCCCGGCGGGGTCTTGGGGTCATCAGGCTGCCTGCGGACAGGCGGCGCGATTACCAGTCTTCGCGTGCGACGATGCGGGTCAGAACCGGCAGTTTCATCGCACCAAGTCGCAGGGCCTCACGCGCAATAACATCGTTCACGCCGTCGATCTCGAACATGATCCGGCCGGGGTGAACCCGGGCGGCCCAGAAATCGACAGAGCCTTTGCCTTTACCCATCCGCACTTCGGTGGGCTTGGACGAGACCGGAACGTCCGGGAATATCCGGATCCAGACCCGGCCCTGACGCTTCATGTGGCGGGTGATCGCGCGGCGGGCCGCTTCGATCTGCCGCGCGGTCACACGCTCGGGCTCGGTGGCTTTCAGGGCGAAGGAACCAAAGTTCAGGTCGAACCCGCCCTTGGCTTCGCCGTGAATCCGGCCCTTGTGCTGTTTGCGGAACTTGGTCCGTTTCGGTTGCAGCATGTTTTCTACTCCTTACCGGGCGTCGCGGCGCGGGCCACGGGGCGCGGGACCTTCCTGAGCCTCGGCAGTGCGGCGATCATGGGCTTGGGGATCATGTTCCATGATCTCGCCCTTGAAGATCCACACCTTCACACCGATGATCCCGTACGGGGTCGTGGCTTTGGACAGTGCATAATCAATATCGGCGCGCAGCGTGTGCAGCGGCACACGACCTTCGCGATACCATTCGGTCCGTGCAATCTCGGCACCGCCAAGACGACCCGCGACGTTCACGCGGATGCCCAGGGCCCCCATGCGCATCGCGTTCTGGACCGAGCGCTTCATGGCGCGGCGGAAGGACACCCGACGCTCCAGCTGCTGGGCGATCGATTCGGCGACCAGCTGCGCATCGACGTCGGGCTTGCGCACTTCGACGATGTTCAGGTGCAGCTCGCTGTCGGTAAAGTTCGCCAGCTTCTTGCGCAGGGTTTCGATATCCGCGCCCTTCTTGCCGATGATCACACCGGGGCGTGCTGCGTGAATGGTCACGCGGCACTTCTTGTGGGGACGCTCGATGATGACGCGGCTGATGCCGGCCTGCTTGGCTTCCTTGTGGATGAAGTCCCGGATCTTCAGGTCTTCAAGCAGCAGATTGCCATAGTCCTTGTCGTCGGCGTACCAGCGGCTGTCCCAGGTGCGGTTGACCTGAAGACGCATGCCGATCGGATTGACCTTCTGACCCATTATGCTTGCTCCTCGACTTGGCGCACCTTGATGGTGATTTCCGAAAACGGCTTCATGATCTTGCCGAAGCGGCCACGTGCCCGCGGACGGCCACGCTTCATCACCAGGTTCTTGCCGACCCAGGCCTCGGCGACGACCAGATTGTCGACGTCCAGACCGTGGTTGTTCTCGGCATTCGCGATGGCCGATTGCAGGCATTTCTTCACGTCACCAGCGATGCGCTTGTGCGAGAAGGTCAGGTCCGACAAAGCTTTGTCGACCTTTTTGCCCCGGATCAGCTGTGCGACCAGGTTCAGTTTCTGCGGCGAGGTGCGAAGCATCTTCGTCTTGGCGAAGGCCTCGTTCTCCGCCACGCGGCGCGGATTGTTTTCCTTACCCATGGCGATTACTTCCTCTTCGCTTTCTTGTCGGCCGCGTGCCCGTAATAGGTGCGCGTGGGCGAGTATTCGCCGAATTTCTGACCGATCATCTCTTCGCTGACATTCACCGGGATATGCTTGTGCCCGTTATAGACAGCAAAGGTGAGACCGACGAATTGCGGCAGGATCGTGGAACGACGCGACCAGATCTTGATGACCTCGGACTTGCCGGATTCCTTAACCTTTTCCGCTTTCTTGAGCACATAGGCGTCAACAAAGGGGCCTTTCCAAACAGAACGTGCCATGGATCAACGCCCCTTCTTTTTCGCGTGGCGCGAACGCAAGATATACTTGTCGGTCGCCTTGTTGCTGCGGGTCTTCTTGCCCTTGGTGTCTTTACCCCAGGGCGTGACCGGCGTGCGGCCACCCGACGTGCGACCCTCACCACCACCATGCGGGTGGTCGATCGGGTTCATGGCGACGCCGCGAACGCTTGGGCGGATGCCCTTGTGGCGGTTGCGACCGGCCTTGCCGAGGTTCTGGTTAGAATGGTCGGCATTCGACACGGCACCGATGGTGGCCATGCATTCCTGACGGACCAGACGCAGCTCGCCCGAGGACAGGCGGATCTGGGCATAGCCGCCATCGCGACCGACGAACTGGGCATAGGTGCCAGCCGAACGCGCGATCTGACCACCCTTGCCGGCCTTCAGCTCGACATTGTGGACGATCGTGCCGATCGGCATGCCGCTGAAGGGCATGGCGTTGCCCGGCTTCACGTCGACCTTGGCGCCGGCGATGATCTTGTCACCGATCGCCAGACGCTGCGGCGCCAGGATATAGGCCTGCTCGCCGTCTTCGTATTTCACCAGTGCGATAAAGGCGGTGCGGTTGGGATCGTATTCGATCCGCTCGACGACCGCTGCCATGTCGAACTTGGTGCGCTTGAAATCGACGATGCGATACAGGCGTTTCGCGCCACCGCCTTTGCGGCGCATGGTGATCCGTCCGGTATTGTTCCGGCCGCCCTTCTTGGTCAGGCCCTCGGTGAGGGTCTTGACGGGGCGTCCTTTCCAAAGCTCCGAACGGTCGATCAGAACCAGCCCACGCTGGCCAGGCGTCGTCGGTTTATACGACTTCAATGCCATCTTTCTGTCTTCCGTTGCTTTGGACCGAGGTGGTCCGTTTCAGTCAAATGCGGCAGCCCCGGACAAGGCCGGGGCTGCCAGATCGCGTCCGGTTATCAGAGGCCGGTCGAAACGTCGATGCTGCTGCCAGCTTCCAGCGTCACATAGGCTTTCTTGACGTCGCTGCGACGGCCGGGCTGGCCGCGAAAGCGCTTGGTCTTGCCTTTGGTGATGGTGGTGTTGACCGCCTTCACCTTGACGCCGAACAGAGCCTCGACGGCCTGCTTGATCTGCGGCTTGTTGGCCGATTTCGCCACCTGAAACACGACGCCGTTGTTCTCGGACGTCATGGTGGCTTTCTCGGTGATGATCGGCTTGACGATCACGTCGTAATGTTCAGCTTTCGCGCTCATTTCAGACGAGCCTCCAGAGCTTCGACACCGGCGCGCGTGATGACCAAGGTGTCACGCTTGAGGATGTCATAGACGTTGGCGCCCATCGACGGCAGGATATCCACGCCTTCGATGTTGCGCGCGGCACGGGCAAAGTTCTCGTTCACTTCGGCACCGTCGATGACCAGCACGCGCTTCCAGCCATTCTCGCGAACGGCCTTGGCGACGGCGGCGGTCTTGGCATCGGCGAGGTTCAGATCCTCGATGATCACCAGCTCGCCCGCCGTGGCTTTCGCCGACAGCGCATGACGCAGACCCAGAGCACGGACCTTTTTCGGCAGATCGAAGGCATGCGACCGCGGGGTCGGGCCTTTGTAGACGCCGCCCTTGCGGAAGATCGGCGCCTTGCGGGACCCGTGGCGTGCGCCGCCGGTGCCCTTCTGGCGATAGATCTTCTTGGTCGAATAGCTGACCTCGGACCGGCCAAGCACCGAATGGGTGCCGGCCTGCGCCTTGGCATGCTGCCAGCGCACGACGCGCTGCAGGATGTCGCCGCGCGGTTCCAGACCAAAGACGTCGTCCGACAGGTCGATCGACCCGGCAGCGCCGCTATCCAGCTTGATCACATCAAGTTTCATTGCTTGTCTCCTTCCGGCGCGGCGTCGTCTTCGGCCACCGGATCCGCATTCGGATCGGCTGCGTCCTTGTCCGACTTGATCGAAGCTTCGGCCTCGGCCAGCGCGGCAGCTTCCTGCTCGGCGGCCAGACGGGCGGCCTCCTCGCGGGCAGCCTCTTCCTCGGCCGCGGCAGCGGCAGCGGCCTCTTCGGCCATACGCTTGGCTTCATTGGCGGCCGAGCGCAGGGCTGCCGGATAGATCAGGTTCTCGGGCGAGGCTTTCTTGACCGCGTCCTTGACCGTGACCCAGCCACCCTTGGAACCGGGAACCGAACCCTTGACCATGATCAGACCACGGTCGGCATCGGTACGCACGACCTGCAGGTTCTGCGTCGTCACGCGGACGGCGCCCAGATGGCCGGCCATCTTCTTGCCCTTGAAGACCTTGCCCGGATCCTGACACTGACCGGTCGAACCGTGCGAACGGTGGCTGACCGACACACCGTGCGAGGCGCGAAGACCGCCAAAGTTGTGACGCTTCATGGCGCCCGCAAAGCCCTTACCGATCGAGATGCCCGCGATGTCCACGAACTGACCAGCAAAATAATGATCCGCGGTGATTTCCTCACCGACATTGATCAGGTTTTCTTCGGCCACGCGGAATTCCACGATCTTGCGCTTGGGCGCGACCGAGGCCTTGGCAAAGTGACCGCGCATCGCGGCGGTCGTGCGCTTGACCTTGGCCGTGCCTGCGCCCAGCTGGACGGCGGTGTATCCGTCGGTCGCAGCGGTGCGCTGTGCGATGACCTGAAGGCCGTCCATCTGCAGAACGGTGACGGGAACCTGACGGCCATCCTCGAGGAACAGACGCGTCATGCCCAGCTTTTTGGCGATGATACCAGTACGCAACATGATTTCGCTCCTCAGACTTTGATCTCGACATCCACGCCGGCGGCGAGGTCGAGCTTCATGAGGGCGTCAACGGTCTGGGGGGTCGGATCGACGATGTCCAGCAGACGCTTGTGCGTGCGGATTTCCCACTGGTCGCGCGACTTCTTGTCGATGTGCGGACCGCGAAGGACGGTGAATTTCTCGATCTTGTTCGGCAGCGGAATGGGGCCGCGAACGGTCGCGCCGGTGCGCTTGGCGGTATTGACGATCTCTTGGGTGCTGGCATCCAGCACACGATAGTCGAACGCCTTCAGCCGGATCCGGATATTCTGGCTTTGCATGTAACGACATCCCTCTTGCGGGGAGTTCCAGTCGAGAGGCTGACGGCGCACCATGCGGCGCCAGCATCGGACCGTAAAAAATGACATCAGGCCGCCCCGGTGGGTGGCGGCCCGACTGATGATCACCGATTCGCGAAAAAACAGGGCGCACCGGTGACGATTGCGCTGCCTTAACGGCTTCCCCCGCCCGGGTCAACAGCCCCGGCACCCCAGACCCGCACGGAGACGGAAAACCGCACCCCTTCATCTTGGCGGGAAATATCCCGGGGGGAATCGCCGTCAGGCGATGGGGGGCTGGCCCCCCTGCCTTTCCCCGGGATCAGGCATTGTACAGCGGCATCACCCCCGCTTCGCGGTGAATGTCGTTCACCGCCGCCCGGTCAAGCTTCATCGCTCCGGCCAGTTCGTTCAGATAGCGCGCCTCGGCCTCGCTGTCGAAATCGATGGCCAGCAGCGACATCAGATAGACCTGCCGCTCCATCCCCTCGGGGATCTCGCGGGCCAGCGCTGCCGCATCGACCGGTGCGGCCATCTGGTCGCGGATGAACTGACGTTCCTCCTCGTCCAGATCGTCGCCCAGATGGCCCATCAGGCGCTGACGTTCCGCATCGTCGATGGTGCCGTCCGACTTGGCCGCCTGGATCATTGCGCGCAGCATCAGCCCGGCCATCTCGTTCTGTTCCGGCGTGGGCGCAGTCTGCGGCTCGCCGTCATGGGCCAGCGCATCGTCAAAGAGCGCGCCAAAGCTGGCCTGATTGCTGGGCTGCGAATCCTTTCGCGCCAGATGGCCGACCGCACGGCCCGCCGCAGCGCCGCCCAGAAGCCCGCCCAGCATCTGTCCCAGCCCGCCACCCGACGTGCTGCCGGTCGTCGCTCCACCACGCTGTCCGCCCAGACTGTCCAGCAGCCCGCCAAGCGATCCACGCCCCGAGCCGCCCGAGCCGGACATGCCACCGCCGCCAAGCGCCCGGCCCAGCATCTGCTGCAGCCCGCCGCCCGACAACCCGCCGCCCGTGCTGCCGCCCAGACCCGAGCCGCCGCTGCTGTTATTGCCCAGAAGGTTGTCCAGCAAACCGCCGCCGCCGCTGCGGCCCGACGGCCTGCCGCCCTGCTGGTTGTTCATCATCGTGCCGATTCCCTTGGCAAGCATCACACCGGCGGCGACCTTGGTCAGACTTTTCATCAGGCTCATGGGAAAGACCTCTCCAGAATTGCGCAGCGGACCTGTTATCCGTCTGTCTCGGCTGAAAACGGCGACCATGCCCCCGCGGTTCCGCCCCCCGGTTCCCCCGCCGCACGGCACAGGCGCTTAAGGGGCATGCGTCCGATGACACCGCCCCACATTCCCCAAGTCCCATTCCCTTTGCCCCGCGCGTTCCGGCCCTTGATTTCCCCGCCTGCGGCTTATACATCGCGGCGCACGTCAATTCCGGGGCCGTCTCAGCCATGCCCCGCTGATCCAGGAGGCCCAGATGGCAAAGGCAAAGTTTGAACGGAACAAACCGCACGTCAACATCGGCACGATCGGCCATGTTGACCACGGCAAGACGACGCTGACGGCGGCGATCACCAAGTATTTTGGCGAATTCCGCGCCTATGACCAGA
>NZ_RQRT01000235.1 GCF_004335005.1 Paracoccus nototheniae | reverse complement strand
CCCGCGTTGAGCGGGTGATCGAGCCGGACAGCCTGCTCTGTCCCTGCGGCTGTGGCGAGATGCACCGGATCGGCGAAGACCGGACCGAGCGGCTGGATATCGTGCCGGCACAGCTGCGGGTCATCGTGACCGTGCGCCCCAAATACGCGTGCCGCCGGTGCGCCGAGGGCGTGACCCAAGCACCGGCGCCCGCACACCTGATCGAGGGCGGGCTGCCCACCGAGGGCGCCCTCGCGC
>NZ_RQRT01000234.1 GCF_004335005.1 Paracoccus nototheniae | reverse complement strand
CGATGGCCCGATGGCCCGATGGCCCGATGGCCCGATGGCCCGATGGCCCGATGGCCCGATGGCCCGATGGCCCGATGGCCCGATGGCCCGATGGCCCGATGGCCCGATGGCCCGATGGCCCGATGGCGCAGCGCGTCGCGCAGGGGCTGGACAAGGCCGGATCAGCCCTCACCGCCGCCGACCTGGCCGCGACGCGCTGCCGCGAGGCGCAGCCTCTGGCCCAATCTTACCGGGGCATGAGGCTGCTTGC
>NZ_RQRT01000233.1 GCF_004335005.1 Paracoccus nototheniae | reverse complement strand
GAAAAAAGGGGGCCATGCGTGCCATCTGCGCGGCAGTCAGCCAGAAAAGGTCGCTCATGTCACCGCTCCGTTTCTGGGCCGTGAATCACGCCGCGAAACGGAAATCAATGCATCCTGACCCTAGAAAAGTCGCCTTGAACCGCAGCTGACCGTCGGTGGAAGCCCATGCTGGCCCGATCTACCCTGGAATTGCCGCCATCAGTCCCTTGACCCCGACCAAGGTGATGATGCGCTTGATGTTGTAGGCGAG
>NZ_RQRT01000232.1 GCF_004335005.1 Paracoccus nototheniae | reverse complement strand
GGACGCCATGGCGGCGCGGCTGCGCGACCTCGATGCCGTGCCGACGCGTGTGGACATCGCCTGGCAACTGGGCCTGAACGCCGAGATCGCCCTTTTTGAACACCGCACCCGCGAGATCGAGAATTTCATGAAAGCAGTCGAGGCGGGCGTTCTCGGGCCGCTCTGAGGCACGGTCCCGCGGCCATTGCCGGGCCCTCTGCCCGTCTCAAGGCGCCACAGACGGTCCATCAAGGATCATCTCGCGCGGAAACGGGA
>NZ_RQRT01000231.1 GCF_004335005.1 Paracoccus nototheniae | reverse complement strand
CCGAAGCGGGCGCAGGGCATCCGATGCTTGACGGCAGGCCCGCCACCTGGACGGCGCCTGCCATGCATTCCAGCGTCGTGACCCGCCTGCCCCCGGGCGGGCGCAGCCTGGCCGCAAACCCCGACACTCCGATCGAGGCCGCCGAGATCCGCCACGGGAACGGCACCTTTTGGGGCGTCCAGTATCACCCCGAGCTGTCCCTGGGCGAAATCGCCGCCTCGACGGCGCATCAGGCGAAAGATGTGATTGACCAGG
>NZ_RQRT01000230.1 GCF_004335005.1 Paracoccus nototheniae | reverse complement strand
GCACCGTCAAGCTGCCCGAGGGCACCGAGATGGTCATGCCCGGCGACAACCTCAAGTTCGAGGTCGAGCTGATCGCCCCGATCGCGATGGAAGAAAAGCTGCGCTTCGCCATCCGCGAAGGCGGCCGGACCGTCGGCGCCGGCGTGGTGTCGAAAATCATCAAGTGATCCTGACGGCGCGCGGCTGACCCCGCCCGCCCATGGACCACATCAGGGGCCGCCCGAAAGGGCGGCCCCTTTGCCATGCGCCGCCACC
>NZ_RQRT01000022.1 GCF_004335005.1 Paracoccus nototheniae | reverse complement strand
CCCAGCCCCCCCGCGCCGATCACCAGCACCCGCGCGGATTTCAGCCGTATCTGCCCGGCCCCGCCGATCTGGCGCAGCACCAGATGGCGGGCATAGCGGTCCAGTTCCGGGTCCGACAGACCGTCATCGCGGACCACCGGCACCGGATCGGGCGTGGCGCGGGCGCGCAGGCGGCGCAAGAGGCCGCGATAGGCCACGACCAGCCCCACCAAGGCGCCCAGAACCAGCCAGCCCGCCGCCGATCCGCCCACCGCCGCCGCCGCAGCGCTGCCCGGCGCGATGACCTGCAACGACAGCATCCCGACCCACAAAAGGCCGATCGTCATCAGCGTCACCGGGCGCGGCAGATGCAGCACCCGCCCCAAAATCAGCAGCATGACGATCAGAAAGACGCCCAGCATCACAGGTGCCCTCCGTCAGGGCCCATTCTGCCCGACCCCGTCCCGCCGGACCCCGTCCCGGTCGATCCGAAACCGCCCTGCCCGCGCGCCGTCCCGTCCAGCGCGTCAACCAATTCGAACCGCGCCTGCGGGGCGGGTGCCACGACCATCTGCGCGATCCGGTCGCCATGGCCGACGGTAAAGGGCGCATCACCCAGATTGAGCAGGATCACCCCAAGCGGGCCGCGATAATCGCAATCGATGGTGCCGGGCGCGTTGGGCAGGGTGATACCGTGCTTCAGCGCAAGACCGGACCGGGGACGGATCTGCACCTCCCAGCCCTGGGGGATGGCCAGCGCCAGACCGGTGGGGATCAGCGCGCGGCCCATGGGGGGCAGCGTGATCCCCGCTGCACGGTCGGCCAGTGCAAGATTCGCGCAGAGATCGGCCCCCGCCGCGCCGGGCGTCTGATAATGGGGCAGCGCGATGTCGGGGTCGCCTTCGGGCAGGCGCATCAGGCGGATCAGGGGTGCGTTGGTCATGCCCGCACCCTAGCCATGCAAAAGGCCGCGCGGCAATGCCCGCGCGGCCTTTGGAACCGTCGTCGATGTCGCAAACCTATTTCGGCGCGATCATCATGACCATCTGGCGGCCTTCCAGCTTGGGCATGGTCTCGACCTTGCCGGCCTCGCCCACATCGTCGCGGACGCGGTGCAAAAGCTCCAGCCCCAGATCCTGGTGGGCCATCTCGCGGCCCCGGAAACGCAGGGTCACCTTGACCTTGTCGCCGCCTTCCAGAAACTTCATCACGCTGCGCATCTTGACGTCATAGTCATGGATATCGGTTCCCGGACGGAACTTGATTTCCTTGACCTCGATGACCTTCTGCTTCTTGCGGGCCTCGGCCTCGCGCTTCTGCATCTCGTATTTGTATTTGCCGAGGTCCATGACCTTGCAGACCGGCGGGGCCGCGTTCGGCGAAATCTCGACCAGATCCAGTCCGGCATCCTGCGCCATCTGCATCCCGACAGAGGGCGGCACGACGCCGATATTCTCTCCCTCGGGGCCGATCAGGCGGATTTCGGCAACGCGGATGCGTTCGTTGGTCCGGGGGCCGGTGTCACGTTGGGGCGGTGCGTTATGCGGGCGACGGGCTATGGCGGTGCTCCTTTTATGGCCAATGCGCAAGTGGCAGGAAAATAAGGCCGCGCGCGCCATGATTCAACCGGAATTGATCAATCAGGCCCGCAAATCGACCCGGATCGGGCAGATCGGGCCGGTTTGCGGCCATCGCGCGGGTTTTCGGACCCGTTGGGCTGTGCCATAGAAGGGGGTAATGTCCTGTTGGGTCGAGGGTGCCGAATGTCCAAACTGTTGCCGATCGTCGTGATTCTGGTGCTGGCTGCGGGCGGCGGATGGTGGTTTTTGCAAGATGACGCCCCCTCGGGCGATGCCCCGGCACCGGTCGAGGTCGCGCAGGCGCCCGCCGAGGCACCCGTGACCGGGGACGCCGCGATCGACGCCCCCGCCACCCCTGCGGGCGACGCCGCGCGTCTGGCCGAAGATGCGGCGACCGCCGCGCAGGATGCCGGACAGCTGGCCGATGATGCCACCGCCGATCCTCAGGTCGACGGTCAGGCGGCTGCCGAAGCCGCAGCCGATGCGGCAGCCGACGCCGCAGCCATCGCCGCCGATGCCGCAGCCGAGGCCGCGCGCGCATCCGAAGATACCGGAACCGGTCCGGCCAGCGAGGCGGCCGACGCCGCCGAAGCCGCCGCCGTCGCAGCACTGGAGGCCGCCGACCGCGCCGCAGCCGCAGCCGCTGGCGCGACCTCGGGCGTGGCGGCACTGGCCCCGGCCGAAGCCGCCGAAGAGGCGGGCGCCGCCGCGCAGGATGCCGCCGCCGCCGCCTCGGATACCGCCGATGCTGCCGGTGTCGCCGCCCGGATCGAGGCGCTGATGACCCCGGAAGGCTTTGACCGCAGCGGGGTCGAGGCGATCATCGACGGGTCCGCCCTGCCCGATGCGCAGAAAGAAACGCTCAAGCGCCTTGTCGCGGCAGCCGAAGGCAATCCCCAGCTGCTGGCCAGCGCGCTGGAGCAGGTCAAGGCGGTGATGCGCTGATGCAGCAGCTGACCGCCCAGAACATGGAGACGTTTCTGGCCCGCAAGCCCGAAACGCTGGCCAAGGGACCGCTGGCGATCATCCTGATCGAGGATGACACCGCCGTCACCCAGACCGTCGAACATCACCTGCAGCGCGGCTTTCGTCATATCCTGCTGTTTTCGGATCAGCCGGTACATCTGCCCCAAGCCGTGCTGCCCAAGGTCACCCAGCTGTCCTATGAAACCCGCCGCCCCGATGCGCATGTCCGCGCCGTCAATGCGGTGATCCGCGCGGTGCCCCCGGGAACATGGCTGTATTACTGCTTCAATTCCGAATTCCTGTTCTATCCCTTCTGCGAGACGCGCACCGTCGGCGAAATGCTGGTGTTTCACACCGAGGAACGCCGGTCGGCGATGCTGTCCTATGTCGTCGATCTGTATGCGCCCGATCTGAAGGCCAACCCGGATGCGGTGGATCTGGAGAACGCGATGTTCGACCGGGCGGGCTATTACGCGCTTGGGCGCAACGGTCCGGACGGCACGCCCCGCGAACGACAGCTGGATTTCCACGGCGGGCTGCGCTGGCGATACGAGGAGCTGTTGCCCCCTGATCGCCGCCGCATCGACCGGATCGCCCTCTTCCGCGCCGCGCCCGATCTGAAGGTCACCGCCGATCACCGTTTCACCATCGAGGAATACAACACCTATTCCTGCCCTTGGCATCACAACCTGACCGCCGCCATCGCGTCCTTTCGTGTGGCCAAGGCGCTGGCCACCAATCCCGGATCGCGCGATCAGGTGGGCGACATGACCTGGCGCAATTCGCATCCGTTCGACTGGACGGGGCAGCAGCTGATGGATCTGGGGCTGATGGAACCGGGGCAGTGGTTCTGATCCGCGCGCGGGCGGGGCGGGCCTCGGCTTGCCCTTGCGCCGATCTGACCCCGGATGCTAAACGCAGCGTCAATCTTGGACCCCGACCGGCCCGCAGGGGCCGCAGAACAAAGGCATGACCCGCATGGCGATGACCCAGACCAGCTTTGATCGCGACGACCTGCTTGCCTGCGCGCGCGGAGAGCTGTTCGGCCCCGGCAATGCGCAGCTGCCCGAGCCGCCGATGCTGATGATGGACCGCATCACCGAGGTGTCCGAAGACGGCGGCGCCCATGGCAAGGGCCATATCGTGGCCGAATTCGACATCACGCCGGACCTGTGGTTCTTTGCCTGCCATTTCCCCGGCAATCCGATCATGCCCGGCTGTCTGGGTCTGGACGGTCTGTGGCAGCTGACCGGGTTCAATCTGGGCTGGCGCGGCTGGCAGGGGCGCGGCTATGCGCTTGGCGTGGGCGAGGTCAAGCTGACCGGCATGGTCCGCCCAGACCGCAAGCTGCTGCGCTACAGCGTCGATTTCACCAAAGCCATCCAGACCCGCCGCCTGACCATGGGCGTGGCCGATGGCCGGGTCGAGGCCGATGGCGAGGTCATCTATCTGGTCAAGGACATGAAGGTGGCCCTGTCGGCCAGCTGATCCCCCATTCATATTTCCCAAGGAGGCCCCCATGCGTCGCGTCGTCATCACCGGGCTTGGCATCATTTCCCCCATCGGCAATTCGGCCGACGAGGTCACCGACAGCCTGAAATCGGGCAAGTCGGGCATCGTCTTTGCGCCCGAATATGCCGAACACGGCTTTCGCAGCCAAGTCCACGGCATGCCGCAGATCGTGCTGGAGGATCATATCGACAAGCGCAACCTGCGCTTTATGGGTCCGGGGGCGGCCTATAACTTTCTGGCCATGGAACAGGCGATCGCCGATTCCGGGCTGGAGGATGGCGATGTGTCGAACCCGCGCACCGGCCTGATCATGGGATCGGGCGGGCCGTCGACCTCGAACTTTTTCCTGGCCCATCAGACGGTCATCGAAAAGGGCGCGCCCAAGAAGATGGGGCCGTTCATGGTGACACGCTGCATGTCGTCGACGAACTCGGCCTGTCTGGCGACGCCCTTCAAGATCAAGGGCGTGAACTATTCCATCACCTCGGCCTGTTCGACATCCGCGCATTGCATCGGCAATGGCGTCGAGCAGATCCAGATGGGCAAGCAGGACATCGTCTTTGCCGGCGGCGGCGAGGAACTGGACTGGACGCTGTCCTGCCTCTTCGACGCGATGGGCGCGATGTCGTCGAAATACAACGACACCCCCGAAAGCGCCTCTCGTCCCTATGACGCGACCCGCGACGGGTTCGTGATCGCGGGCGGCGGCGGTGTCGTGGTGCTGGAAGAGCTGTCCCACGCCTTGGCGCGCGGCGCCAAGATCTATGCCGAAGTGACCGGCTATGCCGCGACTTCGGACGGCTATGACATGGTCGCGCCGTCGGGCGAGGGCGGCGAGCGGTCGATGCGCGTGGCGATGGCCACCCTGCCCGAGGGCCGCAAGGTCAGCTATATCAACGCGCATGGCACCTCGACCCCGGTCGGCGATCTGGGCGAGATCCGGGCGATCCGCAATATCTTTGGCGAGGGTTCCACGCCGCCCGTCAGCTCGACCAAGTCGCTGACCGGGCATTCGCTTGGCGCGACCGGCGTGCATGAGGCGATCTATTCGCTGCTGATGTTGCAAAATGACTTCATCGCAGCATCGGCGAATGTGACGACGCTGGACCCGGCGATTCAGCCGGGCGAGATTGCGACCAGCCGCGTGGACAATGCGGGGCTGGATTCGATCCTGTCGAACAGCTTCGGCTTTGGCGGGACGAACGCGACATTGCTGATGTCGCGCTATCTGGAATGATGTGAGGGACTGGACATGGGCGATCTTCTGAAGGGCAAGCGCGGGCTTGTGATGGGGGTCGCCAATGAACGATCCATTGCCTGGGGCATCGCACGCGCGATGGCCGCCGAGGGCGCCGAGTTGGCCTTTTCCTATCAGGGAGAGGCCTTTGGCAAGCGGGTCGAGCCGCTGGCGGCGTCGGTCGGCTCGGATCTGCTGGTCGATGTGGACGTGACTGACGACGCATCGCTGGACGGCGCCTTCGCGACGCTGGCCGAACGGTGGGGCAAGCTGGACTTTCTGATCCACGCCATCGCCTTTTCCAACAAGGACGAGCTGACCGGACGGTTCATGAACACCAGCCGCGCCAATTTCGGGCGCAGCCTGGAGATCAGCTGCTATTCCCTGATCGAGGTGGCGCGCCGCGCCCATCCGATCATGGCGCCGGGCGCATCGATCATCACCCTGACCTATGGCGGATCGAACCGGGTGACGCCGTTCTATAACGTCATGGGCGTGGCCAAGGCCGCGCTGGAGGCCAGCGTGCGCTATCTGGCCAATGATCTGGGCCCCGACGGCATCCGCGTGAACGCGATCAGCCCCGGCCCGATGAAGACCCTGGCGGGCGCCGCCATCGGCGGAGCGCGCAAGACCTTTCGCCATACCGAGGCGAATGCGCCCCTGCGCGCCAATGCCACGCTGGAGGCCATCGGCGGGACGGCGGTCTGGCTGACCTCGGACTGGGGGGCCTGCACGACCGGAGAGATCGTGACGGTGGATGGCGGCTATCATGTGCTGGGGATGCCGCAGAGCGAGAACCTCTGAGGACAGGACCGGGGGCTTCGCGCCCCCGGACCCCCGCGGGATATTTGGACCAAGATGAAAGGGCTGCGGCGTGGCGGAGTTTCGGGCAGGCGACGGGGCGCGGCTGGTCTTTTCCGATGAGGGAGAGGGGCTGCCGGTTCTGTGTCTGGCGGGGCTGACGCGGACGATGGCGGATTTCGATTTCGTGGCGCCGCATCTGGAGGGCGTGCGGCTGATCCGCATGGATTACCGGGGGCGCGGCGGGTCTGACTGGACCGGGGCCGACACCTATACCGTGCCGCGCGAGGCGCGCGACGCGGTCGAACTGCTGGATCATCTGGGGGTGGACCGGGCGGCGGTGCTGGGCACCTCTCGCGGGGGGCTGATCGGGCTGGTGCTGGCGGCCACCGCGCATGATCGGCTGCTGGGCCTGTGCCTGAACGATGTCGGCCCCGAGATCGCGCAGGACGGGCTGCAACGGATCTTTGATTATGTCGGGCGCAGCCCCCGCGATGCGACGCATGAGGCACTGGCGGCGCGGATGCCGGGGCTGATGCCGGGCTTTGCCGATGTGCCCGAGGGGCGCTGGCTGGCGGATGTGCAGCGCCATTACGACGCCAAGCCCGACGGGTTGCGGATCAATTATGATCCGGCCCTGAGGCAGGCGTTTCTGGCCGCTTTCGACGGGCCGCCGGTCGATCTGTGGCCCCTGTGGCAGGCCACCGTGGGGCTGCCGGTGGCGCTGATCCGGGGGACCAATTCGGATCTGTTGTCCCCCGCGACCATGGCGCGGATGCAGGCGATGCGTCCCGATCTGATCGCCGCCGAAATCCCCGGCCGGGCGCATATTCCCTGGCTGGACGAGGCCCCTGCCCTGGACGTGATCGGCCGCTGGCTGGCGGCCTGCCGCGATCTGGCCTGAGCCAAGGGGCCGCTGCGGGGGCGGATCCGGATCGGCGGAAATCCGGTTCTGCCGCGAATGTAATCCTTTTCATGTGCTCTGAAACCCATTACATTCGGGACAACCCCTAGAGGAGCAGGGGAAGGCCAAGGAGGACTTCATGACTTTTGCAAACTCCGCTTTGCTGGGCGGACTGGTCACTGTCGCGCTGAGCGCGACGGGCGCATGGGCGCAGGATGCCCGCACCGCCGAGCTGCCGATCGCGGTCCAGATGTACACGCTGCGCGATCACGGGACGCTGGACGAACAGCTGGCCGCCGTGCAGGCCGCCGGGATCACCGCCGTCGAGACCGTCGGGATGCAGGACAGCAGCGCCGAGGATCTGTCCGCGCTGATGACCGAATATGGGGTCGAAGCGATCTCGACCCATGCGCAGCTGGATGATCTGCGCGCTGATCTGCAGGCGGTCATTGATTTCAACAAGGCCATCGGCAATGCGGTGATCACCGTGCCCTATCTGGCCGAAGAAGCGCGTCCGACGGATGCGGCAGGCTGGACCGCGCTTGGCGAAGAACTGGCGGGTCTGAGCGATGCGCTGCAGGCCGAGGGGATGACCCTTGCCTATCACAACCATGATTTCGAGATGGCCGAATTCGACGGGCGCACCGCGCTGGAGATCATGATGGAGGCCGCCGGCGACGATGTGCTGGCCGAGCTGGATCTGGCATGGGTCGCGCGCGGCGGGCTGGACCCGGTCGAATATCTGGACCGCTTCGATGGCCGGGTCTTTGCGATCCATGCCAAGGACAATGCACCCGAAGGCGAGGCCGAGGATGAGCGCGGCTTCAAGGCCCTGGGCGAAGGCGTGCTGGACTGGGCCGCGATCCTGCCCGCCGCCGAAGAGGTCGGAACGCAATGGTACATCATCGAACATGATCAGCCTCTGGATGCGGCCGAGGTCGTGATGACCGGTGCCACCTTCCTGACCGAAAACCTGCCGTACAGCGCCACGCGCTGACACTTCTCCCTGCTGGACAGGTGACTGGGGCCGCGACAATCGTCGCGGCCCCTTTTTCATGTCTGGGGTCGGGCTGCCCTTACATCGGGCGGACCCAGATGTTGCGGAAGCTGACATCGGCGTCATGATCCTGCAGCCGGATCGGCGCGCAGTCATGCGCCTCGTAGCTGGGATAGCCGATCCATTCCGTCGCGCCCTGCAATTGCGCATGGTTCTGGACCACGACACCATTATGCAGGACGGTCAGATGGGCCGGGCGGCGCAGCGCACCGTCATCGGCAAAGACCGGGGCCTGAAAGATGATGTCATAGCTTTGCCATTCGCCCGGCTCGCGCGAGGCATTCACCAGCGGCAGATGCTGCTTGTAGATCGAGCCCGCCTGCCCGTTCGCATAGGTCGGGTTCTCATGGCTGTCCAGCACCTGCACCTCGTAGCGTTCCTGCAGGAAGACGCCGCTATTGCCGCGATCCTGGCTGTCATGACCTTCGTCATTCGGGGGCGAGCGCCATTCGACATGCAGCTGCACATCGCAGAAATTCTCGGTCGTGCGGATATCGCCGGTGCCGCGCCCGACATGCAGGGCGCCGTCCTCGATCGTCCACGCAGCGTCGCCGCCATCGACGGATTCCCATCCCTCAAGGCTGCTGCCATCGAACAGAACCGTCGCATCCGAAGGGGGCTGGCCTTCGGGGGTCTGGACCAGGCGCGGCTCGGGGCCTTGCACTTCGGTGACGCGGGATTGGGCCTGACGTTCTTCCTGCGTGGGTTCGGGGGCTGCCTCCTGCGCGAAGGCGGGGGCGGCCAGCAGCAGGCCTGCGGCGATCAGGGGGGTCAGTTTCGGGGTCAGTGTCATGTCGGATCAGCCTTTATGCGAAGATACCTGTCAAAAGGCCCCCTGCCCTGTCGGGACCGGGGGCCGGTGCGGATCTCAGGTGGCCCAGGCAGGGCCGCCGTCATATTCCAGATCGCCGATATATTCCCCCGGCACCGGCTCATAGCGCAGCACCTGCGTGGCGCCGATCTCGGAGGTGAAGAAGCCGAACAGGACCAGCTGCTGGATCGGGGTGAACCAATGCAGCTGCGGCGCGTCGGGATCGGCGGGCAGTTCGTCCGCTGCGGTGTCGGCGGCAGGCTGGATGTCCAGCGATTGCTGACGCGTGGCCTCGTATTCCTCGACGACCGATGCCTGCGCGGTGGCGGCCTCGTGCGCGGCCTGCAGCATCTGCTGGCGTTCGTCGGGGGTCAGATCGGCAAAGGGCTTGCCGAACCGATTCTGCGCATCGGCCTGCAGCGCCTCCATCCCGTCGCGGAAGACGGTCTGTTCCTCCTCGTCGAAACAATCGCTGACGAACTGGGTCATGAAGGCGCCCACGCCCGCATCCTTGGCGCCGGGCGTGTCGGTGGCGGGGATCAGGGTTTCCGCCACCTCGTCCAGAAAGGCGGCATCCTCGGGGGTGAAGATGTTGGTCCCCGCCTCGGTCGGCAGATAGGCCATGGCGCGATGCCCGCCCAGCATGGCCGTGCCGGTGACGGCGGCGATCATCGTCAGAAGCTGGCGGCGGTTCATCACAGATCTCCGTTCTTGAGGGCGTTGACGGCATGTTCCGCCGCCCGCGCGGTCAGGGCCATATAGGTCAGCGAGGGGTTCACGCAGGCCGACGAGGTCATGCAGGCCCCGTCGGTCACATAGACATTGGGTGCGTCCCAGACCTGATTGTTGCCGTTCAGGACCGAGGTCGCGGCATCGCGGCCCATCCGCGCCGTGCCCATCTCGTGGATGCCCATGCCGGGCGCATAGTCGCTTTCGGTGGGCTTCACGTCGACGACGCCGGCGGCCTCGAAGATGTCGACCGCGTCCTGCTTCATGTCCTCGCGCATGCGCATCTCGTTCTCGCGCAGATCCACGCTGATCGACAGGACCGGCAGGCCCCATTTGTCGGTCGTGCCCCGGTCCAGCGCGATGAAGTTGTCATGATAGGGCAGCATCTCGCCAAAGCCCGTCATGCCGATGGTCCAGTCGCCGGGCTTGGACAGCGCCTCTTTCATGTCGGCGCCGATGCTCAGTTCGGCGATGTCGCGGCGCCATCCCTGACGGCTGGCCGATCCCTGATAGCCAAAGCCGCGCGTATAGGGGCGTTCCTCGCCTTCGGTGTTGCGGAAGCGCGGGATATAAAAGCCCGCCGGACGACGACCGAAATAGTATTTGTCGTCATACCCCTCGACCCGGCCCTCGGCGCCGACGCGGAAATGGTGGTCCATGACGTTGTGGCCCAGCTCTCCGGAGGACGAGCCCAAGCCCCCTTCCCAGACATCGGTGGCCGAGTTCATCAGCACCCAGGTCGAATTGAAGCTGGACGCGTTCAGAAACACCACATCGGCGGTGTATTCATAGGTCAGATTGCTTTCGGCATCGATGATCTCGACGCCGCGCGCCCGCTTGGTGTCCTTGTCGTAAAGCACCTCCTTGACGATCGAGAAGGGGCGCAGGGTCAGGTTTCCGGTAGCCACGGCGGCAGGCAGCGTTGCCGATTGCGTGCTGAAATAGGCGCCATAGGGGCAGCCCAGCCAGCATTTGTTGCGATACTGACAGGCGACCCGGTTCTGTTCGGGCAGCGCCTCGGTGATGTTGGCGACGCGGCTGTTGATCAGATAGCGCTTGCCGCCGAACGCATTGCGCAGGCGCGCGGCCACATCCTTTTCGACGATATTCAACGGGATGGGCGGCAGGAATTGCCCGTCGGGCAGGATGTCCAGACCTTCGTTCGTCCCCGAGATGCCGGCAAAGCGTTCGACATGATCGTACCAGGGCGCGATATCGGCGTAACGGATCGGCCAGTCGGTCGCGATTCCCTCGCGCTCGTTCGCGCCGAAATCGGTGTCCGAGAACCGATAGGTCTGGCGACCCCACAGCAGCGACCGCCCACCGACGTGATAGCCCCGGAACCAGTCAAAGCGCTTGGCCTCGACATAGGGGTTTTCCTGCTCATTCGCCCACATGCCGAAGGTCTGTTCGTTCAGCGGATAATCGCGCGACAGAACGGGGTAATTCGACACCATCTCGGTCGTGGCGGTGCCGCGATGGGGATAGTTCCAGGATTCGTTCTCGGCATGGACGTAATCGGTCAGATGCTCGATATTGCGACCGCGTTCCAGCATCAGGACCTTCAAGCCCCGCTCGGTCAGTTCCTTGGCGGCCCAACCGCCGCTGATGCCCGATCCGACGACGATCGCGTCGTAATGCATGTTCTCTGCCATCTGGCTTTCCTTTTCTCAGGGTCTTGCTGGGGGCGTCCTCAGACGTCGCAGGTCAGGACGGCATCGCGCAAAGATTGCGCGGCCGCGTCCGGGCTGGCGTCGCGCGGCACGAATTCCTGCGCCAGCCAGCCTTGATAGCCGGTGTCGCGGATCGCACGGCAGATCGCCGGATAGTTCAGTTCCTGACTGTCGTCCGGTTCGTTCCGTCCGGGGTTTCCGGCGGTGTGGTAATGGCCGAACCATGAATGATGCTGGGTGATCGTGCGGATCACGTCGCCCTCCATGATCTGCATGTGATAGATGTCGTAGAGCAGCTTGAAATTCTGGCTGCCCAAGCGTTCGCACAGCGCCACGCCCCATGCGCTGCGGTCGCACAGATAATCGGGATGGTTCACGCGGCTGTTCAGCAGTTCCATCTGCAGCACCACGCCCGCCTGTTCGGCGATAGGCAGGATCTGCGACAGGCCGTCGGCGCAATTCGCCAGCCCCTCGTCATCGGTCATGCCGCGCCGGTTGCCGCTGAAACAGATCAGGTTGGTGTAACCTGCCTCGGCCACCAGCGCGATGTGGCGGGTATAGTTGTCGATCAGCGTCGCGTGATTGGCGGGGTCGGCCCAGCCATCCTCCAGACTGATCTCGGCGCCGTTGCACATCGAGCTGTCCAGCCCATGTTCGCGCAGCACCGGCCAATCGTCGGGGCCGCACAGATCGATGGCCCCCAGACCGACATGGCGGCCCAGCACGCACAGATCGGCCAGATCCATGTCGGCAAAGGTCCAGCGGGCGACGGAATGGTTGATATTGCCGCGCAGACCGGCGGCGACGGCCTGCCCGCCCTGCGCCGCATCCTGCGCGCTGGCCGGGCCGGTCAGCCCCGCCCCGGCCACGGCCAGCCCCCCCGCGCCATAGAACAAGGCGCGGCGTGTCAGGCCTGTGGAATGGCGTTCCGACAAATCGGTCATGGTCTCCTCCCTCATCTGCAAGCCCCCGGATCACGGATGAAACCGTTTACATCCCAAGGCGGACCGACCCTCCTCCGGGTCGGAAGGCGCGCGGGGATCCGTCCCCGCGCGCCCCGTCAGCTCAGCTCAGTACGGGCTGTCTTCGAAATAGAAATCCTCGGCATTCTCGGGGGTGATCAGCTCGGATGCGATGATGAAATCGCCCGACATGGGTGCACCCGACGTCAGCCCAAGCGCCGTCATCTCGATCGCGGTCGAGATCATCGAGGGCGGATAGGTCACGTTCACCGGCACGGTCGGATCGCTGTTGCGGATCCGGTCGACCATCTCTTTCATGCCGGCGCCGCCGACGACGAACATCTCATCCGTGCGGCCCGCCTGATCGATGGCGGCCAGTGCACCCACGGCCATGTCGTCATCCGCCGCCCAGACCGCGTCGATTTCGGGGAAACGCGACAGCCAGTCCTGCATCAGGTTGAAAGCGGTGTCGCGGTTCCAGTTGCCGTGATCCATCGCCACGACCTCGACGCCCGACCCTTCCAGCGCGGCCTCGAAGCCCGCCACGCGTTCATTGTCCACGGTGGACGCGATGCCGCGCATGACGACGACCTGCGCGCCCTCGTCCAGCGTATCGGCAAAATAGGTGCCTGCGGTGCGGCCAAAGCTGTCATTGTCGCCCGCGACATAGAGGTTCTCGATCCCCTCCTGCGCCAGACCGCGATCGACGACGGTGACCCAGACACCGCTTTCCGCGATGCGCTGGATCGGGCCGGTCAGCGGTTCGGATTCAAAGGGCAGCACGACCAGCGCGTCGATGCCGCGCGTGGCCACCATATCTTCCAGATCCGAGACCTGCTGGCCGGGATCCGAGGTGGTGGTCAGCACGAATTCCATATCCGGATAGGCCTCGCTCAGACGGGCGACGGTCTGCTCGGCGTGAAAGTTCAGCGCGCCTGCCCAGCCATGCGTCGCGGCCGGAATGGACACGCCGATGGTCTGGGACAGCGCCGGAACGGCGGTCAGGCCCAGCAGGGCGGTGGTGGCGATCAGGGTCTTTTTCATGGTGGTACTCCTCCCACAGGTGAAAATCAGCGTGCGGCGCCGGTATTCCTTTGCAGCACGACGGCCAGAATGATGACGACGCCTTGGATGGCACCGTTCAGATAGGGGCTGACGAAGTCGGTCAGGTTCAGAAGGTTGCCGATCAGCGACAGGATCAGGACGCCCACGACGGTGCCCCAGACCCGGCCAAAGCCGCCCTTCAGCAGGGTGCCGCCGATGATGACGGCGGCGATCGCCTCCAGCTCCCACAGAAGACCCGTGGTGGCGGAAGCCGAACCAAGGCGCGGGACGTACATGACGACCGCGATGCCGACCAAAGTTCCCAGCAGCACATAGGTCGCCAGCCGCACCCGCAGCACCGCGACCGAGGAATAGCGCGCGACCTTTTCGTTCGACCCGATGGCGGCGCAATGGCGGCCAAAGGCGGTGTGGCGCATGGTGATCTCGCCCAGAATGGCCAGCACGGCAAAGACGATGATCGGCCAGGCGATGCCCAGAATGCCGCCGTAATAGACGGGGCGGTACAATTCGCGCATCTCATAGCCAAGGGACAGTGTGCCGCCATCCGCCAGCCAGGTCACCAGAGAGCGATAGATGCCCATCGTGCCAAGGGTCAGGATGAACGCCTCGATCCCGGCCTTGGTGATCAGGATGCCGTTGATGAACCCCGCCGCCAGACCGGCGAACAGCGCTATTGCGACGCCGATCAGGATCACCGGCAGGCCCGGCCCCATGCTTTCGGTGGCGATGTTCATGACCAGGATCATCAGCCCGGCCACGAAGGCGGCCATGGACCCGACCGACAGGTCTAGCCCGCCTGCGGTGATCACGAAGGTCATGCCGATGGCGATGATGCCGATGAAGGCCGAGCGCGCCAGCACGTTGGTGATATTGGCATAGCTGAGGAAATTCGGGTTCAGCGCCATGCCGATCCCGATCAGCACCACCAGCGCCACGATGGGCGCGATGACGGGCAGGTTCAGCCGGGGCCTGCGGGTCTGTTGAAGCGTCGTCGTGCTCATGCCGCACCGTCCTTTTGATGTCCGTCCATCCCCATCGCCAGCCGCACGATGCCGCGTTCGGTCACGGCGTCGCCCGCCAGCTCTCCGGCGATGCGACCGGCGTGCATGACCACCACGCGACTGGCGAGGCCGATCAGCTCGGGCATTTCCGACGAGATAACGATGATGCTGCGCCCTTCGGCGGCCAGCCGGGCGATGAGGGTATAGATCTGTTGTTTCGTGCCGATATCGATGCCGCGCGTCGGCTCGTCGATGATGATGACGTCGGGGTCCGACAAAAGCGTCTTGGCCAGCAGCAGCTTTTGCTGATTGCCGCCCGACAGATCGCCGACCGCCATGCCGCGTTCGGGCGCCTTGATCGCGAAGTCGGCAATGGCGCGGTCCAGCGCCGCCTCTTCGCGCTTGCGGTCGATCAGGGGGCGGCCAAAGGTTTCCAGCATCGGCAGGGTCAGGTTTTCCCGCAAGGTCTTTTCCAGCAGCAGACCCGCGCCCTTGCGATCCTCGGTCAGATAGGCAAGCCCCGCGGCCATGGCGCGGGCGACCTGACCGGCGGGCAGATCCTGCCCCTTCAGCCGGACGGTGCCGCTGCGCGGACGCAGGCCCGCAATCGCCTCGGCCAGTTCGGTGCGTCCCGATCCGACCAGACCGCCGATGCCCAGCACTTCACCCTTGTGCAGGGTCAGGCTGGCATCATGAACGACGCCCGGCACGGTGATGCCCTGCGCCTCGAGGATCGGCTCCGCTCCGCCCATGACCTTGGGGGGGAACAGATCGGACAGCTCGCGCCCGACCATGGCTGTGGCCATGTCGTCTTCCGTCACATCCGCCGTCAGATCGGACCGCACCATGACGCCGTCGCGCAGCACGGTCACGCGATCGGCGATGCGCTTGACCTCGCCCAGCTTGTGCGAGGTATAGAGGATCGCCACGCCCTCGGCCCGCAGGCGTTCGATCTGGGCGAACAGCACGTCGGTTTCCTTTTCGGTCAGCACGGCGGTGGGTTCGTCCATGATCAGCACGCGCGCCTTGCGCGACAGGGCCTTGGCGATTTCCACCATCTGCTTGTCGGGAACCGAGATGCGGCTGACCTGCGCGCCGGGATCGGCCCGGCAATCCAGACGGGTCAGCAGTTCCTGCGTCTGCTGGCGCATGGCCTTGTGATCCAGCAGAAAGCCGCGTTTCAGTTCGCGCCCCAGAAAGACGTTCTGATCGACGTTCAGATGTTCGGCCAGATTGAATTCCTGATGGATCATGATGATCCCCAGATCCTCGGCCTGATCGGAACCGGCAAAGCGGATGGGCTTGCCGTCGAACAGAACCTGCCCGGCGGTCGGGTCCAGATAGCCGGCAAGGATCTTCATCGTGGTCGATTTGCCCGCGCCGTTTTCCCCGATCAGGGCATGAACCTCTCCGGGGCGCAGGGCGAAATCGACGCCGTGCAGCACCTCGATGGGGCCGAAGGATTTGGCGATGCCGTCCAGTGCCAGAATCGGATCGCGTATCGGTTCGCTCATGATGACACCTCGACCCAGGCCGCATCCGCCCGGTGGGACCGGATGCAGGCATCGATGAATTTCACGCCTTCCAGCCCGTCGCGAATGCCCGGCAATGCCAGATCCGCAGGCATGGGCAGGCCCGCCTGCCGCGCACGGATCGCCTGCGCAGCCTCGGAATAAAGGTTGGCAAAGCCTTCCAGATAACCCTCGGGATGGCCGGGCGGCACGCGGCTGCCGCCCACCACCGATCCCGGACCGCCCCGGCGCAGCACCTGCGCGGGCTGACCGAACGGGGTGAAGATCAGCGTCTCGGGCAAGTCGTGCTGCCATTCAAGGCCGCCCTTGTCGCCATAGACCCGCAACCGCAGGCCGTTTTCACGCCCCGGCGCCACCTGAGACGCCCAGAGCATCCCCCGCGCACCGGTCGCATAGCGCATCAGGATATGGGCATTGTCGTCCAGCTTGCGGCCGGGGACAAAGCTGGACAGATCGGCGGCCAGCCGTTCGGGCAGCAGGCCGGTGACGAAACGCGCCAGCTGGAATGCGTGGGTGCCGATATCGCCGATGGCCCCGCCCGCGCCCGCACGGGCCGGATCGCTGCGCCATTCGGCCTGCTTGCTGGTCGTATCCTCGGTCAGCCAGTCCTGGGCATATTCCGCCTGGACCAGCCGGATCTGCCCCAGATCGCCGCGCGCGATCATGGCGCGGGCCTGCCGGATCTGCGGATAGGCCGAATAATTATGCGTCAGCACGAACAGCGCGTCCGAGCCTTCGGCGATCCGCGCAAGATCGCGCGCCTGATCCAGCGTCGCGGTCATCGGCTTGTCGCAGATGACGTGGATGCCTTGGGCCAGAAACGCCTTTGCCACCGGAAAATGCAGGTGATTGGGGGTGCAGATCGACACGGCCTCGATCCCGTCGGCGCGGGCGGCCTCATCGTGGGCCATGCGTTCGAAATCGTCATAGCTGCGCGCGATGCCCACCGCCGCCGCACTGGCCGCCGCCTTGTCGGGGGTCGAGGACAAGGCCCCCGCCACGATGTCGAACTGTCCGTCCAGACGCGCGGCGATGCGGTGCACATTGCCGATCATCGCGCCCGCGCCACCGCCGACCATGCCAAGGCGGATGGGGATATGATGCTCCATGCTCATGTCTCAAGCCCCAGCATCCGGCGGTTGGCACGGGTATCCGCCCCGCCATCCGCGAAATCGTCAAAGGCGCGGTCGGTCACCCGGATGATGTGATCGCGCACAAAGGCCGCGCCTTCGCGGGCGCCATCTTCAGGGTGCTTGATCGCGCATTCCCATTCGACCACGGCCCAACCGTCAAAGCCCATCACGGCCAGCTTGGAAAAGATCGCCTTGAAATCGACCTGCCCGTCGCCAAGGCTGCGGAACCGTCCGGCGCGGTCGGCCCAAGGCTGATAACCGCCATAGACGCCCTGCCGCCCCGTCGGGTTGAATTCGGCATCCTTGACATGAACCATGCCGATGCGGTCGGCATAGATGTCCAGATTGGCCAGATAATCCAGCTGCTGCAGCAGGTAATGCGACGGATCGTACAGCATCTTTGCCCGGGGATGCTGATCCACACGGTCCAGAAACATCTCGAATGTCACGCCGTCATGCAGATCCTCGCCCGGGTGGATCTCGAAGCAGATATCGACGCCACGGCTGTCGGCGTGATCCAGCAGCGGACGCCAGCGGGCGGCCAGTTCGTCGAACGCCGCCTCGACCAGACCGGCGGGGCGCTGCGGCCAAGGGTACAGGTACGGCCAGGCCAGCGCGCCCGAAAACGCCGCCATCCGGTCAAGGCCCAGATGGGCCGAGGCATCGATGGTCTTCATGATCTGATCGACCGCCCATGCCTGCCGTGCGGGCGCATTACCCCGCAGATGGGCCGGGGCGAACCCGTCGAAGGCCGCATCGAAGGCCGGATGCACGGCGACCAGTTGACCCTGCAGATGGGCCGACAGTTCGGTGATCTGCACGCCCTTGGCCTGCGCCCGCCCCGACAGCTCGTCGCAATAGGTCTGCGAGGTCGCGGCGCGGTCCAGATCGATCATCGACCCGGCCCCCGAGGGCAGCTGAATGCCCAGATAGCCGCAATCCGCCGCCCATCCGGTGATGGCGTCGAAATCGTCGAACGGCGCGGATGTGCCGATGAACTGGGCCAGAAACAGCCCAGGGCCCTTGATGGTCTTCATATGTCCTCCCGGAACTCCCCCCGGTTCGCCTCAATCCCGATTGCATTGGCATGTAATCGGTTTCACCCGACGAAACCACAGGATGAAAAGGTTTACAACCCGATTTTTTCGGCTAAGCCTGACCCCTTCCCGACAAGGTGAGTTTGTTGTGTCAGATCAATCGCGTCCGCCCCGCATCCATGATGTCGCCAAGCTGGCGGGCGTGTCGGTCGCCACGGTCAGCCGGGCGATTTCCAACCCCTCGATCGTGTCCGAGACGACCCGGAAGGCGGTCGAGGCAGCGATTGCCCAGACCGGCTACACGCTGAATTTCACCGCCCGGAACCTGCGCCAGCAGCAGGTCGGCGGGGTGCTGGCGCTGGTTCCGAAACTGTCCAATCCGTTCTTCTCGCAGATCCTGTCGGGCATCTCCGAGGTGCTGCGCGACCATCATCTCAGCCTGCTGGTGCTGGACACGACGGCGGTGCCCGACCAGCCCGCGATGACGGTGCTGGGGCCCTATCTGAACCGGTCGCGGTCGGATGGGGTGATCGTGCTGGACGGGCGGCTGGATGCGGGGCTGTTCGACCGGCCCGGATGTCCGCCGCTGGTGCAGGCCTGCGAATGGATCGAGGGGCTGGATGCGCCGCGCGTGCTGGCCGACAATGCGACGGGCGGACGGCTGGCCGCGCAGCATCTGGCCGATCTGGGGCATCGCCGCATCCTGCATCTGACCGGGCCTCAGGACAGCTCGCTGACCCGGTCGCGGCGGCAGGGGTTCCTGCAGGGGCTGGCGGATGCCGGCCTGCCCGCCCCCGGCCCGCAAGACAGCATCACAGGCGATTTCACCGCAGGGTTTGGACGCGACGCGGCCCAGCAATTGCTGACCCTGCCCGACCGGCCTACAGCGGTCTTCTGCGACAATGACGAGATGGCGATCGGGCTGATGAACGGACTGATCGGCGCGGGGCTGCGGGTGCCGCAGGACATCTCGGTCATGGGCTTTGACAATATCGAGATGGCGGCGTTCTGCATCCCCGGCCTGACCACGATCCGCCAGTATCGCGCCCGGCTTGGACGCCGCGCGGCAGAGCTGTTGCTGGCGCGGATGGCCGGGCGGGGCAGCACCGACAGCATCACCCTGGGGGTCGATCTGCTGGTGCGCGGCAGCACCGGACCGGCGCCCGCCCGCTGAGCGCCCCTTCGTCAGGCCCGCGTCAGCCCCCCTCGTCAGGCCTCAGCGCAGCAGGGCGCCGATGCCGTTCAGATGGCGTTCGACCATCACCGGGATTTCGGTCAGGCTCATCGTTTCGTCCTCGGCCCATGCGCGGACGGCGTGGGACAGGGCATGGGTCGCCAGTTCGGCCATCAGCATCGCCTCGGCCTCGTGGCCCGCGCCAAGGCGGCGTTCCAGCAGGCCGCCAAGCGCGCGCGCGATATTGTCCATCGAGGCGCGGAACAGCGCCATCAGTTCGGGCGTGGTGTTCCAGATCTGGCCCAGCATGCGCACGACCTCTCGGTCCATGTGCTTTTGCTCCAGCAGGGACGCCATCAACCGCGCCAGATCGCGGGACAGCGGTTGCTGTGACGTGACGATCCAGTCGGCGCAATCGCAGTCCATATCGGGCGCCTCGCCCAGAATCGCCGCCTGCTTGTTGTGGTAGTAGTTGAAGAAGGTGCGCGGGCTGATGCCCGCCTCGGCGGCGATCAGATCGGTCGTGACCGCGCCATATCCCGTGCGCAGGCTCAGCCGCAGGGCGGCCAGCTGGATCTCTCGGGCGGTTTGCTGGCGACGGCGGTCACGCAGATTGATGGTCATTTGGCGGGCACACTCCAACTGCAGGAAAAGCAAACATTGCACAGTCCGCAAAATCATGCAATGAGCCTGCAACAATAGCGTCCTGCGGGGCGAAGTGATCGGGAACTCTGATGATGCACAAAACCAGCCTTGCAACCACAGCCGCCTTTGCCGGTGCCATCTTCGCAGGCCTTCCCGCCGCCGCACAGGATCCGGGCCAGATGCCGCCAAAACAGGTCGGCGTGGTTCAGGTCACGCTGCAGGATGTGCCCCGAATCGTGACCCTGCCGGGCCGGGCCGTTGCGGCCTCGGATACCGCGATTCGCCCCCGGGTCGGCGGCATCGTCACCGAGATCCTGTACAAGCCCGGCCAGCCGATCGAGGCAGGCACGCCGATGTTCCGAATCGAGGACCGCACCTATCAGGCCAATCTGGCCAGCGCCGAGGCCGCGGTCGCGTCGGCCCGTGCGCAGGTGACGCAGGCCCAATCGTCCTTCAACCGGACCCGGCAGCTGCTGGGATCGGGCACCACGCAGGCGCAGGTCGAAGAGGCGCAGGCGACGCTGGATCAGGCACTGGCGTCCCAGCAATCGGCAGAAGCCGCGCGGACGCTGGCCGAGGCCGATCTGGAATGGACCACCGTGACCAGCCCAATTTCCGGCATCGCCAGCGTGGCCGAGGCTTCGGTCGGCGATCTGGTGACCGCGGGACAGGCAGAAGCCATGGCGGCGGTCACCCAGCTGGACCCGATCGAGGTCGACATGTACGAACCCTCGTCGCGTTTTCTCAGCGTGCTGGATGACATCAATGACGGCAATCTGCGCCTGAATGACGAACTGAACGCGACGCTGACGCTGGAAAACGGTCGGGAATATCAGGCGGTGGGCGAACTGGTCGCGCCGGGCGTGACGGTCTCGACCTCGACCGGGTCGATCGACACGCGGTTCCGGTTCGACAACCCCGACAACCTGCTGCTGCCGGGCATGTTCCTGCGCGGTCAGGTCGAACTGGGCACGACCCAGGCCATTCTGGTGTCGCAATCCGCCGCCAGCCGGGACAAGATCGGCGTTCTGTCGGCCTGGGTCGTCGTGGATGGCAAGGTCGAACAGCGTCAGCTGACCGAGGATGGCAGTTTTGAGCATCATTGGATCGTGACCGGCGGCCTGGAGGATGGCGAGACGCTGGTCGTCGACGGACTGGCCGGTCTGGTCGAAGGCGCCGAGGTGATGACAGTCCCGGTGACCTTCGACGAGAACGGCGTCGTGCGCGACACCGCCCCCGCCGCAGGCTCTGCCCCGGATGGCGCCCCTGCGCCAGAGGCTGCCGCCGACGACACCCCTGCCCTGGCGGACACGCCGACCGAGGCGCCCGCCGACGCGCCTGCGACGGAGTAACCCCACATGGCACGCTTTTTCATTCACCGCCCGGTCTTTGCCTGGGTGATCGCCCTCGTGACCATGCTTGTCGGCGCGCTTGGCCTGAACACGCTGGCAATCGAGCAATATCCCCAGATCGCACCGACGACGGTCAGCATCAGCGCCAGCTATACCGGCGCCTCGGCGGAAATCGTCGAAACCTCGGTCACCACGGTGATCGAGGATGCGATGACCGGCCTTGACGGTCTGATCTACATGACATCGAACTCGACGCCGGGTTCGGCCTCGATCTCGCTGACCTTCGATGACAGCGTGGACGAGGATATCGCGCAGGTGCAGGTGCAGAACAACCTGCAGCTGGTCACCTCGCAGCTGCCCGACGTGGTTCAGCAGCAGGGTGTTCAGGTGGCCCGTTCGACCAGCTCGATCCTGCTGGTGGGCGCCTTGACCGCACCCGGAGGCAATTTCGACACCGTCGAGCTGGGCGATCTGATCGCCCAGCTGATCGAGGAACCGGTCAAGCGGACGCCGGGCGTCGGATCGATCAACACCTTCGGGTCGGGCTATGCGATGCGGATCTGGATGGATCCGATGAAGATGACCCAGTATCAGGTCACCCCGTCGGACGTCACCGCCGCCGTCGCCGCGCAAAACACCAATGTCACCGTCGGCGACCTGGGCGCGCAGCCCGCCGCCGAGGGTCAACGCCTGACCGTGTCGGTCTCGGCACAGTCGCAGCTGTCGACGGTCGAGGAATTCGAAAGCATCCTGCTGCGCGTCGATCCCGATGGCTCGACCGTGTTTCTGGGTGACGTGGCCCGGATCGAGATCGGTCAGGAAAGCTATGGCGGCGCCGCGCGTCACAATGGCAACCCGGCGGCCGGCTTTGCCGTCAACCTGGCCACCGGTGCCAATGCGGTCGACACCGCCGCCGCCGTGCGCGAAACGATCGACAGCGTCGCGGGCGTGCTGCCGGCGGGGATCGATATCGTCTATCCCTATGATACCTCGCCCTTTGTCGAGGAATCCATCAGTCAGGTCTATCACACGCTGGCCGAGGCCGTGGTGCTGGTCTTTCTGGTGATCCTGGTCTTTCTGCAAAGCTGGCGGGCGACGATCATTCCGGTGATCGCGATCCCGGTCGTGCTGCTGGGCACGTTCGCGGTGCTGGCGGTGGCGGGCTATACCATCAACACGCTGACCATGTTCGCGCTGGTGCTGGCCATCGGCCTGCTGGTCGATGACGCCATCGTCGTGGTCGAGAACGTCGAGCGGGTGATGGAGGAAGAGGGTCTTGGCGCCGTCGAGGCCACCGAAAAAAGCATGGACGAGATCACCTCGGCGCTGGTCGGCATCGTGCTGGTCCTGTCCGCGGTGTTCCTGCCCATGGCCTTCATGACCGGCGCGACCGGCGTGATCTATCGACAATTCTCGATCACCATCATCACCGCGATGATCCTGTCGCTTGGCGTGGCCGTCATCCTGACGCCCGCGATGTGCGCCAGCCTGCTGAAACCGCGCAAGCACGGCCATACGGGCATTGCCCCGGCCCGCTGGTTCAACCGCAATCTGGACCGCGTGAATGACGGCTATGTCGGGACCGTGACCCGGCTGGTCAAACGTCCGCTGCGCATGCTGCTGGTGCTGGTCGCCATCGGCTTTGGCGTCGTCGCGCTGTTCGACCGCCTGCCCGGATCGTTCCTGCCGGACGAGGATCAGGGCGTCGCATTGATCCTGATCGAAGGCCCCGACGGATCGACCACGCAAGCCACGCAGGCGCTGGTTGAAAAGGTCGAGGACTATATGCTGACGCAGGAATCCGACACGGTCGAATCCGTCTTTGCGGCCCTTGGGTTCAGCTTTGGCGGTGTCGGCCAGAACAACGCGATGGTCTTTGTCAAACTGCGCGACTACGACGAACGGGAAGGGTTCGACATCGCCTCGCTGGTGAACCGGGCCAATGGCTATTTCTTTACCACCAACCGGCAGGGCAGCATCTTTACCCTTCAGCCCCCGGCGATTCAGGGCATGGGCACGTCTTCGGGCTTTACCATGTATCTGATCGATCAGGCCGGTCAGGGCCAAGAGGCACTGGCCGCCGCCGCCGACCAGCTGGTCGCCGACACGATGGCCGATGGCCGGGTCACGGGTCTGCGCGGCAACGAGGCCGCGACCCAGACCGCTCTGCGTCTGGATATCGACCAGCAAAAGGCCGCAGCCTTCGGTCTGTCGATTCAAGAGGTCAACGCGATGCTGTCCGTCATCTTTGCCGGGCGCGACGTGAACGACTTTGCCTTGGGCACCGACCTGCGCCCCGTCATCGTGCAGGGCGAGGCCGAGACGCGGTCCCAGCCCGAAGACATCAACCGCTGGTATGCCCGCAACGATCAGGGCGAGATGGTGTCGTTCGGTGCCTTCTCCAGCCAGCGTTGGGAACAGGAACCGCAGGCGGTCGCCCGCTATGGCGGCACGCGTGCGATGGAACTCAGCGGCACTGCCGCGGCGGGACTGTCCTCGGGGGCGGGCATGGATGCGATGGAACAGCTGGTGGGCGAACTGGACGGCGGTTATGGCACCGCATGGACGGGTCTGTCCTATCAGGAACGCCTGTCGGGCAATCAGGCACCCCTGCTGTTCGCCCTGTCCGCGCTGGTCGTGTTTCTGGCGCTGGCCGCACTTTACGAAAGCTGGGCCGTCCCGCTGGCGGTCATGCTGACCGTGCCGGTGGGTATTCTGGGCGCTCTGGCGGCGGCGCTGTTCTTCGAACAGTCCAATGACGTCTACTTCAAGGTCGGCCTGCTGACGACGATCGGGCTGGCGGCCCGAAACGCCATCCTCATCGTCGAATTCGCGCAGGCACAGGTGCACGAGGGCAAGACGGTGGCAGAAGCCGCGCTGATCGCCGCCCGCCAGCGCCTGCGTCCGATCCTGATGACGACCTTTGCCTTCATGCTGGGCGTGCTGCCGCTGGCCATCGCGTCCGGGGCGGGCGCCGGGGCGCAGAACTCGATCGGCATCGGGGTTCTGGGCGGCATGGCCTCTTCTGCGGTGATCGGGATCTTCCTGGTGCCTGTCTTTTACGTCGCCGTGCTGAAAGTGCGCTCGATGCTGACCCGAAAGGAAAAAACCTCGTGACGTTTCTGCGTACTTCCCGGCCCTTTCCCCGCGCGGCCCTGTCGCTGACCGCGCTGCTGCTGATCTCGGCCTGTGCGGCGGTGGGGCCCGATCCTTCCGCCCTGCCCGAGACCCGCGTGCAGGCGGCCTTCGACGAAGGCGACGGCGCATCGGTCGGTCAGGTCGGCACCAATGCCTTCTGGTCGGGCTATCAGGACCGCACCCTGTCGGGGCTGATCGCCGGTGGTCTGGGCACCAGTCTGGACATCATTCAGGCCAACGAGCGGATCCGCGCTGCCGCAGCCGACCTGCAGGCGACCCAGCCTCTGGCATCCCAGATCAGCGGCGACCCGGCATCTGCCGGTCGCGTGCGATCAGGCGGCGACGGGGTGGCCACCGGTTACACCACCAATGCCAGCCTGTCGGCGGGTTTCGTCTTTGATCTGTTCGGGGGCGCACGGCGCGCCCGCGAAGGCGCCAGCGCCGCCTATGCCTCGGCCGAGGCCGAGGTGCAGGTGACCCGTCTGGCTTGGCTGGCCGAGGTCATCGGCGCCTATTCCGAGGCACGGTTCAACCAGCAGGCGCTGGCCCTGACGCGCGAGACGATCCGCGCCCGTCAGGCCACGCTGGAGGTGACGAACAACATGCTGTCGCTTGGTCTGGCGACCGATTACGACATCGCCCAGACCGAGGCGCTGCTGCAGACCGCCCAGGCCGATCTGCCCAATTACGAGGCGCAGTTCAACGCGCAGGTCTATCGCCTGTCGACGCTGCTGAACCGGCAGGCCGGGCCGCTGATGACCCAGATGCAGGGCGGATCGGGGGCGCTGCGCATTCCGCCCGGCCCCGGCACCGGCGTTCCCGCCGATCTGCTGCGCAACCGTCCCGACGTGCGCGCGGCCCAGCAGGATCTGGTGCAGGCGCTGGCCGCGGTGGGTGTGGCCACGGCCGACATGCTGCCATCCCTGTCCCTGACCGGCACGGTCAGCGATACTGCCGGGGCGACCGCATGGGGCTTTGGCCCGCGCCTGTCGCTGCCCGTCGCCAATCAGGGCGTGTTGCAGGCCACCCGCACCCGGCGCCTGTCCGAGGCACGCTCGGCCGATCTGGCATGGCGCAGTCAGGTGGCGGCGGCGGTCGAGGATGTGCAGACCAGCCAGTCGAACCTGCGGCGTCTGCGCCAGCGCGTCGCGGCCCTGGATCAGGCTGCGGCGTCCTATGACCGCGCCTATGATCTGGCCAGCACCAATTTCGAGGCCGGTGCCCTGCCGCTGGTCGATCTGCTGGACGCCGACCGCCAGCGCGCGGCGGCCCGCCTGCAGGCCGCCTCGGCCCGCAACGACGCGGCCCGCGAATGGGCCGCGCTGCAGATCGCGACCGGCGCCGGTGCCGCCGTGGCGCGCATCGCCGACTGACACGGGTGCGGCGGCAGGGCGATGTCCTGCCGCTGTCGCTTCGTGTGGAGTCTCTTGTCGGGAAAAGGTCCGGGCCGATGGCAGGATCGGGTCGGTTGACCTGATCATGTCGGAGCATCCGGGATTGTCACTGCTGGTGCGGCCGAGAAGACTCGAACTTCCACTCCGGTTAAGGAACAGCGACCTCAACGCTGCGCGTCTACCAATTCCGCCACGGCCGCAAGCCAGCAATGCGCGCGTGATAGCCGAGGCGCGCGGCGTTGGAAAGGCGTTTTTTCATATGGCAAGCGCCGGAGGGGGGCGCTGCCCCCCCGCTGCGCGCCCCCCGGGATATTTCGGGACCGTCGCAGGGGCATTGACGTCGGGCTGCGGGCGGGCCACATGGCCGGAATGGTGGAATGGATCATCAGCAAGGGCCTGACGGGTCATGACACGGCGGTCGCCCGGATGGAGGCCCGCGTCGCGGCGATTCTGGCGGGCGAGGCCAGCGAAGCCGTCTGGCTGGTCGAACATCCGCCGATCTATACCGCCGGAACCAGCGCGCGGGCCGAGGATCTGCTGGAGGCACGGTTTCCCGTGCATGTGACCGGGCGCGGCGGGCAATATACCTATCACGGGCCGGGCCAGCGCATCGCCTATGTCATGCTGGACCTGAACCGGCGCGGGCGCGATGTGCGGGACTTTGTGGGTCAGCTGGAGGGGTGGGTCATCGACACGCTGGCGGAATTCGGCGTCTCGGGCCAGATCCGGCAGGGCCGCGTCGGGGTCTGGGTGCCGCGTCCCGACAAGCCTCCCCTGCCCGACGGCACGCTGCGCGAGGACAAGATCGCCGCGATCGGGGTCAAGCTGCGCCGGTGGGTCAGCTTTCACGGGCTGTCGATCAATGTCGATCCCGATCTGAGCCATTACGGCGGCATCGTGCCCTGCGGCATCAGCGGGCATGGCGTCACCTCGCTGGTCGATCTGGGCCTGCCGGTGGGCATGGCCGATCTGGATGTCGCGCTGCGGCAGGGGTTTCTGCGCAGCTTTGGCTGACCGCCCGACGGCGCTTTGACCGACCGCCTGACGGGGCATTTATATCACGTTTCCGGATGCGACCTTTCGATGGCTGGATTTCCGGTCCGCCTTGCCCTTACGCTTGCGGCAGGAGACCATGCCCCTTCCGGGGCGGAGCGAGGAACTATCATGAGATCAGCCATCGTCGGCGCCCTGTTGGGCGCGACCCTAGCCATTCCCGCCGTTGCCCAGGAGGCCGGAGATGTCGCCGCGGGCGAGGGTGAATTCCGCAAATGCCGGGCCTGCCACATGATTCAGGACGACAGCGGCACCGATATCGTCAAGGGCGGGGCCACCGGTCCGAACCTGTGGAACATCGTCGGGTCCAAGATCGCCGCCGAAGAGGGCTATCGTTACGGCGAAGGTCTGCTGGCTTCGGCCGAGGCCAACCCGGACATGGTCTGGACCGCTGCCGAGCTGGAGGCCTATGTCACCGACCCCACGGCCTGGGTGAAGGAGAAATCGGGCGACGATGCGGCGCGCAGCAAGATGACCTTCAAGCTGAACCGCAATCAGGCGGATCTGGTGGCCTATCTGGTCTCGGTCTCGCCCGATGCGCCTGCCGAATAAGCCTAGCTGCGGCATTGCGCCGCATGTCTGACGGCCATCGCCCCCGTCTGATCGGCGCATCAAGCGGGGGCGTCTTTTGCCAAGGCCACCGTGACGCATTGCCCGGTCTGCGGGTCTGGGCTAAAGAATGCGTGATCAGCCGGTCTGCCTGACCGGAGCGACGACATCTTGAGGGAGTTCGGGTATGGCAGACGCAGCCGCACACGGCCACGACGACCATCATGACACCCGTGGGTTCTTTACCCGCTGGTTCATGTCTACCAATCACAAAGACATTGGTATTCTTTACCTTTTCACCTCCGGTCTGGCCGGCCTGATCGCGGTCGCGTTCACGGTCTACATGCGGATGGAGCTGCACGAACCGGGTGTGCAGTACATGTGCATGGAGGGCGCGCGATTCTTTGCGAATGCCTCGGCCGAATGCACGCCCAACGGGCACCTGTGGAACGTTCTGATCACCTATCACGGCGTGCTGATGATGTTCTTTGTCGTCATCCCGGCGTTGTTCGGCGGTTTCGGCAACTATTTCATGCCCCTGCAGATCGGCGCGCCGGACATGAGCTTTCCGCGCATGAACAACCTCAGCTATTGGCTGTATGTCGCGGGCCTGTGCCTCGGCATCGCCTCGCTGTTGTCGCCGGGCGGCAACCAGCAGCTGGGATCGGGCGTGGGCTGGGTGCTATATCCCCCGCTGTCCACCAATGAGGGCGGCTATTCGATGGATCTGGCGATCTTTGCCGTCCACGTCTCGGGTGCCTCCTCGATCGTCGGTGCGATCAACATCATCACCACCTTCCTGAACATGCGCGCCCCCGGCATGACGCTGTTCAAGGTGCCGCTGTTCGCATGGTCGGTCTTCATCACCGCATGGCTGATCCTGCTGGCCCTGCCGGTTCTGGCCGGTGCCATCACCATGCTGCTGATGGACCGCAACTTCGGCACCAACTTCTTCAATCCGGCAGGCGGCGGCGACCCGGTGCTTTACCAGCACATCCTGTGGTTCTTTGGCCACCCCGAGGTGTACATCATCATCCTGCCCGGCTTTGGCATCATCAGCCATGTCATCGCGACCTTCTCGAAAAAGCCGGTCTTCGGCTATCTGCCGATGGTTCTGGCCATGGCCGCGATCGGGATCCTGGGCTTTGTGGTCTGGGCGCACCACATGTACACGGTCGGCATGTCGCTGACCCAGCAAAGCTATTTCATGCTGGCCACCATGACCATCGCGGTGCCGACGGGCATCAAGGTGTTCTCGTGGATCGCGACGATGTGGGGCGGCTCGGTCGAATTCAAGACGCCGATGCTCTGGGCCTTTGGGTTCCTGTTCCTGTTCACCGTCGGCGGCGTGACCGGCGTGGTTCTGTCTCAGGCGCCGCTGGACCGGGTCTATCACGACACCTATTACGTCGTGGCGCATTTCCACTATGTGATGTCGCTTGGCGCGGTCTTTGCGATCTTTGCCGGGGTCTATTACTGGATCGGCAAGATGTCGGGCCGTCAGTATCCGGAATGGGCAGGCAAGCTGCATTTCTGGATGATGTTCATCGGCGCGAACCTGACCTTCTTCCCGCAGCACTTCCTGGGCCGTCAGGGCATGCCGCGCCGCTATATCGACTATCCGGTCGAGTTCGCATATTGGAACGCGATCAGTTCCTGGGGCGCCTATCTGTCCTTCGCGTCCTTCGTGTTCTTCATTGGGATCGTGTTCTATACCCTGTTCGCAGGAAAGCGCGTGACCGAGAACAACTATTGGAACGAATACGCCGACACGCTGGAATGGACCCTGCCCTCGCCCCCCCCCGAGCACACGTTCGAGGATCTGCCCAAGCGCGAGGACTGGGACCGCAGCCCGGCCCACTGAGGCGATCAGACAATGCCATATCAATGGCTCGACTCGGCCCCGGATACGTCCGGGGCCGTTTTACAAACCCTGACCCTGTGGCCGCACCGGTCCCTGCCCAAGAGCGGCTTCGTCTGGTTCATCGCGGTGACGGCGGCGTTTTTGTCGCTGCCGGTGCTGGCGGTGCTGGGAACGGGGGTGCTGTGGGGGCTGCTGCCCTTTATGGCGCTGGCGGTGGGGGGCGTGTGGTTTGCCATCCAGCACAGCTATCGCAGCGGCCAGACACGCGAGGAATTGCTGCTGGACCGTACCCGCCTGCAGGTGCGCCGCAACGATCCGGGCCGCCCTGAACGCGTCTGGCAGACCAACAGCTATTGGGTGCGCCCCAGTCTGCGCAAGGGGCCGGTCGAATGCTATCTGACCCTGTCGGATGGACAGCGCGAGATCGAGCTGGGGGCCTTTCTGACCCCCGCCGAGCGGCGCAGCCTCTGCGACGAACTGGACCGGCGTCTGGCCCGCCTGCGCTAGGGGCGCGGGCGGGCGGGATCAGTCATCGACGTGGTCGGGCAATCCGTCCTGCGGGGTTGCGGCGAAATCCTGCAATTCGGCTTCCGACATGCTGTCATACATGTCCTTTGACGCACCTTTGAGGTCTCCCACCTTGGTCTCGCCCCGTTTGGCGGACAGGGCTACGCCGGCGGCACGTTGCTGGGCTTTGGATCTTGCGGGCATCGGGTCACCTCCTGCCCGCAAAACGCCTTGATGTCGGGATTGGTTCAGGCCAGCAGACGCGCCTTGACGGCCGGGCCTGCGGCGCCGAAATCCATCTGGCCCGCATGGCGGTCCTTCAGCGCCGCCATGACGCGGCCCATGTCGCGGATGCCTGCCGCACCCAGATCGGCGATGGCCGCATCGATGGCGGCCGAGGTTTCGGCCTCTGTCATCTGGCGGGGCAGGAATTCCTGAATGACGCGGATCTCTTCCTCTTCCTTGGCCGCCAGTTCCAGCCGCCCGCCCTCTTCATAGGCCTTGGCCGATTCCTGACGCTGCTTGACCATACGCGACATGATGGCGATCAGATCGACCTCGGTCAGGGTTCCGTCGCCATCGCCGCCACGCGCCGCGATCTCCCGGTCCTTGACGGCGGCACCGATCAGGCGCAGCGTGGACAGGCGGGCGCTGTCCCGGGCCTTCATCGCCTCTTTGGTCGCGGCTTGCAGTCGTGCTCGCAATTCCATGGTCGTCTCCGGTTCAGGGGCGCGCGGATGCGCCGGAAAGACTGGCATCTAGACCTGCAACCGCCCCGGTTCAAGCCGGGGCGCGCGTGGGCTGCGGGTTGACCTTGGGGCGCCGGCCCCCTATTCACCGGCTGATTTCATTCCAGAGGTGCCGCCATGGCTGCTAAACCGACCGCCTGTCTGGCCCTTGCCGACGGCACTGTCTTTTACGGTCAGGGCTTCGGCGCCCCGGGGCAGGTGGTGGCCGAACTGGTCTTTAACACCGCCATGACCGGCTATCAGGAGATCATGACCGATCCGTCCTATGCCAGCCAGATCGTGACCTTCACCTTTCCCCATATCGGCAATACCGGCGTCACCCCCGAGGATGACGAGGCGCCCGATCCGGTCGCCAGCGGCATCATCGTGCGGTGGGATCCGACCGAGCCGTCGAACTGGCGTTCGACCTCGGACCTGTCCGACTGGATGGCCCGGCGCGGGCGCGTCGGCATGGGCGGCGTCGACACCCGCCGCCTGACCCGCGCGATCCGCCAGCAGGGCGCCCCGCATGTGGTGCTGGCCCATGACCCGGACGGCAATTTCGATCTGGCCGCGATGGTGGCGCGTGCGCGGGAATGGCAGGGTCTGGTCGGTCTGGATCTGGCCAAGACCGTCAGCTGCGCCCAAAGCTATCGGTGGGACGAGGGCGCGTGGGAATGGGGCACCGGCTTTGGCACCTCGCCCGAGGACAAGCCCTTCAAGGTCGTGGCGCTGGATTACGGCGCCAAGCGCAATATCCTGCGCTCGCTGGTCGCCCACGGCGCCGAGGTGACCGTCCTGCCCGCCAGCGCCACCGCCGAAGAGGTGCTGGCCCATGAACCCGAGGGCGTGTTCCTGTCCAACGGCCCCGGCGACCCCGAGGCCACCGGCGCCTATGCCGTGCCGATGATCCAGGGGCTGCTGGACCGCGACATGCCGATCTTTGGCATCTGTCTGGGCCATCAGATGCTGGCGCTGGCGCTTGGCGCGACGACGGTCAAGATGGGCCACGGCCATCACGGCGCGAACCATCCGGTCCGCGACGTCGAGACCGGCAAGGTCGAGATCACCTCGATGAACCACGGCTTTGCAGTCGATTCGCAAAGCCTGCCGCAGGGTGTGATCGAAACCCATGTCAGCCTGTTCGACGGCAGCAATTGCGGCATTCGCATGGCCGATCGCCCGGTCTTTTCGGTCCAGTACCACCCCGAGGCGGCACCCGGCCCGCAAGACAGCCTGTATCTGTTCAAGCGCTTTGCCGATTCGATGCGCGCCCGCCGGGGCTGAGACCCCGTTGCGGACCGCAGGGGCGGGTTTCCTGCCGCGCGGTCCGCATGCTTAACCACCTGTTAAGTCTTGCCGTGCCAGATGGGTCGACCCAACGGGGAATCGATCATGGCACAGCCCGCCTTCCTGCCTCGGCCCGCCAATCTGCCGGATGCGGCCCGACCGCCCCTGCCCGACAGCGGCGTCCTGTTGCGCGGGCCGACCCTTGCGGCCCGCGACAAACGCCTGCTGGGCCAGATCTTGCTGGAGGACGGGGCCCTTGATCCGGGCGATCTGCTCAAGGCGACGATCATCACGCAGCGGCATGGCATCCGCCTTGGGCAGGTGTTGTTGGCCCATGGCATGGTCACGCCGCAGGCGCTGGCGCATGCCCTGTCGCGGCAATGGCGCACCAGCTGCATCGATCCCGACCAGACCCGCCCCGATCCGCGCCTGATCGATGCGGCGGGCGCGGGGTTCTGCCTGACGCATGGCCTGCTGCCCTGGCGCCGGATCGGTGGCGTGACATGGATCGCCACCGCCCGTCCCGACGAATTTTCCGCCTGCCTGCCCCACCTGCCCGCAGCCTTCGGTCAGGTCCGCATGCTGCTCTGCAGCGAGGATCAGGCGCAGGCGGGTGTCTTGAATTCCCGCCGCACCCGCCTGATCCGCGAGGCTGAAGCCCGCGTGCCCGCCGCCGAAAGCTGCCGCACGCAGAACCCGGTCCGCACATGGCGGCTCGCCATGCTGGTGCTGGTTTTGTCCCTTGTGACGATGCTGGCAGCGCCCGGCCTTCTGGTGGCGGTTCTGGCGGGATGGGCGGTGCTGACCCTGCTGACCCAAAGCGCGCTGAAACTGATGGCCTTTCTGGCCGCGCGCCGGGGCCGGATGGAACAGGAGGAGATCGCCCTGGCCATCGCCCAGGGCCATATGTCCCCCCCGGTGACCGAGGCTGCGCTGCCGCTGATCTCGGTCATGGTGCCGCTGTTTCACGAAAAGGACGTGGCGGGCGCGCTGGTTGCGCGGCTGGCCCGGCTGGAATATCCGCGCGAGCTGACCGATATCCTGCTGGTGATCGAGGCCAGCGACCAGATCACCGAGACGGCGCTGGTCGGCGCAAGACTGCCGCATTGGATCCGGGTGATCCGGGTGCCCGACGGTCCGATCAAGACCAAGCCGCGCGCGCTGAACTATGCGCTGAACTTCTGCCGTGGCCAGATTGTCGGCATCTGGGATGCCGAGGATCGCCCCGATCCCGACCAGCTGCACAAGGTCGCACGCCGCTTTGAATTCGCCCCCGCCGATGTCGCCTGCCTGCAGGGGGCGCTGGATTTCTACAACCCGCGCACCAACTGGCTGGCCCGCTGCTTTACCATCGAATATGCGGGCTGGTTCCGGGTGCTGCTGCCCGGCGTGGCGCGGCTTGGGCTGGTGGTGCCTCTGGGCGGCACGACACTGTTCTTTCGCCGCCCCCTGCTGGAACAGGTCGGCGCATGGGATGCGTGGAACGTGACCGAAGATGCCGATCTGGGCGTGCGGCTGGCCCGGCGCGGCTATCGCACCGAGATCCTCGAGACGACCACCGACGAAGAGGCCAATTGCCGCGCCCTGCCCTGGGTCAAGCAGCGGTCGCGCTGGCTCAAGGGCTATGCGATGACCTGGGGGGTGCATATGCGCGACCCGGTGGCGCTCTATCGCTATCTGGGGGCCTGGCGGTTCTGGGGCTTTCAGGTGCAGTTCCTGGGCGCCCTGTCGCAATATCTGATGGCCCCGGTGCTGTGGAGCTTTTGGCTGCTGGCACTTGGCCTGCCCCACCCGCTGCGCGCGCCTTTGGAAACCACCTTGGGGTCATGGGCGATCACCGGGCTGTTCGTGCTGTTCGTCGCGTCCGAGGCGCTTGGGATCTTTGTGGGCATGCGCGCCGTCCGGGGCGTCAAGCACCGCCACCTGATGCTTTGGGTGCCGACGCTGCATTTCTATCACCCTCTTGGCTGTCTGGCGGGATGGAAGGCCATCTACGAGGTCGTGACCAAGCCCTTTTACTGGGACAAGACCGCCCACGGCCTGTTCGTCGAGGCTGCGGCCACACCCGGCGCCATGCCCTTGGCGCAGGGACTGGTGTCGCTGCCGGTGCTGGGCCATATCGGGGGCCGCTCGCTGGCCGAGGTCGCCGCCGACCTGCAGGACAGCGCGCATCAGGCCAGCCACGGACCGGACACCCTGGGCCGGATCGGCGGGGATGGCGATGTCCCCGACCCGACCATTCCCCCGGGTCCGACCGCAGCGCGGGACGGGCTAGGCCAACAGGACCATGCCCCGGACCCTGTCGCGCGGGACCAGTTGACCCCGCAAAGGGCGCAGCACTAGGCTTTGGCGTCAGGGTTTTGCCAACAGCGGCTGTCCATTGGCCCGGCAGAGTGGATGCGCCGCGCACGGGTCGCCGCTGCAGCCCCTGAAACGCGAGGCACCACTGATACGCATGCCCATAGCCGCCTTGGTCCCCCTTGCCCGGAACGCCGTGCCTGCCGCGAACCGGCGGGCCGCGCCTCAACCCTTCCTGCCCTGCTGAAGCACCGATCAGTCTGGTGGCGGCAGATGCGCCTCGATCAGGTCGCGGGCCTCTTGCACCTGTCGGGCCAGACGGTCGCGCAGGGCATCGGGGCTGGCCTCGCCCACCTCGCGCAGCAGGAAATCCTGCCCACCACGGCCGATCTCGTCCATGTCCAGCGGGCGGTCGGTCAGCAGACGGGCGGCGGCATGAACGCCCCAAAGCCCCCGCCAGACCGAGGCAAGCGTCGAGGCCTCGGTCGTCGACAACAGACCCGCCCGCCGCCCGGCGCGCAGTTGCGCCAGTGTGCCATGCGCCGGATCGCCTGCCCGCAGCGCGCAGCTTTGCGCCAGCAGGTCGATATCCTGCAACCGCCCCGGCCCCCGCCGCGCGTCATAGGGCCCCTGCGCAGGCTTGGCCGCAAACAGCCGGGCGCGCATCTGGGACAGATCGGGCAGCACTCGCGCATCGCCTCCCCGCTGCGCCAGAACCTGACGGCGCAGCGCCTCGAACTGATGGGCCAGCGCGGGGGCGTCCGGGCCGACATGGGCCACGGCGCGGGCGCGGGTCAGGGCCAGATGTTCCCATGTCCAGGCCTCGGTCATCTGATAGGTCTCGAAGCTTTGGATCGCGGTCGCCACCGGCCCCTGCCGCCCCGAGGGACGCAGACGCATGTCGACCTCGTAAAGACGCCCCTCGGCGGTGGGGGCGGACAGGGCGGTGACCATCGCCTGCGTCAGCCGCGCGTAATAGGGCCGCGCGGCCAGCGGGCGCGGCCCCTCCGAGGCATCGACGCCCTCTGCATCGTACAGAACGATCAGGTCCAGATCCGATTCCGCATTCAGCACCCGCGCCCCAAGCGAGCCCATGCCCAGCACCACCGCCCCCCGCCCCGGAGGCGAACCGTGGCGGCGGGCGAAATCGGCGGCGGTGACCGGGACGAGGGCTGCGATGCAGGCGCCCGCCAGATCGGCATATTGGGCGGCGGCCTCTTCAGCGCCGATCAGGCCGCGCAGGTGATGCACGCCGATGCGGAACTGCCATTCATGCGCCCATCGCCGCGCGGCATCCAGGGCGCGTTCGTATCCGCCGCCGGGCCGGGTCAGGGCGCGCTGCAGGGCGGTGTCCAGATCGGCATGCAGACCGGCCTCGCCGGGCCATGCGGCGAAAAAGCTGCCCGCCAGCACCCCGTCCAGCACCGCCGGATGCTGCGCCAGATAGGCGGCAAGGCCGGGCGCGGTGCCGCAGATATCGACGATCAGATCAATCAGCTGGGGATTGGCCTCGAACAGCGAAAACAGCTGCACCCCGGCGGGCAGGCCCGCCAGAAAGCTGTCGAACCGCGCCAGCGCCTCGGCAGGATGGCCGACAGCGGCCATGCGCGACAACAGCGCCGTCTCGATCCGGCGAAAGATCTGCTGCGCGCGGTCCGAGCGCAGCGCCGGATAGCCCTGCCAGCGGTCGATGATCGCCTGCGACCCATCCGAAACCACGGGCCGCTCCGCCGCCTGTTCGCCCGGCGCAAAGAACCGTTCGGTCAGCGCATGGACCCGTTCCAGCCGCGATTTCAGCGTGGTGCACCATGCGGCCACATCGTCCTGCCCCATCAGGGCGGCGATGATGCGCAGGCCCTGATCGTCCTTGGGCAGGGAATGGGTCTGCGCATCATTCACCATCTGGATGCGGTGTTCGATATCGCGATGCTGGCGGTAATGGTCGGTCAGCTCGGTCGCGACATCGGTGGGAATCCAGCCCTTGGCGGCCAGCGCCGCCAGCCCGCCCACGGTGTCGCGGGCGCGCAGGTCACGGTCGCGCCCCCCCGCGATCAGCTGACGGGTCTGGGTGAAGAATTCGATTTCGCGGATCCCGCCGCGGCCCAGTTTCAGGTTGTGGCCCGCCACCTCCAGCCGCCCACCCAGGCCCTTGTGGTCGCGAATGCGCAGCCGCATGTCATGGGCGTCCTGAATGGCGGCGAAATCCAGATGCTTGCGCCAGACAAAGGGCCACAATTCGCGCAGGAACCGCTCGCCCGCCGCGATATCGCCTGCCGCCGCCCGCGCCTTGATAAAGGCGGCGCGTTCCCAGGTGCGGCCCTCGGCCTCGTAATAGACCAGCGCGGCGGCGGCCGAGATGCAGACCGGCGTCACCGAGGCATCGGGCCGCAGCCGCAGATCGGTGCGAAAGACATAGCCATGGTCGGTGACGTCGGACAGGGTCGCGGCCATCTTGCGGGTGACGCGGATCAGCGCGGCGCGGGCCTCGGCCTGATCATCGGGCGCATAGGCGGCATCGTCGAACAGCACGATCAGATCGATATCCGAACTGTAGTTCAGTTCCCGCGCGCCGCCCTTGCCCATCGCCAGCGCAAAGATGCCCCCAGCATCAGCGTCCGTCGCCGGCAGCTTGCCGCGCGCGATCTCGGCCCGGACATGGGCGCGCAGGGCCAGATCGACGGCGCGGTCGGCCAGATCGGACAGCGCGCCGGTCACCTGTTCCAACGACCAGACGCCGCCCAGATCGGCCAGCGCCGCCTGCAACGCCACCCGCCGCTTGGCACGACGCAGGGCGGCGGACAGGGCGGCGGGGTCCAGATCCCCGAACTCTGCCGTTTCGCGCCCGACCACATCGTCGTGATCCAGCGCCCCGGGCAGCCATGCGGCCTCGCGCCGGATCAGGTCGGCCAGATAGGGGCTGGACCCCGCCACGCCCTCGATCAGGGCGCGCAGCCGGTCGGGCTGATCGGGGAACAGGCCCGCCACATCGGCCCCGCGGGCGGGATCGGCGGGCAGGGGCAATCGGGTGATGCGGGATGTGAAGCTCATGCCCGCCACCTTACTGCGGGGCGCGGGGCCGTCAACGCGGCCCGGAGCGTGGTGGCTGCGACGATCGTCGCTGCTTTCCCGGCTTGGCCTGCCCGGCAAAGGTTGCTAGGCTTTGGCGGACAAGCCGATCGGCGAAACGGACAGCGCAGCCCCCGCATGACCTTGTGTGACCTGACCAGATGCCGCAAGGGGCGCGCCTGATGCGCCATACATTGCCCCATGCGCCGCAATTCTATGTCACGGCCCCGCAGCCCTGCCCCTATCTGCATGGCCGGGCCGAGCGTAAGCTGTTCACCGCGCTGCAGGGCGACAATGCGGGCGATCTGAACAACGCCCTGTCGCGGCAGGGATTCCGTCGGTCGCAGAACGTGCTGTATCGCCCCAGTTGCGAAAGCTGCGTGGCCTGCATGTCGGCGCGCATCCGGGTGGCCGATTTCCTGCCCTCGCGCACGCAGCGCCGCATCCGGGCGCGCAATGCGCCGCTGCGGCGGCTGGCGACCAGTGCCTGGGCGACCGAGGAACAGTTCGAACTGTTCCGCCGCTATCTGGACAGCCGTCATGCCGATGGCGGCATGGCCGACATGGACATCTTTGAATTCGCCGCAATGATCGAAGAGACGCCGGTCAAGACCAGGGTCATCGAATATCGCTGCGACGACGATGCCATTCCCGAACTGGCGGCGGGCGACGATCATCTGGCCGGGGTCTGCCTGACGGACGTGCTGGATGACGGGCTGAGCCTTGTCTACAGCTTTTACGACCCGCTGCTGCGGCCTGCCAGCATGGGCACCTATATCATTCTGGATCATATCGAGATCGCGCGGGCGGCGGGCCTGCCCTATGTCTATCTGGGATATTGGGTGCCGGGCAGCCGCAAGATGGATTACAAGGCCCGCTTCAGCGCGCTGGAAATCTACAAGGGTGGCGTCTGGCAGGATATCGGCAGCCCCGAGGCCCATTCCAACGAGGCCCATCCCCTGTCGGTCGATCCCATCGTCGAACAGGTGGCCCGCATCGCGCTGCCGCAATTCGACCGTTAGCGCCGGGCAAGTCGCGAAAGAAAGTTTCAAATAACACGCTGTCTGCGTCACTTTATCCGCCGGTTCCCATTGACCCCGCCCGGAGGTGACCCTAGTTTGCGCCGACGCCGGGTCGGGGATCGTCCCTCCAGGCGGGTATTCATGATGGATGGAGCAAGACAATGTCCCGAACAATGACGGGTGCGAGAATGGTGGTCGAGGCGCTGCGCGATCAGGGCGTCGATACCGTATTCGGCTATCCGGGCGGGGCGGTGCTACCCATCTATGACGAGATTTTCCAGCAGAACGACATCACCCATATTCTGGTGCGCCACGAACAGGGCGCGCTGCATATGGCCGAAGGCTATGCCCGTTCTACCGGCAAGCCGGGGGTCGTGCTGGTCACCTCGGGGCCGGGCGCCACGAATGCGGTCACCGGGCTGACCGATGCGCTGCTGGATTCGATTCCGCTGGTGGTGCTGTCGGGGCAGGTGCCGACCTTCATGATCGGCACGGACGGGTTCCAGGAGGCCGATACCGTCGGCATCACCCGCCCCTGCACCAAGCATAACTGGCTGGTCAAGGATACCGAACAGCTGGCCGCGACCATCCACAAGGGGTTCCATGTGGCGACCTCGGGTCGGCCGGGGCCGGTGCTGATCGACATCCCAAAGGATGTGCAATTCGCGACCGGCACCTATGTCGGGCCCAAGCAGGTCGATACCGGGCGCTATCAGCCCGCCCGCAAGGGCGATCTGGCCGCGATCACCCGGCTGGTCGAACTGATGGAACAGGCCGAGCGCCCGATCCTGTATACCGGCGGCGGGGTCATCAATTCGGGTCCGGGCGCCAGCCAGCTGCTGCGCGAACTGGCCGAGGCGACCGGATTTCCGGTGACCTCGACGCTGATGGGTCTGGGCTGCTATCCGGCCTCGGGCGACAAATGGCTGGGCATGCTGGGCATGCATGGCACCTACGAGGCCAATCTGGCCATGCATGGCTGCGATCTGATGATCAATATCGGCGCGCGGTTCGACGACCGCATCACCGGGCGGATCGCCGATTTCAGCCCCGGATCGGTCAAGGCGCATATCGATATCGACCCGTCCTCGATCAACAAGGTCGTGCGGGTGGATGTGCCGATCGTCGGCGATGTCGGCCATGTGCTGGAAGACATGCTGAAAGTCTGGAAATCCCGCGGTCGCCGCACGAACAGCGCCGGGCTGCAGGCCTGGTGGGCACAGATCGAGGGCTGGCGTGCGCGCAACTGCCTGGCTTTCCGCAACAGCGACACGATCATCAAGCCGCAACACGCACTGCAACGGCTGGAGGCGCTGACCAAGGACCGCGACCGCTATATCACCACCGAGGTCGGCCAGCATCAGATGTGGGCCGCGCAATATCTGGGATTCGAGGCACCGAACCGTTGGATGACCTCGGGTGGGCTTGGCACGATGGGCTATGGCCTGCCGGCGTCGATCGGCGTGCAGATGGCGCATCCCGACGCGCTGGTCATCAATGTGGCGGGCGATGCCAGCTGGCTGATGAACATGCAGGAGATGGGGACCGCCGTGCAGTTCCGTCTGCCGGTCAAGCAGTTCATCATGAACAACGAACGCCTTGGCATGGTGCGCCAGTGGCAGCAATTGCTGCATGGCGAACGCTATAGCCAGAGCTGGTCGGACAGCCTGCCCGATTTCGTCAAGCTGGCCGAAGCCTTTGGCTGCAAGGGTGCGCAGGTGCGCGACCCCAAGGATCTGGATGCGGCAATTCAGGCGATGCTGGATTATGACGGCCCGTATATTCTGGACGTGCTGGTCGAGAAGCACGAGAACTGTTTCCCGATGATCCCCTCGGGCAAGCCGCATAACGAGATGCTGATGGGCGAGGCGGAAACGCTTGGCGTCATCGAATCCGAAGGCGCGGTGCTGGTCTGATGCCAATGGGGGCGTAGCCCCCATACCCCCAGGATATTTATGCCAAGATGAAAAGGCAGAGCCATGAATGCACTGAACATCCAGAAGGGCATGTCGAGCCATTCGGCCTATGACCTGCGCGATCCCCATTCCCAGCTGGAGGAAAGCCATACGCTGGCCGTGCTGGTCGAAAACGAGCCGGGCGTTCTGGCCCGCGTGATCGGCCTGTTCGCAGGGCGGGGATACAATATCGACAGTCTGACCGTGGCCGAGGTGGACCATACCGGGCACCGGTCCCGGATCACCGTGGTCACGCGCGGCACCCCCTCGGTGATCGAACAGATCAAGGCGCAGCTGGGCCGGATCGTCGTCGTGCACGAGGTCCATGACCTGACGGTCGAGGGGCCGTCGGTCGAACGCGAGCTGGGGCTGTTCAAGGTGCGTGGTCAGGGCGAAAAGCGCGTCGAGGCGCTGCGCATCGCCGAGATCTTTCGCGCCAATGTCGTCGATTCGACGCTGGAGAGCTTTGTGTTCGAACTGGTCGGCCCACCGTCCAAGCTGGACGCTTTTTCCGAACTGATGCGGCCTTTGGGTCTGACCGATATCGCGCGCACCGGTGTTGCCGCCCTGTCGCGGGGCGTCTGATCCCGTGTTCCGGTGACCGCGGTCGGACTGGCTGTCCGGGCGGGCGCCGGGTGGTTGCGGCGCCGTTCGGTCCCGGACTAGCGGGTCGCCCGGTTGCGGGCGGCCGCATAGTCCGGACCGCTGCAGCAGGGTGTCGGCGCAATCGCCCCCTCGGCCGTGAGCCGGCCTTGATTGGCCACCACCCGCAATTGAGGGGCGCGTTGTTCGGGATCGAACCGGGACAGGATCTGCGGCAGGTGCGACGCCGCCTGTTCGGACAGGATCGACACGCTCAGCGCGTGGCGCAGATCGCCGACCGTCCGGGTCTCGAGTTCCACAAGATCACCGGCCTGCGGCCATTTCAGCGGATCGGCGACATTCGCCCGGCCCTGAAGATAGGCCAGAGTCGACTGATCCTCGCACCAGATGATCGCCTTTTCGCGCGGCCCGCTGCTCCATACGACAACCCCGATCATGGGTTCTCCCCCGTCCGTCTTTGCGCCGCGGCGCCCCGTAATGTCTGCGTCAATAACATGTCCGCTCCTACCCTTTTGGACTAGAGCAGAAATCCGCCGATGCGCCAGCATTTTTCAGTCTTTGGTAGAAGTTTTATGCGCCGAAAGGCGGATGCGTGCCCATTGGGGAACAACGGTTGGGCGTTATCTGGCCAGCGTGCCGGAAAGTCTGGTCAATTCTTCAATTTCTGCTTTAATCAGAGTGGCTTGGCTGGCATGTGACTGAACGTCTCGGGCTAGTTCTGAGGCCGCTTCGGCGAACACGGCGGGGGCCATGCGACTCAGTGCGGTCAGCATCATGTGCAGGGCGCGATGCACCTCGACCATGCCGGCGCCATCGCGGGCCAGTGGCATCAGACTGGTGCGCAGAACCTCGATCGCGGTGATGCTGCGGATGTGCAGGCGGGGGAATTGCACGTCCGGCGTGGCCTCGTCCCGCCAGACCGACAGGATGCGCAGCATGCGCAAGGTGACCGCAATGGCAGTGCCGGGATCGTTGACGGCGGGCGACAAGGCGCGCTGGCCGATCTCGGACAGGACCAGAAAGCCGAAGCGCGGATCCTGATCGAAGCTGCGCTGCGGACGCAGGGTGACACAGCCGATCAGGTCGCGCCGCAACTGATCGGCGTCATCGGGATCGGCGGGCATGTTCTGCACATGGCAAAGGGCGCTGGCCGGATGCACCAGATCGCCGGGCGTGGCGTTCAGATACAGGACCACCCCGGCCTTGTCCGCCAGATCCGACAGCGCCTGCATGTCCAGATTCTGGACATGGCCGACCTCGGGCGCCAGGACGGGATGGCTGCCATCCGGGGGCGGGCCGCGCAGGGGATTGGCCCCCAGCCAGGGCGACTGCAACCGCAGCTGCAGGGCCTTCTGCGTCACCTCTTCGACCCGGGCCAGATTGTCGCCGATCAGCCCCAGCTCTCCCAAGCGGTTGATCCAGCGCAGCAGCGACAGAATGATGATCACGACGATCAACAGCGTGGCGATGAACAGCACCACGCGTCCGCCGCCGCCATAAAGCCCGGTCTTCAGCATGATCAACCCGACCAGACTGAAGACGAAGGCCCCCATGAAGGTCGCCAGCACCGTCTGGCTGACCCCGTCGCGCGCCAGCAGCTGCACGGCCCGGGGGGTCGATCCCGAACTGGCGGTCGCATAGGCCGCCGTCAGGATCGACAGCGAGAATGTCGTGACCGTCAGCATGGACGAGGCAATGATCTGCAGGATCGCCTCGATCGCATCGGCGCCGATCTGGCCCGCCAACCGGTCGGGGATCTGGTTGCGCAGCACGAACCCCAGGGCCGCCGTCAACAGGCCGAGCGCCGCAAAGGCAGCCACACGCACCCACAGGGTCTGCAGGATCTCGCGCAGGCGCCAGCGCAGGCGGCCGACGCCCCAGCTTTGTGCCATGCTCAGCGGATCCGCCCGGCCTGCACGTCGCCGACCGCGCGGCGGACCTGCGCCAGACGCTGCGCCCGGGCCGGGTGGGTGCCCAGCACATGATTGCCGGGGTCGGGGATGCGCTGGAACAGGCCCGATCCGTTGATCGGATCAAAGCCCGCATTCAGGGTGATGATGGCGCCCAGGTAATCGGCCTCCAGCTCCCATTCCTTGGAATAATAGCGTGCACCGACGGATGCGCCGATTTCCTGCGCCCGCTCGATCGCCGTGGAATCGCCGCCATAGGCCGAGGCGAGGCTGCCCAGCACCACCGCCGCCGCCGAGGCCGCGCCGGATTTGCGGTCCAGATGATTCAGGATGTGATGGGCGGATTCGTGGCCGACGACAAAGGCGATCTCGTCGGGGTTCTGGGTCTGGGCGATCAGCGACAGGGTAAAACCCACCACCGGACGGCCATTGCGGTCGACGGTCTGAAAGGCGTTCGGCTCCAGCCCCGGGCGGTCATCGACGACGAAGATGAAATCGCAGCTGATCGGGCGGGTGCGGCGGTTCAGGCATTCCTGACGGACCGCAGGCTCCATCCGGCGCATGACCTGCACAAAGCTGCGCGCGGCACCGTCCGGGGTGGCCGCATGCGGGGCCGAGGGCGCAGGCAGCGCCACCTGCTGACGCTGTGCGGGCGCGTCGGCATAGGGGCCGGTCGCGGGCGCCGGCATGGGCGCACAACCCGCAACCGCCAATGCGGCGGCGACCATTCCCGCCAGCCAGCCGCGCGCCATCATCTTGCCCATGCGTTCCGCCTTGTCCTGCGCCAGCAGATCCGGCGCCCCTGTTCGATCCCGGGCAGTTTACCCCGTGGGGTTGCCGCGTAAAGCCCGGCTTCTTGCCGCAGCCGCCCATTCACGCGATTGTCGGCCCCTCAGCAAGGAGATTCGGATGTTCACCATCGAACATGATTTCGACGCGACCGTGATCACCCTGATCGACGAGGCCGATCCCGGCACGGGACCGCTGAACGAGGATGTCGTGATCCTGTCCTTTGACGACCGGGTCATTCTGGAACAGATGAGCGCGGATGGCGACGAGGTCGTGCGCGTCACCCTGACCATGCACCAGCTGACCGAATTGCGGCTGGCCCTGAACCTGCCCGAGGGCAATTACCGCATCGAAAAGCAGGGCTAGTCCAGCCGCACCAGCTTGTCGCGCGCCGCCTCGCCCCGGATCACCGTCAGGCGCGACGGGGCGACCCCCATCGCCTTGGCCAGCAGCTTCAGCCCGGCGCGGTTGGCGCGGCCATCCTCGGGCGGGGCGGTGACATGGATACGCAGCAGATCGCCTTCGGGCGTGATCGTGTTGCGCCGCGCGCGCGGCGTCACGCGCAGGGTCAGGACCGCGCCGGGCCGGGCCAGATGGGTCAGGTCGCTCATCGGGATGTGATGGCGCAGCCGCGCCTCTCCGGCAAGCCCGCTTGCGATGCGCCCGGTCATCTGAGACACCGCCTGGAAACCTCAGGAGATCCGCATGGACCACCGCAACGACCCCGCCCTGCAGTTTCTGGCGACCCGCCGGTCCCATCCGCCCAAGCTGATGACCGCACCGGGGCCGGATCGCGACCAGCTGATGGGGCTGCTGACGCTGGCCGCCCGCGCCCCCGATCATGGAAAATTGGAGCCGTGGCGCTTTGTGGTTCTGGGGCGCGACACCCTGGACGCGCTGGCGCCGGTCCTGCGGGACGCCGTGCTGGCCGAGGGGCAGGATCAGGCGGCAGCGGACAAGGCGGCCTCGGCCATGGCCAGCCCGGTAATCGTCGCGGTGATCTTTTCGCCGGTGGACAGCCCCAAGGTGCCCGAATGGGAACAGATGCTGTCGGCGGGGGCAGTCTGTCTGGGGCTGGTCAATGCCGCGCTGGCCTCGGGCTGGGGGGCGGCATGGCTCAGCGGTTTCGTGGCGCTGAACCGGGATTTTGCGCAGGCCCATCTGGGGCTGTCGGCGCAGGAACGGGTGGCCGGGATGATCCATATCGGCACGCGCGGCGCCACGCCCCCTGAACGCCCGCGCCCCGACATCGCCGCCAAGACCCGGTGGCTGCCATGATACCCGTCCGCGCGCTGGCCAAAGGCTGGGGCGATCTGCTGCGTCCGTCGGTCCTGCGGCTGGTGCTGCTGGGGATCGCGCTGACCATCGGCCTGTTCATCGCGCTGCAGACCGCGATCTTCTGGATGATCCGGCTGTGGCTGCCCGGTGGCGTCAGCCTGCCATGGCTGGGTCAGGTGGAATTCGGACAGGTTCTGTCATGGGGTTCTCTGGCACTGTTTCCGGTGATGGGCATCTTTCTGATGGCCCCGGTCGCCGCCGGGTTTGCGGGCCTGTTCGCCGAAACCGTCGCCGAAAAGGTCGAGACGATCCATTACCCCCACCGGCGCGGCGCCTCGCTGGATTTCTTCGACGGGTTTCTGGAATCGCTGGCGGTGGTGGCGGCGATGCTGGGCGTGGCGGTGATCTGCCTGATCCTGACGCCGTTTCTGGGCCCCTTGGCGCCGGTGCTGTTTCTGGGCGCGAATGGCTGGCTGCTGGGGCGAGAGTTCTTTCAGATGGCCGCCCGCCGCCATCTGGACGAAGGCCCGGCCCGCGATCTGCGCCGCGCCTATGCGGGCCGGATCACCGCGACGGGCGTGCTGGTCGCCGTAGGGCTGATCATCCCGATCGTCAACATCGCGGTGCCGTTGCTGGCGGCGGCGGCCTTCACGCATCTGTTCCAGATAATCAGCGGATCAGCTGATCCAGCTGCGAGATATCGGCGCGGGTGATCACCCCCCCAAGGATCAGCCAAGCCAGCACCGCCCAGATGGCAGCGGTGATGCCGGTGGTCCAGATCAGCTTGCGGCGCCAGTTGATGCCCGCAGGGGCACCGGCATGGGTGCCGCGCACCACGGCGCCCGCATCCGCCTGACTGCGCTGGCCGATCGGCATGACGCAGAACAGCGTCAGAAACCAGATTGAAGCGAACAGAACGATCCCGCCGGTCAGGTTCATCAGATTTCCTCCAGTTCGATCAGGCAGCCATTGAAATCCTTGGGATGCAGGAACAGCACCGGCTTGCCATGCGCGCCGGTCTTGGGATCTCCGCTGCCCAGCACCCGCGCCCCCTCGGACAGCAGACGGTCGCGGGCGGCAAGGATGTCATCGACCTCGAAACACATGTGATGGATGCCGCCCGAGGGGTTCTTGTCCAGAAACCCCCGGATCGGACTGTCATCGCCCAAGGGATAGAGCAGTTCGATCTTGGTGTTGGGCAGCTGGATAAAGACGACGGTGACACCGTGGTCTGGCTCGTCCTGCGGCGCGCCGACCTCGGCCCCAAGGATGGTGCGGTACTGCTGGGCCGCTGCCGCAAGGTCGGGCACGGCAATGGCGATATGATTCAGGCGACCGATCATCGGATCCTCCGTTTCGGCCTTTCTAGGCGCTTCGGCGGGGGCACGAAAGGAAAACCAGATCCCGTTAACGCCATGTTAGTGATTCGCGCCCTAACTGAACTCATCAGCCAGAACGGGAACCCGCCATGTTGACCAAGACCGCCACGGAACCACCCAAGGCCCTGCCCCTGCTGCATCTGTCGATGCCGCGACGCCCCCTCAGCGGGCTGACCGTGCTGGTGGTCGAGGATTCGCGCTTTGCCAGCGAGGCTGTGCGGTTGCTGTGTCTGAAATCGGGTGCGCGCATTCGCCGCGCCGATTGCCTGCGATCGGCCCTGCGGCATCTGCGGACCTATCGCCCGGCGGTGGTGGTCGTCGATCTGGGCCTGCCGGATGGCGACGGGGTCCAGCTGATCGCCGATCTGCACGGGGCCGATCCGCGCGTGCCGGTGATTCTGGCGATGTCGGGCGATCCCGATCGCGCTCAGGCGGCCCTGACGGCGGGGGCGGACAGCTTTCTGCCCAAGCCCGTCGACAGCCTCGCCGTGTTTCAACAGGCCATCCTGTCCGCCCTGCCGACCAACGCGGGCGGCGCCCCCTTGCGCGCGCTGCCCGACGAGGTGATCCGGCCCGACCTGTCCGGTCTGCGCGATGATCTGACCCATGTGGCCGATGTCCTGTCCGGCGCGCAGGACACGACCGCTATCGACTATATCGCCCGGTTTCTGGCAGGCGTGGCGCGATCCTCGCATGATCCGGCGCTGGAGGCCGCAGCCGCCGCTCTTGCACGCGACCATCTGGCAGGCCATGCGCTGGCCACCGATCTGGCCCGGATCAGCGGCATGGTGCAGGATCGGCTGTCCCGCGTGGCCGAGATATAGGGACGCCCCGTCAGGCCAGCAAGCGCGGGTCCGGCCCCATGTCCAGCCCCGGAAAGACCGCGCCTTCCAGCACGGCCTTGGGGATGCCGAACTTGGCATGCATCGCCCAGGCCGCATAGGCCCGGATGTCGCGCAAAGGCATCAGATCGCGCCCGGCATACAGATCGCCCTCGGACAGGCCCGGCCAATCGCCCAAGGCCCGCCCGCCGCGCACCGCGCCCCCCGCGACCAGCATGGCCCCCCCGGTGCCATGATCCGTCCCGCCCGAGCCGTTCTCGCGCACCGTGCGCCCGAATTCGGTCATCGCCATGATGGTCGTGCGTTCCCAGTTCCGTCCCAGATCCGCCTTCAGCGTCAGGATCGTGTCGGACAGGCGGGTCAGCGCGCGCGTCAGCCCGTTCGTCTGGCGCACATGGGTGTCCCAGCCCGGCAGGGAAAAGCTAGCGATGCGGGTCGCGCCGTTCAGCCGGTCGGCGGCAAAGCGGGCCAGCTCCAGATGCTCTTCGCCGTTCCTGGTCGAGGTGATGCCGGGCGACAGGCCGGCCACGATCTCCATCGCCTGCTGGCTGGCATCGCGGAACAGCGGATCCTCGTGATAGATCTGGGTCAGCAACAGCTGCGCCTGCGGGCTCAGATCCATGATCGCGCGGGGGGTCCAGCTTTTGGCGGGTGCCGCCCCCTGCAGAATCCGCATCTGGGCGGCTGCCACGGAATAGGCGGTCTCGCTGTCCTGTCCGGGCATCTGCTGCAACAGCCGGTTCAGCCAGCCATCCTGCTGCGCCTCGGTTTCCAGATCGGTGCCGGTCCCGGCCTCCAGCATGTCCTGACCGTCGAAATGGCTGCGCTTGTCGCGATAGGGGGTCGAGACGGCGGGCGCAAAGCTGAGCTGGCCCGCATTCCACAGGGGCAGCAGCGGCGACAGGGCCGGATGCAGGGCAAAGAACCCGTCCAGATCGGTGGCATTGCGGTCGGGGCCAAGCGACAGGGTCCGGCGCAGCCCGGCCAGATCGCGGTCGCCATAGGGCTGGAACACGTCCAGCCCGTCCATCGCCCCGCGCAGGATGATGATCACCAGCCGGTTGTCGCCCGGCGCGCTGGCGAAGGCGGCCGAAGACAGCCATGGGCTGGCCGCCGCCGAACAGCCGATCAACGCAGAGGATTTCAGGAAAAGGCGCCGGGTCAGCATATCATCACCTCCGGTTGAAATCGACCGAGGCCAGAACAAGGGCCACGCCCTCGGCCTGACTTTCAGCCCGGGGAACGGCCCAGACCAGGGCCTCGGACGCGGTATCGCCCAGACAGGCCTCCAACAATCCGCGCGCATCCGGCAAGGGTTTGACCAGACGCGAGGGCACCGCCATCGCCCAGTTGATCCGCATCGCCAGACCCTGCGGGCTGGCCCAGTTCTCTGACGGCTCGGGCCAGCCATCGGGGCCGGACGGTGCCGCCCAGGGCTGCCCCATCACCGCCAGCGGCTGGCGCAGATGCCCGTTGATGATGCTGGATCGCAGGGCCAGAACCTCGGGGCCGGTCAGCCCCAGACTGCGCATTCCGGCCACCAGAAACTCGAACGGCTGGCGCATCTTGCCCCGGAAATGCGTGGCCAGTTCGGGCGCCTCGGCCAGTGCCAGATTCATGGCGCCCAGATCGCCGCCGGTATCCATGAACACCCCGGTCAGCCGGTCGACCAGTGCCTGCGGCGGGTCGTCGGCGACGAAATGCACGGCCATCTTGCGCGCGATATGCGCCGCCGTCGCCGGATGCACCGCCAGATCGGCGATGACCGCGCGGATGTCGTCCAGACTGCCCTTGCGCCCGCCATAGGTCTCGCCCAGCACCGTCTCGGCCCCCGGCTCGGCATTTTCGCGCCGGAAGATGGCGGTGCGGCGCGGGTTGTAGGTCAGCCCGGTCAGCAGTTCGGCCAGCTGCTCGATATCGGCTTGCGTGTATTCGGCCCCCACACCCAGACTGTGCAGTTCGATCATCTCGCGGGCCAGATTTTCGTTCAGGCCCGCAGGCTTGCGCGGATTGCGCCGCGCGCTGATCGAATTGGGTCCGACCGAGTTGATCTGATCCAGATAGGCCAGCATGCCGGGATGGGTTTCCGCCGCCAGCATCATCTCGCCGAACCGGCCCGACAGATGCGGGCGGATCGCATCCTCGATGAAGGCCGCCGCCATCAGGCTTTGGCGCAGGCTGCCGCCCGCCACGGTGAAATGGTCGGCCCAGAACCAGACCAGCCGTTCGCCGAATCCCGCCACATCGTCCACGGCACGGGCGAACCGGGCGCGGATCGACTGGTCATAGGCCTGCGACTTCACCTTGCGCTGCGCCTTGCCCGCCTCTTGCGCGCCGGGATCGCCGGCCTTGGCGGCCATGCTGATGTCGCGTCCCTCAAGCTGCCAGGCGCGCATCCGCTCCAGCGTGATCGAGCGTGGGCCAATGCGCGTCGCCCCCACGACCGAGGCCGCGACCGCCTGCGGATCGGCGGGCAGGGTCATGCGGGGCGACAGGCCGTATCCAAGGCGGATCGCGGCCATCTGGTCATAAGGGGGCTGCGTCATCAGGCGGCGGCTCCGGGCTTTTGCTGCTGTGCAGCATCATGCCACGGACGCCCCCCTGATGTCAGGTCACTCTTTCGGCAAGGCACGCAGTCGCAAATCGCGCATCTGCTCGTTGGTGGGCTCGCTTGGCGCGCCCATCATCAGATCCTCGGCGCGCTGGTTCATCGGGAACATGATGACCTCGCGGATATTCGCCTCATCCGCCAGCAGCATCACGATCCGGTCGATGCCCGCCGCACAACCGCCATGCGGCGGTGCGCCATAGCGGAACGCCTTGACCATGCCGCCGAACCGCTTTTCGACCTCACTCGCCGGGTAACCCGCCAGTTCGAACGCCTTGAACATGACCTCGGGCGTGTGGTTGCGGATCGCACCGCTGATCAGTTCATAGCCGTTGCAGGCCAGATCGTATTGATAGCCCAACACCGCCAGAGGATCGCCCTGCAGCGCCTCCATCCCGCCCTGCGGCATGGAAAACGGATTGTGGCTGAAGTCGATCTTGCCGTCATCGGTCTTCTCGTACATCGGGAAATCGACGATCCAGGCGAATTTGAACTGGTTTTCATCGATCAGGCCCAACTCGCGTCCGATCTCGGTCCGCGCGCGGCCTGCGACGGCCTCGAACTGGTCGGGACGACCGCCCAGGAAGAAGGCCGCATCGCCTTCGGCCAGCCCCAGCTGGTCGCGGATCGCCTCGGTCTTGTCAGCACCAAGCGCTTTGGCGATGGGACCGGCAGCCTCGGTCGAGCCATCTTCGGCCTTGCGCCAGATGATATAACCCATGCCGGGCAGACCCTGCTGTTGCGCAAAAGCGTTCATGCGGTCGGCGAACTTGCGGCTGCCGCCCTTGGGGGCCGGAATGGCGCGGACCTGCGTGCCGTCCTGTTCCAGCAGCTTGGCAAAGATGCCAAAGCCCGAACCGCGGAAATGGTCACTGACTACCTGCATCTCGATCGGGTTGCGCAAGTCGGGCTTGTCGGTGCCGTATTTCAGCAGCGACTCGGCATAAGGGATCAGCGGCCAGTCGGCATCCACGCGGCGGCCCTTGCCGAATTCCTCGAACAGGCCCTGAATGACCGGCTGGACGGTGGCAAACACGTCTTCCTGCCGGACAAAGGACATCTCCATGTCCAGCTGATAGAAATCGGTGGGGCTGCGGTCGGCGCGCGGATCCTCGTCGCGGAAGCAGGGCGCAATCTGGAAATATTTGTCAAAGCCCGCGACCATGATCAGCTGCTTGAACTGCTGCGGCGCCTGCGGCAGGGCATAGAACTTGCCCGGGTGCAGGCGCGAGGGCACCAGAAAATCGCGCGCGCCTTCGGGGCTGCTGGCGGTGATGATCGGGGTCTGGAATTCGGTGAAATCCTGATCCCACATGCGGTTGCGGATCGACCGGATGACCTTGCTGCGCAGCATGATGTTGTTGTGCAGGCTGTCGCGGCGCAGGTCCAGAAAGCGGTAGGCCAGCCGGGTTTCCTCGGGGTAGTCCTGATCGCCGAAGACCGGCAGAGGCAGCTCGTCCGCCGGGCCCAGGACTTCGATGTCGGTCACATAGACCTCGATCTCGCCGGTGGGCAGTTTGGCGTTCACAAGGCTGGCGTCGCGCATCTTCACGCGGCCGTCGATGCGGATCACGGTTTCAGCGCGCAGCCGGTCCATGGCGGCAAAGGCCGGGCTGTCGCTGTCGGCCAGCACCTGCGTCATGCCGTAATGGTCGCGCAGATCGACGAACAGCACACCCCCGTGATCGCGCTTGCGATGGACCCAGCCCGACAGGCGGACGGTATCACCGGCATTGGCGGCTTTCAGATCGCCGCAGGTGTGGCTGCGATAGGCGTGCATGATCAGTCCCCGTTTGTTCAGCCCCCGCACAAAGCGCGGGACGGACGGGAAGTCAACCTTTCACTAAAAGGGCCGCACCACATTGCCGCTGTAGAAATAGACGCCCATGCCGACCGCGAACAGGATATTGCCCGCCACCGCATGCAGCGCCCATGCGGCGGGAAAGCCGTGGCGCAGATAGGCCCGGCCAAAGATCCAGCCGCCGACAAAGGTCATGATCGCCACCACCCATGACCAGTACATCAGATGCGCAAAGGAAAAGACCGCCGCATTCAGGGCGATGGCCGCCCGGCCCTGCGGCAGGATCGCGCCATAGCGGTGAAAGAACAGCGGGCGAAAGATCAACTCCTGCGGCAGGGCGGACAGGATCGGATAGAACAGCCAGATCACGGCCAGCATCTCGGGGCGGTGGCGCGGAATGGCGAACAGCGCCTCGGGTCGGGTCAGGGTCAGGATCAGCCAACCCGTCAGCAGCACGGCCAAGGCGATGCCCGCCAGTTCGCGCCACGGCATGCGCCGCCAGCCGCGCACCAGCACGCGCCACTGAAACCCGCCGGTGACCCACAACAACCCCATGCCTGCCAGACTGAACACGGCCAGCGCCTTGAACAGCTGTTCGGGCGGCAGGAACAGCGCGATGGCCAGCGGCGCCCCGATATAGAGCGCCGCGAATTCCAGCCTCAGCCAGCGATGCGGGCTTACCGCACCAGTCGTGCTTGCAACCATCGTGACCAATCCGCAGCCGAGCCCGCAAAGGCGTTGATATCCGTGTCACCCTGAATCCCGGGAACGATCCCGGTTCCGGTATACTGCCAGAAGGTCCAGCGCTGGCCCGGATAGGTCACACTGGGATGGTTCGCTGTCGAGCGCAGCCAGAATTCGGCATTCAGCCGGCCCAGCTGGTTCTCGCGATAGAAATCGACCGTGGTATAGATGATCGGACGCTGGCCATAGTGACGGCCCACCAGCTGCAGGAACACCTCGGCCTCGCGCAGCACTTCGGCGGCGGGGGGGCGGCGCGGGCAGTTGCGCGAGTTGGTCCATTCCAGATCCAGAACGGGCGGCAGCGATCCGGCCTCGCGCGGGACGTTGCGCATGTACCAATAGGCGTTTTCCGCGCCCGTGCGGCAGAAGTAATAGAAATGATAGGCGCCGCGCGGAATGCGCGCCTGCGCGGCCTCGTACCAGTAGCGGCGGAAGTTGGGGTCCGCGTGATCGCCCCCCTCGGTCGCCTTGATAAAAGCAAAGCTGATCCCCGAACCGCGCACCCGGTTCCAGTCGATATCCCCCTGCCAGCGAGAGATGTCGATGCCATGCACCGCATGCCCGTAAGGTGCCCCGCCCGTCCAGGCATGCGGGCGGCGATCGCCCAGCTGCGGCGTCGCCCCCGGTCCCGGTGCGGGTTGATAGCTGGCCGGCGCCCCGCCTCGTGGCGGCGTGCGCGCGCAAGAGACCGCAAAGGTCACCACCGCCAGCCCCAGCATCAGTTTGATCAGAAATTTCATCCCTGCCCCGTCCTTCCCATCGACGATTCCGCCCGATGCGCTTTCTGCGCCATTATGCTGCGTTATCTCAAACCCGTGAGGCAATGTCATGGAGGGGGGACGGTCACGGTTGCGTCAGGACGCAAAAAGGGCCCGGACGATGCCGGGCCCCTGATCGGAACGGGTCGAATGGTCGCCTCAGTTGGCGGGTGCGGGGGCCGGTTCGTCCACCGGGCCGCCAGCGGGCGCATCGGTGCCTGCGGGCAGATCGGCGGTGCCGACCGGACCGGTCGTGCCGTCCGCAGGCGTATTGCCGCCCGGCGTGGTGGGCGCGCCGGTATCCTGGCCCAGCCCTTCGGCATCGCTGACCGGCGTATCGCCCGGAGGCGCGGTGGTGGCGATGCCGTCATTCTGTTCGTCCGCACCGGGCGAGAAGACAAGGAACGCCAAGCCCGCAACGACCAGCGCCACGATGATGGCGATAATCGCGGGCTTGTGCTTACGGGCGGCTTTTTCGGGATCGTTATGATTATAGGACATGGGCGGTTCCCTCCGGGATGATTCCCTAGCCAACGTCGCGACGGGGGCGGGGTTCCCGCCCCACTGCGGCGTTCAGCCAGGCGCCGTCTCTCACACACA
>NZ_RQRT01000229.1 GCF_004335005.1 Paracoccus nototheniae | reverse complement strand
CCCAACCTGACCGAGCCGATGCTGATCCGCGGCGATATCGACGGGGCGATGGTGTTCAACATTACCGCCTGGTTCAACCTGATCAACAACCGCCAGGATCCTGCCGCCGATTTCAACTGGCTGAATTGCGGCGATCATGGGCTGGATCTGTATGCCAATGGGGTCATGGTCTCTCAGGCGATGATCGCCGAAAACCCCGAGGCCGTAACCGGCCTGGTCCGCGCGATCAACCGCGCCGCAGTCGAGATCGCGCAG
>NZ_RQRT01000228.1 GCF_004335005.1 Paracoccus nototheniae | reverse complement strand
ACGACTATCCCGGCGACGACATCCCGATCATCAAGGGTTCGGCGCTGGCAGCCATGGAAGGCCGCGATCCCGAGATCGGCGAGAACTCGATCCGCGCGCTGATCGCGGCCGTCGACGAATACATCCCGACGCCCGAGCGTGCGATCGACCAGCCCTTCCTGCTGCCGATCGAGGACGTGTTCTCGATCTCGGGCCGTGGCACCGTGGTCACCGGCCGCATCGAGCGTGGCGCCGTGAACGTCGGCGACGAACTGG
>NZ_RQRT01000227.1 GCF_004335005.1 Paracoccus nototheniae | reverse complement strand
AAGGCGGGCACCCCCGCCTCGAACACCTGTGTCATGAAATGGGCGGCCGCGCGCGCCTCGACGTTGTCCTCGTGCATCTGGATGGGGGAACCGGCGAAGACGATGCCGTCAAGGCGGCTCAAATCCGTAATGTCGCCCGTTCCAAGACAGGAGGCCGTGTCCAGTTCGATCCCGGGGCGCAGGCGGCGCAGGGCCGTGGCATAGCTTTCATGTGAGGCCAGCCCGGCATAGCTGCGGCGATCGTTCTGCTGCTCT
>NZ_RQRT01000226.1 GCF_004335005.1 Paracoccus nototheniae | reverse complement strand
GAGGTTTGGCGGCATGGATGCGTCCATGATCAGCCAGATGAAGAGCTTGGAGGATGAGAACCGCCGGCTGAAGCGCATGTTTGCCGATCTGAGCATGCAGGCTGATCTGTTGAACTGCGAAGGTGAACGCCATCGGTCCGAGAGAACTTGAGCAGGCCCTTGGAAAAAAGTGACGGGGCCATCTCAGTGTCGCGAGATGGCCGCCAAGGCCGTAAAGCATCGAGGGGTCAGCATCGCACTCGCCTGCCGGGCGTT
>NZ_RQRT01000225.1 GCF_004335005.1 Paracoccus nototheniae | reverse complement strand
ACTTGATTGTGCCGAACGGGTGCTCGACCGTTGAGCGACGCACACTCATAGGAGCGGCGGGGCTACGGCGTCGGGCATTTGAGGCTTCGACCAGATGTTCGTGCTCCCAACGCGAAACCCGTCGCTCGTGCCCCGTGGTGCAACGGCTTTTGAGGGCGCAGGCCTTGCAGGCGTTCGTCCAATAGCGCCGCATCTGGAGGCCCTGCTGTTCGGTCGTGGTGCGATGCGTCAGCGCCTGTCCCGCCGGGCAGCGAT
>NZ_RQRT01000224.1 GCF_004335005.1 Paracoccus nototheniae | reverse complement strand
GTGTTCGGAGCAGGGGCCCCCGGCGCGTGACGCACGCACCCCGCACCCTCCGTGCGAACCAACGGTCTTCCGCTTGCGGATGCTGCTGAGAAGAAAAAGACGGCGCCACCCCCGCGATCAACTGTCATACTAGGGTCAGGATGCATTGATTTCCGTTTCGCGGCGTGATTCACGGCCCAGAAACGGAGCGGTGACATGAGCGACCTTTTCTGGCTGACTGCCGCGCAGATGGCACGCATGGCCCCCTTTTTTCCAA
>NZ_RQRT01000223.1 GCF_004335005.1 Paracoccus nototheniae | reverse complement strand
GCGTTGATGACAGGCGAGTTCTTAGCGGGATTATCTTCATAATCCGCAATGGCTTACGCTGGCGTGATGCACCTACCGCCTACGGGCCTCACAAGACGCTTTACAGCCGTTGGAGGCGTTGGAGCGGGAAGGGCATTTTTGCTCGGATGATGGCCGGGCTTGCTGCCGAACACGGTGAAGAGAAGACCGTGATGATAGATGCGACATACCTGAAGGCACATCGCACAGCGACCAGTATGGCCGTCAAAAAGGGGGGCGTGGTCGCCT
>NZ_RQRT01000222.1 GCF_004335005.1 Paracoccus nototheniae | reverse complement strand
GCCTTTCCCACTCATCGACACCTTGAACCCGTGCTTGCGCAGCAGCTTCTGATAGTCGTGAGCGCAGTATTGCGATCCGCGATCCGTGTGATGAATGCACCCTTGTGGTGGCCTTCGGATCGCGATGACCATGTTCAGCGCCCGCAAGGCAAGATCCTGCTTCATGCGGTTGCTGATGGCCCATCCGACGACGCGCCTGGAGAAAAGGTCAATGATCACGGCAAGATAAACCCAACCCTCCCGCGTCCAGACGTAGGTGATGTCACCCGCCCAC
>NZ_RQRT01000221.1 GCF_004335005.1 Paracoccus nototheniae | reverse complement strand
AAGGCGCCACAGACGGTCCATCAAGGATCATCTCGCGCGGAAACGGGAAGGTGAAGCACGGGTTTTGCGATGGAAGCACGCTGGCCGCGGTCGGACAGCCCGCCCGTTCGTGCCTCAAGAAGATGCTCATCGCGTCGAACTGGGCCGTCAGCTAGGGTCAGGATTCATAACCAATAGATGACGGTTGCTGCGAGGGCGATGGCCGAGAGGAAGATCTTCGGACATCTGTCATATCGCGTTGCCACGCGCCTCCAATCCTTGAGCCTGCCGAACAT
>NZ_RQRT01000220.1 GCF_004335005.1 Paracoccus nototheniae | reverse complement strand
TTGACGGCCATACTGGTCGCTGTGCGATGTGCCTTCAGGTATGTCGCATCTATCATCACGGTCTTCTCTTCACCGTGTTCGGCAGCAAGCCCGGCCATCATCCGAGCGAAGATGCCTTTTCCGCTCCCGCTCCAACGGCTGTAAAGCGTCTTGTGGGGTCCATAGGCGGTCGGTGCATCACGCCAGCGCAAGCCATTGCGGATAATGAAGATAATCCCGCTGAGAACTCGCCTGTCATCAACGCGTGGCTTGCCGTGCGACTTTGGAAAAAAGGGGGCCATGCGTGCCATCTGCGCGGCAGTCAGCCAGAAAAGGT
>NZ_RQRT01000021.1 GCF_004335005.1 Paracoccus nototheniae | reverse complement strand
CGATGCGCAGAGATTGGCTCAGGCTTGGATGGTCAAAGGCCAGGCCAATGGCCCGGACAGACCCGCCGCCTTGCCCCCGTGGCAGGCCAGCCGATAGGCTGGGGCAAGGGTCTGCAAGGGGGGCCATCCATGACCATCACCCGGATCAGCGGCGCCGATATCACCGAAACGGTCCGCGCCGCGCTGCAATATATCGCCTGCTATCACGCACCCGACTATCTGGCCGAACTGTCGGCGGCCTATACGCGCGAGGAAAGCCCGGCGGCGAAATCGGCCATCGGGCAGATTCTGGAAAGCGCGCGTCTGGCGGCCCTGGGGCGGCGGCCGATCTGTCAGGACACCGGCATGGTGATCGTCTTTGCCCGCCTTGGCCAGTCGGTGGTGATCGAGGGCGACCGAACGCTGGCCGCCTGCATCGATGACGGCGTGCGGCTGGCCTATCTGGATGCGGGCAATCCGCTGCGCGCATCCATGGTGGCCGATCCGCTGTTCACCCGGACCAACACCCGCGACAACACCCCGGCGATCACCCATGTCGAGACCTGCCTTGGCAACAACCTGACCCTGCACATCGCGGCCAAGGGGGGCGGGTCCGAAAACAAGGCCCGCTATGTCATGCTGAATCCATCAGCCTCGGTCGCGGATTGGGTGGTCGATACGGTCGCGCAGCTGGGCGCGGGCTGGTGCCCGCCCGGCATGATCAGCATCGGCGTCGGCGGCAGTGCCGAAAAGGCGATGCTGATGGCCAAACGCGCGCTGATGGACCCGATCGACATGCCCGCGCTGCGGGCGCGCGGCCCGGTCTCGGCCGAGGAACGGATGCGGATCGACCTTCATGACCGCATCAATGCGCTTGGCGTGGGGGCGCAGGGCTTGGGCGGGGTGACGACGGTGGTCGATGTCAAGCTGACGACCTGCCCCACCCATGCGGCCTCGATGCCGGTCGCGCTGATGCCGCAATGCGCCGCGAACCGGCATGCCAGCGTCACCCTGACCGGCGACGGCCCGGTCTATCTTGACCCGCCCGATCTGTCCCTGTGGCCCCGCATCACCGGGTCCACCGAGACGACTGACCTGCTGCGGGTCGATGTGGACCGTCTGACCCGGGCGCAGATGGCCGAATGGGCGCCCGGCCAGACCCTGCTGATCAGCGGCCATATCCTGACCGGCCGCGACGCCGCCCATCAACGCATCGCCGACCTGCTGGCGCGGGGCGAGGCGCTGCCGTTCTCGTTGCGCGACCGGCTGATCTATTACGTCGGCCCGGTCGATCCGGTGGGTGACGAGGTGGTGGGGCCTGCCGGGCCGACCACCGCGACCCGGATGGACGGGTTCACCCGGATGATGCTGGATCAGGGCGTGCTGGGGATGATCGGCAAGGCCGAACGCGGGCCCGAGACCGTGGCGCAGATCGCGGCGGCGGGTGCCAGCTATCTGGTCGCCGTGGGCGGGGCTGCGGTGCTGGTCGCGCGGGCGATCCGGTCGGCGCGCCTGATCGCCTTCCAGGATCTGGGTATGGAGGCCGTGCGTGAATTCGAGGTCCGCGACATGCCGGTGACGGTTGCGGTGGACAGCCTTGGCCAGTCGATCCATGTGCTGGGCCCGGCAGAATGGCGGCGGGCACCCTGGCTGTCATAGGCGCTGCATATGGCCCCCATGACAAAGCTGTATTTCATCCCTTGCGCGCATCTGCGCCACAGTCGGGGCCTGTGCCCAAGCCTGCCGGAGGGACCGCCTTGCTGACGACCACGACCGACGCGTTTCAGGACATCCGAGAGGCGATCCGCAGCCTGTGCGCGGAATTTCCCGACGAATATCACCGCCGGATCGACATGGACCGCGCCTATCCCGAGGCCTTCGTCGATGCGCTGACCCGCGCCGGATGGATGGCCGCGCTGATCCCCGAGGAATACGGCGGATCGGGGCTGGGCCTGACCGAAGCCTCGGTCATCATGGAAGAGATCAACCGCGCGGGCGGCAATTCGGGTGCCTGCCACGGTCAGATGTACAATATGAACACCCTGCTGAAGCACGGGTCCGATGCGCAAAAGCGCGACATCCTGCCCCGGCTGGCCAGCGGCGAATTGCGGCTGCAATCGATGGGCGTGACCGAACCCACCACCGGCACCGATACGACGAAGATCCGCACCACGGCGGTGCGCAAGGGCGACCGTTATGTGATCAACGGGCAAAAAGTGTGGATCAGCCGGGTGCAGCATTCCGACCTGATGATCCTTCTGGCGCGCACCACGCCTCTGGCCGATGTGACGAAGAAATCCGAAGGCCTGTCGATCTTTCTGGTCGATGTGAAACAGGCGATGGCCGCAGGCATGGCGGTGCGCCCGATCCTGAACATGGTCAACCACGAGACGAACGAGCTGTTTTTCGACAATCTGGAAATTCCTGCCGAAAACCTGATCGGGCAGGAAGGTCAGGGCTTTCGCTATATCCTGACCGGGCTGAATGCGGAACGCGCGTTGATCGCGGCGGAATGCATCGGCGACGGCTATTGGTTCGTGGACCGGGTGACCCGCTATGTCGGCGACCGCGTCGTCTTTGGCCGACCGATCGGGCAGAACCAGGGCGTCCAGTTCCCCATCGCCGAAAGCTATATCGAGATCGAGGCCGCGAACCTGATGCGCTATAAGGCGTGCCGCCTGTTCGACGACGGCCAGCCCTGCGGGGCCGAGGCGAACATGGCCAAATATCTGGCCGCCAAGGCCAGCTGGGAGGCCGCGAATGCCTGCATCCAGTTCCATGGCGGCTTTGGCTTTGCCTGCGAATACGATGTCGAACGCAAGTTCCGCGAAACCCGCCTGTATCAGGTCGCGCCCATCTCGACCAACCTGATCCTGTCCTACATCGCCGAGCATGTGCTTGGCCTGCCGCGGAGCTTCTGATGGATCTGCCGCTGAAGGGGCTGAAGGTGGTGGCCGTCGAACAGGCGGTCGCGGCCCCCTTTGCCACCGCCCGGCTGGCCGATGCGGGGGCCGAGGTGATCAAGATCGAACGCCCCGAAGGCGATTTCGCGCGCGGCTATGACCGGGCGGCGGCGGGACAGTCCAGCTATTTCGTCTGGCTCAATCGCGGCAAAAGCTCGGTCGTGCTGGACCTGACCCAAGCTTCCGACAAGGCGCGCTTCACGGATCTGCTGGCCGGGGCCGATGTGCTGGTCCAGAACCTCAAGCGCGGCGCGCTGGCCCGGTTGGGGTTCGACCCCGAGGCCCTGGCCGACAGCCATCCCCGGCTGATCACCTGCGCCATCACCGGCTATGGCAACCAAGGCCCGATGGCCGACCGCAAGGCCTATGATCTGCTGATTCAGGCGGAATCGGGGCTGTGTTCCATCACCGGCGGCCCGACAGAACCCGCCCGCGTCGGCATGTCCATCGTCGATGTCGCCACCGGCGCCACCGCCCATGCCGCCATTCTCGAGGCGCTGATCGCGCGCGGGATCACCGGGCGGGGGGCGACCATCTCGGTCTCGATGTTTGATGTGATGGCGGAATGGATGACCGTGCCGCTGCTCAATCACGAGGCCGGGCAGTCGCCCGAACGGGTCGGTCTGGCCCATCCCTCGATCTCGCCCTACAGCGCGTTCGGGACGCGCGACGGACAGCTGGTGCTGATCTCGGTCCAGAGCGACCGGGAATGGCGCAAGCTGTGCCAGCTGTTTCTGGACCAGCCCGATCTGGGCCATGACCCACGCTTTGCCACCAATGTCGCGCGGGTGGCGAACCGCCCGCAGACCGACGGCATCGTTGCCGAGGCCTTTGCGCGGATGACCGGGCCCGAGGCGATGGCCCGGCTGCAACAGGCCGATATCGCGATGGCCTCGGTCAATGACATGGCGGGGCTGTCGGCCCATCCGCATCTGCGCCGCATCACGCTGGACACGCCGAACGGCCCGGTCCGGTGCCCGGCCCCGGCGCCGCTGGTGCGCCACGCCCCGCGCGATTATCGCGCCGTCCCGGCCATCGGCCAGAGGATCGATTAAGCGATGCCCATCGACCCGCCCACCCTGCAAGATCCGACCACCACCCAGGATTGGACCACCACCCAGGATTGGCCCGCCCTGCAGGACTGGATCGGCCGCACCGAGAAGGCCACCGAGGTGCTGACCGCAGCCCAGGTCCAGCGGTTTCTGGCGACATTCGATCGCGACGGCCCGCTGGATGACGGGGCTGACGCGCCGCTTCTGATCCATCTGTGCCTGACCCAGCCCGCCATCCGCGCCTCGGCCCTTGGCCCGGACGGGCATCCGGCGCGCGGCGGTTTCCTGCCACCCGTGCCCCTGCCCCGGCGGATGTGGGCGGGGGGGCAATTCACCTTCCACGCCCCGCTGCGGATCGGCGATCGGGTCACCCGGCAGTCGCGCATCCGCGACATCCAGCAAAAGCAGGGCCGCAGCGGGCCGTTATGTTTCGTCACCGTCGATCACCGGATCGAGGCTGCGGGCCGGCTGGCTGTCACCGAACGGCAGGACATCGTCTATCGCGGGGCGGATGGCCCCCCGGTTCCTGTCACGTCCGACACGGCCCCTGCGGGCGTGCATCAGCGGATGATCCGCCCCGACGCGACGCTGCTCTTTCGCTATTCCGCGCTGACCTTCAACGGGCATCGCATCCATTACGACGCCCCTTATGCCACCGGGGTCGAGGGCTATCCCGGCCTGATCATGCATGGCCCCCTGCAGGCCACGCTGCTGGCCCAGATGGCGGCGGATGTGGCGGGGCGGCCCCCGTCGATGTTCCGGTTTCGCAGTCTGTCGCCGCTGTTCGACACCGCCGATGTCATGCTGAACGCAAGCCCCGATGGCCCCGATGACCCCGACGGGGCAAACATGGCGCTGTGGACCGCCCGGCCCGGCGGCCCGGTGGCGATGCAAGCGCAGGCGTCATGGTAGGGTTTACCCCGGCAATCGCCCCGCTGTTCGTGCCCGCCGACCGTCCCGACCGGTTTGCCAAGGCCGCCCTGTCCGGGACCGATGCCGTCATTCTGGATCTGGAGGATGCGGTTGCGCCCGGCGCCAAGGACCGCGCCCGCGCGGCGCTGTGCTGCGATTTCACCGATCTGCCGGTCGTCGTGCGCGTCAACGCCATCGGCACGCAATGGTACCCCGACGACATCGCCGCCCTGCGCGCGCAGCCCGTTGCCGCCGTCCTGCTGCCCAAGGCCGAATGCCGCGCGGCGATCGAGGCGATGGCGGCCAGCCTGCCCGGTCTGGCGGTGGTCGCGCTGATCGAAACCGCGCGGGGTCTTGCCGCCGCGCGCGACATCGCGGCATCGCCCGCTGTGCGGCAACTGGCCTTTGGATCGATCGATTTCTGCGCCGATCTGGGCATGGATCACCGCCGCGACCTGCTGCTGCCCGCCCGGTCAGAGCTGGTCATGGCCTCGCGGCTGGCAGGGATCGCGGCACCTCTGGACGGGGTCACCGCGCAGCTGGACGACCCCGAACTGTGTCACGCGGACGCGGCCGAGGCGCGGGCCTTGGGCATGGGTGGCAAGCTGTGCATCCATCCCCGTCAGATCACGCCGGTCCGCCGCGCATTCCAGCCATCAGACGATCAGATCGCTTGGGCGCGACGCGTGCTGGCGGCCAGCACGGGGGCCGGGGATGGCGGCGCGGTGGCTGTCGATGGACAGATGGTGGATGCCCCGGTGCGCCTGCGCGCAAGGGCGATCCTGTCAGCGGCAGGGGGCTGAGCGGGGCGCGGCATCCTTGCCGGACCCCGCCCGCCGCGGCCCTCAGACCGTCCGCCCGCCATCGACCTCCAGGATCACGCCGGTGATGAATGCCGCCTCGTCCGAGCCCAGATACAGCGCCGCATTGGCGATGTCCTGAGGCTCGGACAGGCGGCCAAGCGGGATGGTCGCGATGAATTTGGCGCGGTTTTCGGGCGTGTCGGGCATGCCCATGAACTGTTCCAGCAGCCCCGTCACCCCCATCACCGGCGCGATCCCGCAGACGCGGATGCGGTCGGGGGCCAGCTCGACCGCCAGCGACCGGGTCATCAGGTTCACCGCGCCCTTGGACGAATTGTACCATGTCAGGCCGGGCCGGGGCCGGATGCCTGCGGTCGATCCCACGTTCAGCATCACCCCGCCCCCCTGCCCGCGCCAGACCGGCACGCAGGATTTCGTCATGTGAAAGATCGAAAGCACGTTGATGTCATAGATCTTGCGGAAGGTCGCCTCGTCGGTCTCCATCAGGGGCTGGTTGGGGTTGGTCCAGCCGGCATTGTTGACGACGATGTCCAGCTGCCCGAAGGCGCTCAGGGTCTGCTGCACCGCGGCCTCGACCTGATCGCCCTGGGTCACATCGCAGGTGACGGCGATGGCATTCGGACCCAGATCTTCGGCCACGGCGCGCGCACCTTGGGCGTTCATGTCCACGATGGCCACGCGGGCGCCTTCGCGGATATAGGTCTGGGCGATGCCCCGGCCAAAGCCCGAGGCGGCACCGGTGACCAGTGCGGTTTTTCCGTTCAGGCGCATATTGGCCCTCCTTGTCATTCTGGGATGATCAGCCGTGATTGTTCACGACGGTCTTGATATGCGAAAATTCCAGCAGCGCCGCGAAGCCCTTTTCGCGCCCGTGGCCGGATTTGCGGATGCCGCCAAAGGGCAGTTCGACACCGCCACCCGCGCCATAGCCGTTGATGAACACCTGACCGCAGCGCAGCGCCTTGGCCATGCGCTGCTGGCGCGCGCCGTCGCGGGTCCAGACCCCGGCGACAAGGCCGTATTCGGTGCCATTGGCGATGCGGATCGCATCGGCCTCGTCATCAAAGGGGATCAGGGTCAGCACCGGGCCGAACACCTCTTCCTGCGCGATGCGGGATGCGGGATCGCAGGGGCCGAACAGCGCCGGGGCGACATAGAACCCGGCCTTGGGCGCATCGGCACGGATCTGCCCGCGCCCCAGCAGCGGCGCGTCGGCAGCGTCGATATATCCCTCGACCCGCCGCTTTTGCCGGGCCGAGATCAGCGGCCCCAGCACCGCATCCTCGCCCGAGGGCGAGGCCGCGATCTCCTTGAACCGGGCGGTCAGATCGGCGGCCACGCGGTCATAGATGCTGCGCTGGATCAGCGCGCGGCTGCCTGCCGAACAGGTCTGTCCGCCATTCTGGATCAGCGCCTTGACGACGGTCGGGATCGCCGCGTCCAGATCGGCATCCTCGAAGATCACCTGAGGCGACTTGCCGCCCAGTTCCAGCGTGCAGCCGATGAAATTGCGCGCCGCCGCGATCTGGATCATCACCCCCACCTCGGGCGAGCCGGTAAAGGACATGAAATCGATGCCGCGATGTTCCGACAGCGCCTTGCCCGCCGTCTCTCCGCGCCCGGTCACGATGTTCAGCGCGCCGGGGGGAAAGCCCGCCTGCACCGCCAGTTCGCCGATCCGCAACGCGCTGAGACAGGCATCCTCGGCCGGTTTCAGCACCGTCGCATTGCCCATCGCCAGCGCGGGCGCGACCGAACGCCCCAGCATCTGCGCGGGGTAATTCCACGGGATGATATGGCCGGTGACGCCGTGGGGTTCGCGGCGCATCTCGACATTGTATCCGGCCATGAAGGGGATGACCTCGCCATGCACCTTGTCTGCCGCGCCGCCATAGAATTCGAAATAGCGCGCGGCGACCTGCATGTCGGCGCGGGCCTGAACGATGGGTTTGCCGTTATCGGCGCTTTCCAGCTGGGCCAGATCCTCGGCATGCTCAAGGATCAGCGCCGACAGCGTCAGCATCAGACGGCCCCGCTCCATCGCGGGCAGGCGGCCCCATTCGCCCGCGTCAAAGGCATGGCGGGCCGCAGCGACCGCAGCATCGATATCGGCGGCATCGCTGTCGGCGATGCGGGCAAAGGGCAGCCCGTCGATAGGCGACAGAACATCCATCTCGGCCCCCGAGGCCGCCGGGACGAAATCGTTGCCGATCAGGTTCAGCGGCCGGGGCAGCGCCAGTTTGCGGTCCGATACGGGAAGGTCTTTCATGCGTGCGCTCTTTCCGGCTCCAGCGAGCCTTCGGTAATCTCGCCGCGCTCGATCACAAGCGTGCGGTTCGCGAAACCGCGCAGCAGCGAGGGGTTGGATTCGGTGATGATCAGCGTGATGGTCCGGTCCGCATCGCGCAAGGCCCGAAGCGCTGCGGCGTAGCGCTGCGCCAATGCGGGGGCGAGGCCCTGGAACGGTTCGTCCAGCATCACCAGCCGCGTGCCAGACATCAAAGCCCGGCCCAAGGCGACCATCTTGCCCTGACCGCCCGACACATTGCCCGCCGGACGCCCGGCCATCTCGCGCAGTTCGGGCAGGATGTCATAGACGCGGTCCAGCCGCTTGCGCGTTTCGGCACCGCTAAGCCGGGCGGCCTGCGCGGGCAGCAGGATGTTCTCCTCGACCGTGAAGGCCGAGAACAGGCGCCGGTCCTCGGGGGAATAGCCGATGCCTAGACCCGGGCGCTTGGGCGGCGGCAGGCGGTCCAGCCGGATATCGCCGAAATGGATCTCGCCCTCGACGCGGGTGAATCCCATGATGCTGCGCAGAAAGGTGGTCTTGCCCGCCCCGTTGCGCCCGATCAGGGCCAGCGTCTCGGACGGGGCGATGCGGAAATCCAGATGCCGCAGGATCTGGATGATCCCGATCGAGGCCTGCACGTTGCGAAATTCCAGCATCAGGCGATCTCCTCTCCGATGACGTCGCGGATCACGTCGGGATGCGCCAGGATCTGCGCGGGCGTCCCGCGCAGCTGCACGCGCCCGGTGTTCCAGACGGCGACCTCGTCGGCATGGCGGCTGACGATGCCCATGTCATGTTCGACAAAGACCGAGGTAACGCGCGCCTTGGCCAGCGCCGCGATCAGGATTTCCATCACCTCGTGCTTTTGCGACGAGGCAACGCCCGAGGTGGGTTCGTCCATCAGCAAAAGACGCGGCTTCAGCGCCAGCGCGACGGCGATGTCGATCAGCTTGCGCTGGCCCTCGGACAGCTCGACGACCAGCCGGTCGGCCACATCGGCGCAGTTCACCATCTCCAGCAGGGCCATCATCTCGTCGCGCTGGCGGATGCGGTGCATGGGGCGCAGGGGGTTGCGCAAGCCTTCGCGCGCCGACACGGCGATCAGCAGGTTTTCCAGCGCGGTGTGTTCGGTGAACAGCTGCGGGATCTGAAAGGCGCGGGCCACGCCGCGCGCCACGATCTTGCGCGGCGGCAGTGGAGTGATGTCGCGCCCCTCGAACAGCACCTGACCGGATTTCGGCTTGATCCAGCCGGTGCAGATGTTCAGGAACGTCGTCTTGCCCGCACCGTTGGGGCCGATGATCGCCAGATTGCGGCCCGCCTCGATCGTCATGCTGACATCGTCGGCGGCGGTGATGCCGCCGAACTTGATGGTCAGGTTGCGGGTTTCCAGCAGGGGCACGGCGGCGGTCTGCGATGCGGTCATTTCAGAACCTTTCCTGCAGGACGGGCGCGCCCGGTCAGACCGTCCAGAATGCCCATGATGCCGCCCGGCGCGAACAGGATGATGACCAGCAGGAACACCCCCAACAGCAACTGCCAGATATCCGCCGCAAAGGCCGAGGCATAGATGCGCACGATTTCATAGACCAGCGCGCCGACAAAGGCGCCGCGCACCGATCCCGCACCGCCCAGCACCGCGATGAACACCATTTCCGCCGACCGCACCCACCAGACATATTCCGGGGTGACGACCCCTTGGGTCATGCCCATCAGCGACCCGCCGACCCCGCACAGCACCGCCGACAGGACATAGCCCGACAGCAGCACCCGGCGCGGCGACAGGCCCAGATATTCCAGCCGGGTCTCGTTGGTCTTCAGCGTCTGGAACAGCTGCCCCGCGGGCGAGGCCAGCCAGCGCAGCGTGAACCAGCCCAGGCCCACCATCAGCGCGATGGCCAGATAGAACAGGATCAGTTCGAAATCGGCGCGGCCCAGTTCGTGGCCCAGAACGGTGGGCCGGGTCAGGCGGATGCCATCGGCGCCGCCGGTGTAATGATAGAACTTTTCAAGGATCGACCAGAAGATCATCGAGAAGGCCAGATTGAGCATCCCGAAGAAGATCCCGCGATAGCGCACGACGAACAGCCCGACCAGCAGGCCCGAGACCGCCGCACCCAGAGCGCCCGCGATCAGCACCACGATCAGATCCGCCCCCGGCCATGCCGAGATCAGGAACGCCCCCGCATAGGCCGAGATGCCGAAGAACAGCGCATGGCCAAAGGACACCTGCCCGGCCCGCAGGATCACGGTGACGCCCAGCACCGCCAGCCCCTTGGCCAGCGCCAGATTGATCAGCAACTGCAGCTGCGGGACCACAAAGGGCACCGCGATCAGCGCCAGAATGCCAAGCGCCGTCAGCACATGCCGGGCGGGAACCCTGCCGGATGCCGGGGTCCGGGACGTTGGGGGATGGGACGCCACCGGGTGGGGCGCGGTCGTGTCGGGGGATCGAACGGTCATGCCGCCTCCTCAGATCTTGCGGGCGACGGGGCTGCCGAACAGCCCCTCGGGGCGCACCAGCAGCACCAGCACCATGATGAGATAGGGCACCAGAACGGCGACCTCGGGCCACAGATAAACGGCGAATGACCGCCCCAGCCCGATCATCAGCGCCGCCACCGCCGCGCCCTCGATCTGGCCCAGCCCGGCCGTGGCGATGACGGCAAAGGACAGAACGATCATGTCCGCCCCCATGCCGGGCAGGATCGAGGTCGTCGGCGAGGCCAGCGCGCCGCCCAGACCCGCCAGCACCGCGCCGACGATGAAGGTGAACAGGAACACCCGGTCGGCGTCGATGCCGATCGACTGCGCCGCCTCGCGGTCCTCGGTCGTGGCCAGGATCAGCTTGCCGATGATCGTGTGGCGCAGAAACACCCGCAGCCCCAACAGCAGGACCAGTGCCAGAACCGGCAACAGGATCAGCTGATAGACCGTATAGGTGACGCCCAGCACCGTGACATTGCCCAGGGCCTGCAGGGCGCTGGCCTGAAAATAGGGCTGCGTGCCCCAGACCAGCCGCTGCACGTCTTCCAGGATCATGAAGACCGCGAATGTGACCAGCAGCTGCAGCACCTCGGGCTTGTGATAGATGCGGCGCAGCAGCAGCCACTCGATCGGGCCGCCCAGCAGCACCCCCACCAGAATGGCCGAGACCAGCATCAGCGGAAAGGCAAGAACCGGCGCAAAGCCAAGCGACAGCATCCAGCCGGTCAGCGAGGCCGTGGCATAGGCCCCGATGGCATAAAGAGAGCCATGCGCCACGTTCAGGATGCGCATGACGCCAAAGATCAGCGTCAGCCCAAGCGCCACGATAAAAATCAGCGCCGCATAGGAAATGCCGTCGAACAAGGCCAGCAGGAAAAGGGTCAGGTTCATCCGGGCACCATTCTGGTTTCAGGGTCGGGCGGGGTCAGGGTTCGGGACGATCAGGGGCCGCAAGGATCGACCGGCGGGGGCCCATATCGGGGCGCCCCGCCGGACACGGCCTGTTCAGTTTTCGAAACTGTCGGACTGCACGCCATCCAGATAGGACGCGTCCAGCCCCCCGATCCATTCCAGCGAGACCTCGCCCACCGGCGGCAGCAGCTGCGCTCCATCATAGATCACGATGTTTTCCAGCGTCGCAAAGGGATAATCGCCGGTCTGCACGCTGGTGCCCATCAGCTGCGCCTCGACGCCCTGATTGTCCTCGCGCAGGGTGATCGGGCGACCGAAGGCCTGAAACTCCAGCCCCTCGAAGGCGGCCAGCAGCTGGTCTTCGGTCGGCCAGTCGACGCCATTGTCGGCGATGGCTTTTTCATAGGCGGCCTTCATCGCCTCCAGCGCCTGAGCGGCGTGGAAGACGGAATAGATCGGGATGCTGCCGGTCTTTTCCTGAAAGCCGGTCACGAAAGCCTGAAAATCCGCATCGTCACGGCGTTCGGGGTGCAGGAAATAATGATCGCCCCGCGCCCCCACGATATGGCCCGCAGGCAGGCTGCTGCCCAACCGCTGCAACGAGCTTTCGGCCAGCGGCAGCACAAAGGTCGAACTGTTCATCAGCCCGCGCTGAAACGCCTGCTGAACAAAGGTGTCCAGATCGCCCCCCCATGACGTGGACAGGATCACGTCGGGCTGCAGGGCCTGCAGACGGGAAATCTCGGCCGAGAAATCCGGCGCGCCGAATTTGGGAAAGAACTCTCCGACGATCTCGACATCGGGTTTCATCACCCGCAGCGCGTTGGAAAAGATGTCCCAGCTGTCGCGGCCCCAGGCATAATCCTGATTGACCACGGCGATGGTCTGGAAATCGGGCTTGGTCTGCAGCAGATAGACGACCGCCGCCATCATCTCGGCGGTGGCATTGGCCTGCGTGCGGAAGACATAGTCGTATTCGGCCTCTTCGAAGATGCGTTGCGTGCCGCAATCCCACATCAGGTTCGGCACCTGCAGATCCTCGGCCAAAGGCGCCAGCGTCTGGCAGTTCCCCGACGAGATCCCCGCCATCATCACCTCGGCCTGCCCGGCCACGCGGCGGAATTCCGATGTCAGCGCCTCGGCCCCGGCGCCCTCGTCGATATAGGTCATCCGGACCGGCACGCCGTTGATGCCGCCCGCCTCGTTCAGTTCGGCGACCATCATGTCCATCGCGTCGCGCGCCGGCACCCCGAAGACCGAGGCCGAGCCGGTCAGGAACGTCGTCATCCCCACCTGCAGCGCCTCGGGCTTGTCTTGCGCCAGCGCGGCCAGCGGTGCTGCGGCGCACAGGGCCGTGGTCAGCAGAAATCGTGTCATGGCATCCTCCCCCTTTTGGTGTTTTTGGTGTCAGCGAATGGCGATCGGGTTGATCATCATCTGGACCGCGCCTTTCAGACGCGCCTGACCCAGCACGAACATGAATTCATTGACCCCGTCCGCCGCCAGTTCGCGCGTTTCCATGTTTTCCAGAATATAGATGCCGTGATGGGCCTGCAGGATCTGATGGGCGCGGAATGCCTCGCCCTCGGTCTCGGCGGGCACCACCTCCATGCCCCAGGTGTCGGCGCCCACCGCCATCACGCCCAGACCGGCCAGATATTCGGCCCCGCTGACGCCCAGACCCGGCTCGGCGGCGCCAAAGCGTTCGGGATCGGCATTCTGACCGTCCAGCAGCTCCATCCAGTTGGAATGGAACAGCACGACATCGCCTTCACGCAGCTCGACCCCCTGCGCCTCGGATGCGGCGCGGATGTCGTCTTCGGTATAGGCCACGCCCTCTTCGACCATGGGCGTGTCGAAATGGCGGGTCATGTCCAGCAGAACGCCGCGCCCGACCAGACCGGGCAGCTGATCCAGCCCCAGTTCGGTCAGCCCCGAGGCGGGCGCAAAATCGTGATAATGGCGCCCGCCGTAATAGACGTGATCCTCGCCCGCATGGCCCAGACCGTCGATCTGCGGACCGATGCCCAGCCAGCCCATGAAGATGTCGTCGTTATAGGTAAAGGCATTGTCGCCCAGCCCGGAATTGTCGGTCTGGCCGGGTTGCAGCACGGTCAATGCCAAACTGCGGGGCGGAAAGGCCGGGGTGTCGGGACCGACCACGATGCCAAGGCTATAGACCTTGCCGGTCGTCACCAGTTCAGCGGCCAGCCGGGTCCGTTCGGCGGTCATGTGATTGGCCGCACCCAGCTGGTCGCCCTCGCCCCACCGGTTGTCGGCCCATGCGGGCCTGTCGGGCTGACCTTGTTCTTGCGCCAGCGACAGGCCCGGCAGGGCCAGCGCCACGGTGCAGGCCAGAAGCCCGGCCCGGGCGCGTCCGTGCCAGCCCGCTGGCATGATGTCCGAAATCCCCATCGCTTCCTCCCAGAGCCCGAGTTGGGAAAAGGCTACGCCGCAGGGGACGGGGCGGCCAATATGCTATACCGATTTCAGCGATAGGTTTGTGCTATCGCAGCACGGATGGGCGTTCCCCCCTGCGCCGGACAGGTTAGTCTGCGCCACCGGGGGACGATGACAGGGAGGGGACGGATGGACATCAGGGCAGCGGTTCTGGAACAGGGCGGCATCCAGCACGGGTTCGCAGCCGCGCAGGCCTTGCAGGTGCGGCAGGTGCAGCTTGCGCCCCCCGGCCCGGGAGAGGTGCTGATCCGCATGGCGGCAGCGGGCGTGTGCCATTCGGACCTGTCGGTCATCAACGGCACCCGGCCCCGCCCGGTGCCGATGGTGCTGGGCCACGAGGCCTCGGGCTATGTCGAGGAGCTGGGCGCGGGCGTGGACGATCTGCAGCGCGGCGATCATGTGGTGTGCATCTTTGCGCCGGGTTGCGGCCATTGCCTGAAATGCGCCGAAGGCCGGCCCGCCCTGTGCACCCGCGCCGCCACCCATCACGGGCAGGGGCAGCTGATGACCGGGCACAGGCGGCTGTCGATGGACGGCCAGCCCGTGCATCACCATGTCGGCGTGTCGGCATTCGCCACCCATGCGGTGCTGGCGCGCCCTTCGTTGGTCAGGGTCGATGCGGATTTGCCGCCCCATATCTCGGCGCTGTTTTCCTGCGCGATGCTGACCGGGGCGGGGGCGGTCTTCAACACCGCCAAAGTCATGCCGGGATCGACGGTCGCGGTGTTCGGGCTGGGGGGTGTCGGGCTGTCGGCGGTGCTGGGCGCGGTGGCGGCGGGCGCGGGCCAGATCATCGCCATCGACCCCTTTGACGCCAAGCTGCAGACCGCGCTGGACATGGGCGCCACGCGCGCCATCAAATCCGACGCCCATACGGTCGAGGCCGTGCGCGACCTGACCGGCGGCGGCGTCGATGTCGCCATCGAGCTGGCCGGTTCCGTGCAGGCGCTGGAGACGGCCTGGGGCTGCACCTGTCGCGGCGGGCTGACGGTCACCGCGGGCCTGCCCCATCCCGATGCCCGGATGTCGCTGAACGCCCTGCAATTGGTGGCCGAGGAACGCACCCTGCGCGGCAGCTATATCGGATCCTGCGTGCCGCAGCGCGATCTGCCGCGGATGTTCGCGCTTTATGCCCAGGGCAAGCTGCCGGTCGAAAAGATGCTGACCCACCGGCTGCCGCTGCAGGATATCAATCTGGCCATGGACCGTCTGGATGATGGCAGCGCCATCCGCCAGATCGTCGAGTTCACCTGAAGGGACGCGGGCGTCATGGTCGATATCCGGCAGCTTCGCTATTTTCTCGCCATCGCGGATGCGCCGTCGATCTCGGCGGCGGCGCTGGCGGTGGGCGTGGCGCAACCGTCCCTGTCCCAGCATGTCCAGCGGATGGAGGAAGAGCTGGGCGTCAAGCTGATCGACCGGTCCCCGCGCGGATCGCTGCTGACGCAGGAAGGCCATGTGCTGGTCGATCATGCCCGGCGCATCTGCGCCGGTCTGGATGCCTGCGTGGCCGATATGCGCGAACTGGGCGGGGTGATCCGGGGCAAGGTCGGCTTTGGGATGCCGCCCTCGTGTTCGATGGTCATTCTGGTCGCGCTGGCCGAAACTGTGCGGCTGGAACTGCCCGAGGTGCGGCTGCGCGCCGTCGAAGCCATGAGCGGTTATATCAGGGACTGGATTCAGGACGGCACGGTCGATATCGGCTTTCTCTATGACCTGTCCGATGCGGGGCATCTGCGCGCGACCCATGTCATGGACGAACAGCTGTTCTTTTATTCCGCCCCCGATGCCTGGCCACTGGAAACGCCCCCCGGCGCCCCGGTCGCGCTGCGCGATCTGCAGCGGCTGGACATGATCCTGACCTCGAAAGGGCTGCGCCAGACGATCGAGACCTATTGCCAGAAGAACGGCGTCACCCTGAACGTGGTGATCGAGATGGACGCGATGACCCAGATCAAGGAACTGGTCGCACGCGGATCGGGCTATACGATCTTTGCCCCGGTCGCGGCGCAGGATTATGTCGGGCGCGGCGAATTGCTGCGCGCCCCCATCGTCGAGCCGCAGATGACCCGGCCCGTCTATCTGGTGTCGAACCCCGCGCGGGTGATGACCCGCGCCTGCCGCTCGGTCGAGCAGGTGACGCTGGACGTGGCCCGCGAACTGGTCCGCCGCGGCATCTGGGAGGCCGTGCTGGTCTAGACCCCGGCGATCACGGCCCCGCCCGTCATCTGGGCGGTCATCTGGCGGTCAGGCCCCGGATCAGCGCGCCCAGATCCTGCGCACCGACCGTGTCGGGGGCACCGTCCAGCGCGCCCGACAGATCCAGCAGCGGCTGCGCGTCGTCCTTCAGCACCGCGCGGGCCTTGGCGCGGATCTTGTCCAGCAGGATGTCGGTGGCGACGGGCCGGGCCAGATCATGGGCAAAGGGCAAAATCCGCCCGTCGCGCAGATGCAGCGCGCCCTGCGCCTGCTGGTCGCTGATCGCGGGATCGCCCGTCACATCGACCCGGCCCGCCAGATCGGCCAGCCCGGCATCGCCCGCCATCGCATCGGTATAGACCCGGTCGTCGCCCGTGGGCTGCCCCGTCACTACCATCGCCGCCAGCCAGCCATAGCTGAACTTGACCTGCAGCCCGGTGCGGGGATGCTTGATATCGCAGACCCGCAGCCAGCGCGGGGCGGTCCGCAGTTCGATCCGGGCGATGTTCTGCGGATCGATCGGGGTGTCCGCCAGCACGTCCAGCAACGCCTCGATCATCGCATGCAGGCCGTGGCAGCAGGCGTGAAACTTGAAACGGTTGTCGCGAAAGCGAAAGCCGGGCATGTCCGGGCCGGTCAGTCCCGCCTCAAAACCTGCCGGATCGGGCGCGTCGGAATGCGTCTCCACAAAACCCTGCGGCCCGAAGATCCCGTCATGCGCGGTGCTGAGGCCAAGACGGGCCAGCGCCACCGCCTCGATCCCGTTCGATGCCGCCAGCCCGGCGTTCAGCGGCTTGCCCATGGTGCCGAACTGCGATTTCAGCCCCGAGGCCCGCGTGGCGCACAGCCCAAGCGCGCGGCGCAGGGTCTGGCCGTCCACCCCCGCCAGCCGCCCCACCGCCAGCGTCGCCCCAAAGGCCCCCGCCGTGGCCGTCTGGTGAAAGCCGCGATTGTAATGCACGGCGCCCAGCACGCAGCCGATGCGGATCGCACCTTCGGCCCCGACCAGAAAGGCCTGCGCCATCCGCGCCACGCTGTCGCCCTGCTGTTCGCCCATGGCCAGCACGGCGGGCCAGATGCCGACGGACAGATGCCCCACATGGGCGAAATGCGTGTCGTCATAATCCAGCGCATGAGAGATGGTCCCGTTCGCCATCGCCGCCAGCCGGGCCGGGGCCCGCCCGCCGCCGAACAGGCTGGACCCGGCATCCCGGCCGCTTTCGTCCTGCGCATACCGCCGCAATGCCTGCGAGACGGGCTCGGACCGGCCCGCGATCCCGCAGATCAGCCAATCCAGCAGCGACAGCCGCGCCAGCCGCAGCACATCATCCGGCATGCGGTGGGGCGTCAGCGCGGCAAGCCCCGTCAGAACATCGACGGGATCGCTCGGACCGGCGGTCGCTTGGGGATCGGTCATGGGGTATCCTCTGTCTGACGAAAGCCGGGCCAGCATCGCCCCGACCCATGCGCGCGGCCAATAGGTTCTTCCTGTCCGGGGCATTGAGAAACCCTCTGACGCGGCTGCGGTCAGGGGGGCGGTCAGGGGGCGGTCAAACCGGTCCGATCCGCAAATGACGAATTGCAACAAGGGTCCGGGCTGCGTCATAACGGGACAAGGGGAATGTCTGTACCAATTGGTTCAGATACCGGAGGCGGTCGCCCCGGATGGGTCGGGAAAGACGGGCGCGATGATCATCCTTCATGCACAGCCGGATCAGCAGGTCAGTGCCCTGCCCCCGGATATGGCGCGGGGCGGCGATCTGATCGTTCTGGCCGGGGCCGTCACCGCCTTTGACGGGCTGGATCTGCCCCGACCGGCGGGCGCGGTGGGGGGCGACGTGCTGCGGCTGACGCTGCTGCAGCCGCAACCCTCGGCCCATGCGCTGCTGGCGGAATGCGCGGCGCTGTTCGCCGCCGTGCTGGCGCGGCATTCCGGTCCCCTGTCCTATCGCCGCGCGGGTCAGGCGCCGCTGGCATCCGCATCCCTGCCCTCGGCCTCTGTGTCGCCCGCCTCGATCCCCGCCGGCCCGCCGGTCTGCTGGCGCAGCGATGCGTCCGGGGCGGTCACGGCCTTTCGTCTGGCCCCTGCGGTCGCCGCCAGCCCGCTGCTGGCGACGGTGACGCGGGATCTGTGCCGCGCCGATCTGACCGACGACCGCCGCTTTGCCTTTCTTGCCGCCGCCTTCGCAGGAGCGTGAATGGACCCGCTGGACGACATCTGGGCCCGGTGGGCGCATCCGGCAGGGGTCATCGACCGCCGCGCGGATTTCCGCTTTGACCCCGCATTCTATGCCCGGACCTATCCCGATCTGACCGGGGATTGCGCGACCCTGCGCCGCCATTTCACCGATCACGGGCAGGCCGAGGGGCGCCACGCGACCTTTTATGCCCGGCTGCGCGCGCAGGCGCCCCATATCGACACGGCCCTTGCGCCCCTGATCACCGATCCCGCCCTGCGCGCCCTGACCGATGCCGGGCATCCCGGCGCGCTGGAGCTGGCATTCGAGCTGATCCAGCTGGGCGCGCCGGTCGATGCGCAGATCTCGGATTTCTCGATGCAGGCCTATCTGGACTGGCATCCCGACATTCTGGCGGCACGGATGAACCCGCTGCTGCATTACCTGCAATTCGGCGCGATCGAGGGCGGTCGCCGCACGCTGGCCGATCTGAAACGCTCGATCCACCGGGGCGGTCAGCCCTTGCGCGCCGACCGGCCCACGGTGCTGATCTGTCTGGACAGCCTGACGGACGGCGATCTGGCAAGGACCGGCCGCGATCTGGTGCGGCAGGCCCGTCAGACCCATAACGTCGCCGTGGCCCTCCATGACGGTGGCGCGATGCTGGACGATCTGCTGACCGATTGCTGCGCGGCCCTGATCACCGCCCACCCGCTGCGCGATATGCCCTATGTCACCGATCCGGCCTTTGCCGGGATCGACCATGCGATCCTGAGCGGTGTCGAGGCCATGCTGTTCGTCCATCCGCTGGTGGCGCAGGGCATCCCCTTTGTCACCTATGTGCACGAGCATGCCGATTGCGTGCATCCCGCGCGGGTCCGGACCGTGGCCAGCTTTTCCGACATGCTGATCTTTGCCTCGGACCATCTGCGGGGGGGGTGGACGGGACGGCTGGCCGATGTGGGGTTCGACATGGACCATGACAGCGCCGTCATCCCCCCCGCCGCGCTGGTGCCGGGCCGGGTCGGCACGGCCCGCCAACAGGCCGCGCGCGCGCGCCTGTCCGCGGTGCTGGGGCGCGATCTGTCGGATCTGCGGCTGATCTGCGGGCTGGGCGATCTGGGCTGGCGGAAGGGCAGCGACATCTTTGCCCAGACCGCCCGGCTTTGTGCCGCACGCGATGCGCGGACGGTGTTTGTCTGGGCGGGCGACGGGCTGAACCATCAGGATATGGGCTTTGGCATCTGGTTCGACCAGCATCTGCACCAGCCGGGCGCGGGCAATCTGTTCGTGCTGCCCGACGGTCCGCTGGTGGCGCCGCTGCTTGAGGCCTCGGATGCGATGTTCCTGTCATCGCGGCTGGACCCGCTGCCCGATGCGGCCTTTCGCGCCGTGGCGCATGACCTGCCGGTGGTCTGCTTCAACGGCGCGACGGGCTTTGCCGACGACCGCTATCGCCCGTCTGGCCGGATCACGCCGGTCGCTTACGCCGATCCATCGGCCGCGCTGGAGGCACTACTGGCCTTGCCGCGCAAGACCGGCAGCGACGACCCTGTCCCTGACGCCGATGCGGGCATCCCGGCCTATGACCGCATCCGGACCGTGCTGCAGGACCGGCTGGCGCGGCAGCGCAACTTTGTCATCGGCGAAAGCGCGATCGACATTCCGCTGCTGTTCACCGGATCGTCCGCCAACCGGCCCCTGCGCCAGCGGGAACGCGAAAAGCTGCTGCGCTATGGCCGCAGGCGGCTGTGGCGCGATGTGGACGAGGCACGGGCCACGATCGCGGCCTCGGACAACTGGATCCATCGTCGCCTGAGAATCGAGGATTACCGCCCCCTGCCCGCGATCACAGCGGACCTGCCCGCCTTTGCCGTCCATATCCATGCCTTCTATCTGGACGATCTGGAACGCTCTCTGCAGGGGCACGCGGCCTTTGCCCGGGCGGCGCGCATCGTGATCACCACCGACACCGCCGCCAAGGCCGATCGGATCCGCGACATGGGCGCCACCCTGCATCTGCCGGTCGAGGCGCTGGCGGTCCCCAATCAGGGCCGCGACATCCTGCCCTTTCTGCGGCTGTTCGCGCCCGGCGGGCTGGCGGGCGACGACCGGATCTGGTGCCACCTGCATCAGAAGAAATCCGTCCAGACCAGCAGCCATGGCGATGTCTGGCGGCGGTTCCTGCATCAGATCCTGCTGGGCGATGGCGACAGCCTGTCCCCGGCCCTGACGCGGATCGCCCAAGACGGCATCGGCCTTGTCGCCCCGTTCGAGCCTCATTTCGTCCCATGGGACGATTCGCGCCGCCGTCTGCCCGGGATCGCAGGGCGTTTTGCCGGGCCTTTGCCCGACAATCCGCTGCTGTTCCCGGTGGGCAACATGTTCTGGACCCGCGCGGATGTGGCCCGCAGCATGCTGGCCCTGTTCGGCCCCGATTATCCTTGGCCGAACGAGCCGATCCCCTTTGACGGGACCGAACTGCATCTGATCGAACGCCTGTGGCCCGCGATGGCGGCCCAGCTGGATCTGGACGCGGTCTTTCTGCACAAGCCGGACGAGCCGCGCGTCTGACATCCGCACGCCACCGCATCGTGAACAGATGACTGTTGCGACAATGTTTTTCTTGATCGGCGCCCCGGCATTTGCGATGGGCAGAGGGGCGCTTTGCCTGTCGCGCCGTCACGCGTGCGCCGGGGCGCCGCCCTGACCCGGAGATCGCGCCAGATGAGCCAGCCCGCAGCCTTCGACGCCCCCTCTGTCGCAACCCCGCCCGACAGCGGCACTCTGGCGGATGGGCTGTCGCCTATCGATCAGGGGGCCGGTCTCAACCCGTCCGACATTGCCGATTCGTCGCACCTGCTGCCGGATGCCGATCCGCATCTGCAAGCGGCCTTGTCCCGGCAGTGGCAGATGGCGGGGGCGCAGGATCTGCGCGACAGGCTGGGCGTCGCGCTGGCCCTGGACGATCCCGCGATCCTGCAGGCGGATGCCGCGCAGCTGGGCAGCCGGGTGGCGCAGGCCCTGTCCCGGCTGCGGGCCGAGGCCGAAGGTCTGGCGCTGCAATCGCGCGAACTGGCGCAAACCCTGCCCACCCTGACGGCCGAGCGTGATGGCCTGCTGGCCCAGTTGGCGCAGACCCGCGCCGGACAGGACCGGATGCGGGACGCGCTGACATCGCAGCGCGACGCGGCACAGGCCGAACGGGACAGGGCGCTGGCCGAACTGACCGAGGCCCGCGACCGCGCGACGCGGCACAGGCCGAACGGGACAGGGCGCTGGCCGAACTGACCGAGGCCCGCGACCGCGCGACGCGGCGCGAGGCCGCGATGGTGGCCAGCACCTCGTGGCGGGTGACGGCGCCGCTGCGCGCGCTGAGCCGCGCCGCCGGGCGTCTTGGGCTTTCGCCGCGCGGCTGGCGATAAGCCGACAGGCTGGGGCCGGGGCTTCAAGCGGGCAGCGTTAAGCGCGCGGCGTCAAGCAGGCGGCGTCATGCGGGCTGGCGAACCACCGTCGCGGGTTGCCAGGGGCGCAGTTCGGCCCCCATCCATGTCCCATGCGCGGCATTGGGAAAGACGATCCAGTCCTGACCAAAGCGGTCGGCGTGATCCTCGGCCAGACGGTGCTGATCCTCCAGCGCGGCCCCGGCATAGGCGCCGTGGAAATCATGCAGCGTGTCGCCCAGCTGCAAAATCACCCGGTGGTCGCGTTCGACACGGGCGCGGCGTTCCGCCTTGGGCGGGCCGAACAGCAGCACCTGTTCCGCATGGACCTGCGGCAGGCCAAGGCGCGACAGGGTGGCGATGGTGGCCAGCTTGTTTTCCTCGAACCGGTCCGAGACGTAAAAGATCGTGACGCCCAGATCGTCGGCCAGATCAAAGAAATCCGCAGCACCCGGGATCAGATGCGGGCTGCCCTCGCGCTCCCACAGCTTCCATGTGTCCAGGTTCTGGAACATTCCGTCATGCCCCATCGCCATGGCCATGACGGCGCTGTTGTCCAGGATCGTCTCGTCGATATCGCTGAGAATCGCCAGACCGGCCCCATCCCCCGCATCCCGCACCGCCGCCTGCAGGCGCAGCGTCGCCAGCGCATAGCATTGGCGTTGCAGGGCGCGCACCTCGGCCGAAGCCTGCTGATAGCGAACGGCGATGGCGTGGTCATGGGGGGTGCGGGGGGGAAGGGTCATCAACGGTCCTCGGCTTGCGCGCGCCCTTGGCTTAGGCCGGGCGCGCGCCAAGGTCAAATGCGGGTCACTCCCACGGTTCGACCAGCGGGGCTGCGGCCCATTCGGTCAGGGGCGCCTCGGACCAGGTGCCATAGCCCGCATTGGGAAAGACGATCCATTCGGCGCCCCATTTCGCCGATTCCTCGGTCACGGTGGCGCGCTGATCCTCCAGCGGGGTCTTGCGGAACCGCCCGTCGAAATCATGCAGCGTGTCGCCCAGCAACAGCACGATCTGATGATCGGCGCTGACGATCTCGCGACGCTCGACCTTGGGCGGGCCCAGCAGCAGGACCGAGGCGTCGCTGACCTGCGGCAGGCCAAGCGCCATCAGCGTCGCCACCGTGTCGGTCTTTTGTTCGTCCGAACGGTCCGAGACATAGCGGATCGTCACGCCCAATTCATCGGCATGGGTCAGAAACTCCATCGCACCGGGGATCATCGCGGGGATGCCGTCGCGTTCCCACGGCAGCCAGGTGTCCCATGCGTCATACATGTGGCAATCAGCCAGATCGCGGGCCAGCAGGGCGGAATTGTCGATCACCGTCTCGTCCAGATCGGTGACGACGGCCAGGGTCGAGGGATCCTCGACCCCCTCGACCGCCTGATCCAGACGCAGGGTCGCCAGATTATAAGCCTGCAATTGCAGCGCCCGCACCTCGGCCGATTGCTGTTGATAGCGCAGGCCCATGGTGAACTGGGCGACCGGGCAATCGCCGGTCTCTTGCGCCATCGCGGCGGGTGCGGCCAGCATGGCGGCCCCGGCCAGCAAGGCGCGGGTCATCGTGGTGAACATCGGCGGTCCCTTTCCTGAAAGATCCGGCTGACCCTAGGGAAGGCGGGGGCGCCGGTCAAACCATCAGGCGGCAGGGGCGGCGATCCTGACCGGTGCCTCGCGGACGGGCAGATGGATCAGCGCGCTGAACGCGCCGACACCCACGCCGATCCACCAGACCAGCAGATAATCGCCCGAGGCGTCATACAGCCAGCCGCCCAGCCAGACCCCCATGAACGACCCGATCTGATGCGACAGGAACACAAAGCCGTACAGCGTCCCCATATAGCGCAGCCCATAGATATAGGCGACCAGCCCCGAGGTCAGCGGCACCGTGGCCAGCCACAGCGCCCCCATGACCAGCGAAAAGACGATGACCGTCGCGGGTGTGATCGGCGTCAGGATGAATGCCGCCGCCGCGATGGTGCGCAGCGTATAGATGCCCGCCAACAGGTATTTCTTGGTATAGCGCTTGCCCAGATAGCCCGCCAGCAGGGCCCCCCCGATATTGGCCAGCCCGATCAGCGAAATCGCGACCGCCCCCAGGATCGAGGTCGTGGTGATCCCCAGCCCCGCCAGCATGCCCGCCGGATCGATGGGGCCGCACATCTCGGTGATCATCGCGGGGAAATGCGCGGTGATGAAGCCCAGCTGATAGCCGCAGGAGAAAAAGCCCACAAAGATCATCATGAAGGTCGGATCGCGGAACGCCCGCTTCAGCACGGTGCCCAGACTTTCCTCCAGCTCGCTGCGGGTGGCGGGCTTGCCCGATCCCAGCATCGGCAGGAAGGCCATCGTGCCCAGCACGATCACGCCAAAGATGATGAACACCGTCTGCCACGGGTAAAAGGCCAGCAGCACCTCGGCCAGAGGCGCGCCAAAGACCTGCCCCGCCGATCCGGCGGCGGTCGCGATGCCAAGCGCCAAGCTGCGGTTCTCGTCGCTGGCCGCCCGGCCCACCACGGCCAGAATGACGCCAAAGCCGGTGCCCGCGATGCCGAAACCGACGATGATCTCCAGCAACTGGATGCCGGCGGGGGTGGTCGCAAAGGCGGTCAGGATCAGCCCGGAGCTGTACAGGATCGCACCCAGAATGATCGCCCACCGGTCGCCCCACCGTTCCGCCAGCGCACCGAAGATCGGCTGCCCCACGCCCCAGGCCAGATTCTGAATGGCGATGGCCAGACTGAATTCGGCGCGCGGCCAGCCGAAATCCGCGGCGATCGGGATCTGAAAGACGCCAAAGCTGGCGCGCAGCGCAAAGTTGATCAGCAGGATCAGCGATCCGCCGATCAGAACCGGCGTCAGGATGCGGGAATGAGACATGGGCGAAACCTCGATGCGGTTCCGCAGGGTTGCCCCCGGTCGGGGACAACGTCAATCACGCAATTGTGGGGATGCAATCCACCCGCCGAAGGGGGGCCTCAGCGGCGTCGCAACTCGTTCTGGATCGAGAAGCGCGAGGCCGGGATCGCGCCACCCTTCTGCATCTCGCCCAGAATGACCGTGGTCTTCTGGCCGCTGTCATCGGTGACGACCCATTGGCGCAGCTCGGTCGGGGCGGAAAACACCATCTGGATATTGCCGTTCTGCGGACGCTGCGGATCCTGCGCGGTCACCACGGTCGCATTGTTCTGTTCGCTATGTCCGGTCACCATCCCCTGGCGGCCCAGATTGACATTCGCGTCCAGAATGATCGACAGCGGCGTCTGCGACAGCGGATATTGCTGCGGGCCGCTGTTCGACTTGCCGTCAAAGATCGCGACGCTGCCGCCCGAGGCCAGGACCAGCGTCGGGTCGTTGTTGTATTCGAACCGCACCCGTCCGGGGCGTTGGATATAGACGGTGCCGGTGGACACGGTGCCATCGGGGTTCACCTGCGTGAATTCCGACGTCAGCGTCGTCAGGCTGTTGAGATAGCGCGAGATCTCGTTCAGCGGGATGCGTTCGGCCAGTGCCGGAAAGGCCATGGCAAACAAAAGGGCGGGCGCAAGGGCGAGGGTGCGTATGTTCATGCCCCGATCATATCCCTTCGCGCAGCGCTTGCACATCACGTCTGCCGGATGATCCGCCCCCGCCCCCATCGCATGTCCGTGACCGTTCGCCGCGCATTGTTTCAATGCAAGCGCCTTGCCGGGAACACAAACAGAACATATCTTGCGGACCATGGCACAGCGCACCCTTGACCAGAAACTGGCGATCCTGTCGGACGCGGCGAAATACGATGCCTCCTGCGCGTCCAGCGGGACGACGCGGCGCGATTCGCGGTCGGGCGGGATCGGGTCGGCGGGCGGGTCGGGCATCTGCCACGCCTATACGCCGGACGGGCGCTGCATCAGCCTGCTGAAGATCCTGATGACGAATTTCTGCATCTATGACTGCGCCTATTGCATCAACCGCGTCAGCAGCAATGTCGAACGCGCCCGCTTTTCCCCCGAAGAGGTGGTGAAACTGACGCTGGAATTCTATCGCCGCAACATGATCGAGGGGTTGTTCCTGTCATCCGGCATCATCCGCAGCCCCGACCAGACGATGGGCGACATGGTGCGCATCGCGCGGATGCTGCGGATCGAGCATGGCTTCAAGGGCTATATCCACCTCAAGACCATCCCCGACGCCTCGCCCGATCTGGTGGCGCAGGCGGGGCTGTTCGCGGACCGGCTGTCGGTGAATGTCGAACTGCCCCAGGATGCCAGCCTGCGCCAGCTGGCCCCCGAAAAACGCCCCGAGACGATCCGCGCCGTCATGGCCGATGTCCGCTTGGGCCGAGAGGCCGCCAAGGACCGCAGCCATACCGGCAAGCGCCCGCCGCGTTTCGCGCCCGCAGGCCAGTCCACGCAGATGATTATCGGCGCCGATGCGGCCACCGATCGCGATATTCTGGCGACCTCGGCCAATCTCTATTCCGGCTATCTGCTGAAACGGGTCTATTATTCGGCCTTCTCGCCCATTCCTGACAGTTCGGCCGCGCTGCCGCTGATCAAGCCGCCCTTGATGCGCGAACACCGCCTGTATCAGGCCGATTGGCTGATGCGCTTTTACGGTTTCGACGCGGACGAGATCGGCGCCGCCCACCCTTCGGGCAATCTGGATCTGGCCATCGACCCCAAGCTGGCCTGGGCGCTGGCCAACCGCGCGCAATTCCCCGTCGATGTGGCCCGTGCCCCGCGCGAGATGCTGCTGCGCGTGCCGGGCTTCGGCACCAAGACCGTCACCCGGATTCTGGCCGCGCGCCGCAACGGGGCGCTGCGATACGCCGATCTGCTGCGCATCGGCGCGATCATGTCCAAGGCGCAGCCCTTCGTGACCCTGCCCGACTGGACGCCGGGGGCGCTGACCGACAGCGCGGATCTGCGCGCCCGCTATGCGCCGCCGCCCGAACAGCTGTCGCTGTTCTGATGATCCGGGTCCAGCTGCCGCGTTTTGCCCGGTTCGACGCATGGCGCGCGGCCGCCCGCGACCTTGCCAGCGCCCGCATCCCCCCCGAGACCGTCACATGGGCCGATCCCGACACGCCCGCCGATCTGTTCGGCGCCGACCCGCCGCCCTCACCCGGCGATCAGCCGGTCCGGGCGACGCAGGATTTCCTGCAACTGGCCCGTCAGGTCGCCAGCCATTCCGACCCCGAACGCTGGTCGCTGCTGTATGCCGCGCTGATCCGCGCGCAGACCGACCGCCGCTTTCTGGACAATCCCGCCGATCCGACGACGGACCGTCTGACACGGCTGGCCAAATCCGTGCGCCGCGACATCCACAAGATGCACGCCTTCGTCCGCTTTCACGAATTGCCCTCGGATGGCCCGCGCCGCGGCTTTGGCGCATGGTTCGAACCCGAACATCCGATCCTCGAGGCGGGCACCCCGTTCTTCGCCAAACGTTTCGCCGATATGGACTGGCTGATTGCCACGCCCGAGGGCACGGCCCGGTTCACCGGCAGCGCCATCGCCTATGACGACCCGGCCCCGCGTCCCGATCTGCCCGACGATGCCAGCCACGGGCTGTGGCAGACCTACTTCGCCAATATCTTCAACCCGGCCCGCATCAAGACCCAGGCCATGCGGTCCGAAATGCCGATGAAATACTGGAAGAACCTGCCCGAAACCCGCCTGATCCCCGACATGCTGGCCGATGCACCCCGCCGCGTGCAGGCCATGCGCGACGCAGGTGCCACCGACGCCCCTGCCTTCGCGCCCAAAATCACCGCCAGACTGCGCCAGCAGCCCGACGACCGGCCCCCCGACAGCCTGGCACAGGCACAGACCCAGGCCGCCCGCTGCACCCGCTGCGATCTTTGCCACGCAGCCACCCAGACCGTCTGGGGCAAGGGTACCACCGACGCCCCCCTGATGATCGTGGGCGAGGCGCCGGGCGATCACGAGGATCTGCAGGGCCGCCCCTTCGTCGGCCCCGCAGGCCAGCTGCTGCACCGCACCATGGCGCAGGCGAACGTGAACCCCGACCGCGCCTGGCTGACCAATGCGGTCAAGCATTTCCGCTTTACCCCGCGCGGCAAACGCCGGATGCACCAGACCCCCGACCGCCCGCATATCGAACAGTGCCGCTGGTGGCTGGATCTGGAACGCCGCTTCACCGCCCCGCGCCTGACGGTGGCCCTGGGCGCCACGGCGGCCTTTGCACTGACCGGCAACCGCAAACCCCTGACGCCCCGGCGCGGCACGATCGAACCCGCCTTCGATCAGGGCCCGGTGCTGATCACCTGGCATCCCAGCCTGATCCTGCGCCTGCCCCCCGACCGGGCCGAGGCCGCTCTGGCGGAACTGCGCGCCGATCTGACCCGCGCCGCCGACCTCACCGCCTGACCCTGCATTGGTCTAAAAATATCCCCCGGGGGTCAGGGGGGCAGGCAGCCCCCATTTGCGGCCTCTCAGCCAAAGACCGACCAGCCGGTGAACTCGGCCAGCCGCTCGGCGGCCAGGGTGCCCATCTGCGAATTGCCCCAGCCATCCAGCCCCGGCGACCAGATCGCAATGGATGCCTTGCCCGGCGCGATGACCAGCAGCCCGCCGCCCACCCCCGACTTTGCGGGCATGCCGACGCGGAACGCGAAATTCCCCGATCCGTCATATTGCCCGCAGGTCATCATCAGCGCGTTGATCCGTCGCTGCTTGACCTTCGACAGCAGCGTCGGCGCGCAATCCAGCCCGGCAATCACCCGGCCCGCCCGGGCCAGCTGCACGCAGCTCATCTCGATGGCGCATTGATGGACATAGGTGCCCAGCACATGGTCCGGCGGCGCCTTCAGATTGCCAAAGCTGCGCAGGTAATGGGCCAGCGCGGTGTTCCTGTGCCCGGTGCGGGCCTCGGACCGGGCGACGGCCTTGTCGATATGGATGGCGTCATCGCCCGCGGCGGCGCGCACGAATCCCAGAACCTCGGCCAAGGCCTGCTGCGGGCTGCGGCCGGTCAGCATCTCGTCGGTGACGACCAGCGCGCCGGCATTGATAAAGGGATTGCGGGGCCGGCCCTTTTCCTGTTCCAGCAGCAGGATCGAATCGAAGCGGTCGCCGGACGGCTCGCGCCCCACGCGCAGCCACAGCTGTTCGCCGATCCGGCCCAGCACGCAGGCCAGCGCAAAAACCTTGCTGACCGATTGGATGGAAAAGCCCGTCCGGGCCTGCCCCGCCGTCAACACCTGCCCGTCGGCCAAGGCCACGGCGATGCCGAATTGCGCCGGGTCGATCCGGCCCAGTTCGGGGATGTAGTCGGCCACCGCGCCCCATTCGGCGCGGTCGCGGATGTCACGGTCCAGATCCTGCAGGAATTGATCCAAGCTCATGGCGCCCCCCGGGTTGCCCGCACCCCTATGACGCGAAACCGCGCGCCGGGCCAGCCGCTAAAGCGCGCGCCCCTGCAACAGGCGCGGCATCGGATCGACCGACAGCCCCGCCGCCTGCCGCATGAAGCCGCGCCGCAGCCCCGGTAGCGCCGAGACGATCCCCATGCCCAAGCCCCGCAGACCCGAGACCAGCGCATTGTCGGTGCCGAACAGCCGGTTCACCCCATCCATGCCAAGGGCCAGCACGGTGGCGTCATGGCGCCGCCAGCCCTGATAGCGTTCCAGCACCAGATCGCTGCCGATATCCTCGCCTCGCCGGGCGGCGCCGACCAGCACCTCGGCCAGGGCCGCGACATCGCGCAGGCCAAGGTTCAGCCCCTGCCCCGCAACCGGATGCACGCCATGCGCCGCATCCCCGATCAGCACCACGCGCGGCGCCGCATAGCGTTCCGCCAGCGACAGGCTGAGAGGATAGCTGAATCGCGGCCCGGCCAGCCGCAACCCGCCCAGAAAATCGCCAAAGCGGGGCCGCAGGACCGACAGGAAATCCGCGTCATCCAGCGCCGCGATCGCCGCCGCATTGGCCCGCGTTTCCGACCACACCACGCTGGAGCGGTCGCCCGGCAGCGGCAGGATCGCCAGCGGCCCGGTCGCCATGAACAGCTGATGCGCGATGCCGTGATGGGGCAGGTCGTGGTCGATGGCCGCGACCAGCGCGGTCTGGCCGTAATCCCAGCCTTGCCGACGGATGCCCGCGCGCCGGGCGACGCCGGAACCGCGCCCATCCGCGCCGACCAGCAGACGCGCCGTCACCTGCCGCCCGTCCGACAGGGTCACCGACACCCCCGCCGGGCCGGGCTGATGGCCGGTGACCGACAGTCCCGGCAGATGGGTGACCTTGCCCGCCATCGCGTCCATCAGGGCGCGGGACAGAAACCGGTCCTCCAGCATCTGCCCAAGGGCGCCATCCTCGGTCTCGGCGGCGTCGAAATGCAGAAAGAACGGGGCCGCGCCTTCGCCCGGCTGGCCCTGCGCGGCCTTGACCTGACGGATCGGCTGGCTGTCGCCCGCCAGCCCGTCCCACAGATTCAGCGCCTTCAGCAACCGGACCGAGGCCAGCGCCAGCGCATAGGCGCGCCCGTCGAACCCCTCGCCCGACCGCACGGTGGCGGCGCGCGGATCGACCACGGCCACGGACAGACCGGCCCCGGCCAGCGCCAGCGCCAATGTGGGGCCATTCAGCCCGCCCCCGGCAATCAGAACGTCGAATTCATATGTCATGGCCGGATCAATGCACGGGGCATGGGCAAAGGCAATGCGGCGCGCGGCCTCATGCCCCGCCCGTCATTCACCCGAGCCCTCGGCCTTCAGCAAGGCGGCCAGACCGCTGCGATAATCGGGATAGCGCAGCCGCACCCCCAGATCGCGGATGATGCGGTCATTCCTGACCCGTTTGCTGTCGCCATAAAAGGACCGCGCCATCGGCGACATGGGCGCCTGATCGAAGGGTAGCGCGGGCGGGACCGGCAGGCCCAGCAATTCCGCCGCATGGGCGATCACATCCTGCGGCGGTGCCGGATCGTTGTCGCAGACATTGTAAATGCCCACCGGCGCCGGCGCGTCGATCGAGGCCAGCAGAACCTGCGCGATATCCTCGACATGGATGCGCGAGAACACCTGACCGGGCTTGATGATCCGCCGCGCGGTGCCGTCGCGGACCTTCTGGAACGGGCCGCGTCCGGGGCCATAGATCCCCGCCAGCCGGAAGATGTGCAGCGGCAGCCCATGCGCTGTGGCCAGCGCCCGCCAGTCGGCCTCGGCCCGGATGCGGGCCTGACCGCGGGGCCCGGACCCGTCCAACGCGCTGTCCTCGTCCACCCAACCGCCCTGGCGGTCGCCATAGACTCCGGTCGTGGACAGATAGCCCAGCCAGCGCAGCCGGGCGCGGGTCAGCTCGTTGCGAAACGCCTCCAGCACCGGATCGCCCGCCTCGGTCGGCGCGGCCGAGATCAGGATCGCATCGGCGCCGGGGATGGCGGCGCGGACCTCATCCTCTTGCCCCGGCCACAGCAGGGGGGTGGCGCCACAGGCCGCCACGCGGTCTGGATCGCCGCGGGTGGTGCCGGTGACGTCCCAGCCCCGGGCCCGCAACAGGGGCGTCAGATAACCGGCGGAATAACCATGACCAAAGACAAGCATTTTCATGACCCCACCGTAACTGCCCCGGCCGGGCGGCGCCAGAGACTTGCCTGCCGCAGCCCGCGCTGGCAGGGTCGGTGCAACCACAAGGACATCGCCCCATGACAACGGATTCCCGCTTTCTGCCGGTCCAGACCCCAGACCCCCAGCCACGCCGCGATTTCACTGATGCGGCGCAGGCCGTCGCCCATCTGCGGGCGCTTTACGATTCCGCCACCGGCTTTCTGCTGGGCCATTTCAGCCGCATCCTGGAAGGCGCCGCCCCGCAGGCCCGCTATCGCGCCTTCTACCCCGAGGTGCGGCTGACCGTGCCGACGCATGGCAAGATCGACAGCCGCCTGTCCTTTGGCCATGTCGTGGCGCCGGGCGTCTATGCCGCCACGATCACCCGGCCCGACCTGTTCCAGAACTATCTGGTCGAACAGCTGGGCCTGTTGGTCAAGAATCACGGCGTCCCGGTCAGCATCGGCCTGTCCCAGACCCCGATGCCGGTGCATTTTGCCGTGGCCGCGCAAAGCGATCTGGCCGTGCCGCAGGAAGGCGTTCTGGATTTCAGCCTGCGCGATGTCTTCGACGTGCCCGACCTGTCCACGATGAACGACGATATCGTCAATGGCGTGGCCGGTCCGATGGCCGATGGCAGCCAGCATCTGGCCGCCTTTACCGCGCAGCGCGTCGATTATTCGCTGGCCCGTCTGGCCCATTACACCGCCACCGCGCCCGAGCATTTCCAGAACTTCGTGCTGTTCACCAACTATCAGTTCTATGTCGACGAATTCGAGGCTTTTGCCCGCCGCGTCCTGTCGGACCCGGATCTGGGCTATACCGCCTTCGTCGCGCCCGGCAACCAGCAGATCGAACAGGCGGACGGGCAGATCACGCCGCTGTCCAAGATGCCGCAAATGCCGACCTATCACCTCAAGCGGGCCGGTGGGCAGGGCATCACGCTGGTCAATATCGGCGTGGGACCGTCCAACGCCAAGACCGCCACCGACCATATCGCCGTCCTGCGCCCGCATGTCTGGCTGATGGTCGGGCATTGCGCGGGTCTCAGGAACAGCCAGTCGCTTGGCGATTTCGTGCTGGCCCATGCCTATCTGCGAGAGGATCACGTGCTGGACGACGACCTGCCGGTCTGGGTGCCGATCCCGGCCTTGGCCGAGGTGCAGGTCGCCCTGCAAGAGGCCGTGGCCGAGGTCACGCAGCTTGAGGGATACGAGCTGAAGCGCATCATGCGCACCGGCACCGTCGCCACCATCGACAACCGCAACTGGGAATTGCGCGACCAGTCCGGCCCGGTTCACCGCCTGTCGCTGTCGCGCGCCGTGGCGCTGGACATGGAAAGCGCCACGATCGCCGCCAACGGGTTCCGGTTCCGGGTGCCCTATGGCACGTTGCTGTGCGTCAGCGACAAGCCTTTGCACGGAGAGCTGAAGCTGCCCGGCATGGCGACCGATTTCTATCGCACACAGGTCGCCAATCACCTGCTGATCGGAATCCGCGCGATGGAGAAACTGCGCGACATGCCTCTGGAACGGATCCATTCGCGCAAGCTGCGATCCTTTACCGAGACGGCATTCCTGTAACGTGGCGACAAAACGCCAGCAAACGCGGGTTTTCGCGTGTCGGGCGAAAAAGGCTTGATCTGCCGGTCAAAACCGTGTGTAGCAGGCTTTATGCCGCAAAAGGCGCAATTTGTGGGCCCGTCGGAACAGGGCAAGAGGAGACAGACCATGGCTACGGCTGCTGCAAAACCGATGACCAAAACCCAGCTGGTGGCGACGATCGCCGAAGAAATGGGCTCGGACAAGAAATCGGCCACGGCCGCGCTGGACGCGATCGTGGCGGTCGTGACCCGCGAAGTCGCCGGTGGCGGCGCGGTCACCCTGCCCGGCCTTGGCAAGATCGCCTGCCGCGCACGCCCCGAGCGTCAGGTCCGCAATCCGCAGACCCAGGAAATGATGACCAAACCCGCTGACAAGCAGGTCAAGTTCACCATTGCCAAGGCTCTGAAAGACAGCGTCAACAGCTGATCCCCGCCTGACACGATGACAAGATCGGGGTCGTGCCTTCGGGCACGGCCCCTTTTTCATGGCGCCCGTCGGCCACGCGCCAGGCAACGCCCTGCATTCGGGGATTTTCCGCGCCTGCCCTGCATTCGCGGCTTTCCGCGGCGGAAACGCTCTGCTAGCCATTTTGCATCACCTGCAAGAAAGGCCCCCTGCCATGGATATTCGTGCGCTTTTGATGGGCTTTGGCTTTGCGGTGATGTGGGCCTCTGCCTTTACCTCGACCCGGATGATCGTGACCGAAGCGCCGCCGCTGCTGTCGCTGGCGCTGCGCTTTGCGCTGTCGGGGGGCATCGGCGTGGCGATCGCGCTGGCGATGGGGCAAAGCTGGCGGGGGCTGACGCGCGCGCAATGGCGCGCCGTGGTGATTTTGGGGCTGTGCCAGAACGCGCTGTATCTGGGGCTGAACTGGACCGCCATGCAATGGATCGAGGCAGGCCTCGCCTCGATCATCGCGGCGACCATGCCGCTGCTGGTGGCGTTTCTGGGCTGGACGCTGATGGGCGAACGGCTGCGTCCGATGGGCGTCGCGGGGTTGGCGCTTGGCGTTCTGGGCGTCGCGATCATCATGGGCGCGCGGCTGCAAGGCGGCAGCGACCTGACCGGCATCGCAATGTGCTTTGTTGCAGCCCTGGCGCTGGCGGTGGCCACGCTGACCGTGCGCGGCGCCAGTTCGGGCGGCAATGTGATGATGATCGTCGGTCTGCAGATGCTGGTCGGCGCCGTCACCCTTGGCCTGATCGCCCCGTGGTTCGAGGATTGGGCCGTCACCTATACCCCCCGTCTGATCGTCGCGTTCCTGTACACGGTGATCGTGCCGGGGCTGCTGGCGACCTGGGTGTGGTTCCTGCTGGTCGGCCGGATCGGCGCAGTGCGGGCGGCGACGTTTCATTTCCTGACGCCGTTCTTCGGCGTGGCCACCGCCGCCCTGCTGCTGGGCGAGGACCTGGGCGCGGGAGATGTGATCGGGGTGGCGATCATCATGGCGGGCATTCTGGCGGTGCAACTGTCCAAGGCGCCGCCGGTCAAGCGCCCTCCTCCCAGCTGACGGGCTCCGGCTGAAGCCCGCCGGCCGACGGACCCCAAGCCCATTGCGCGGCGTTGACCGGGGCGGTGCGATGCCGCGTTGAATGTCCCGCAACTCTGGCCAGAGTGGTCCCATGCGCGCCGACCAGATCCTGCACCCGACCGAGGCCGGGCTTTACTGCCCGCCCGGCGATTTCCATATCGACCCCACCCGCCCGGTTCCCCGCGCGCTGATCACCCACGGCCATGGCGATCACGCCCGCGCGGGCCATGGCGCGGTCATGGCCACCCGCCAAACGCTGGAGATCATGGCGATCCGCTATGGCGAGGATTTTACCGCCCATCGGCAGGTGGCGGATGGCGTGGCACGGATCGGCGATGTGCAGGTCAGCTTTCATCCGGCGGGGCATATCCTCGGCTCGGCCCAGATCGCGGTGATGCCGGACAGGGGGCCGAAGATCGTCGTCTCGGGCGATTACTGCCGGGCCGCGAACCCGGTCTGCGCGCCTTATGAACCCGTGCCCTGCGACATTTTCGTGACCGAGGCGACCTTTGGCCTGCCGGTGTTCCGACACCCCGATCCGCTGGCCGAGATGACCCGCCTGATCGCCAGCATGGCCGAATTTCCCGAACGCCCGCATCTGATCGGCGCCTATGCGCTTGGCAAGGCGCAGCGGGTGATCGCGCTGGCCCGTCAGGCGGGCATCGACGGTCCCATCGCCATCCACGGTGCCTTGCAACGGCTGTGCGATTATCATGTCGAACAGGGGATCGACCTTGGCCCGCTGATCCCCGCGACGGCCAGCCGGGTCGATGCGCAGCTGGTCATCGCGCCGCCATCGGCATTTGCCAGCGCATGGGTGCAGCGGTTCAGCGATCCGGTGATCGGCTTTGCCTCCGGGTGGATGACCGTGCGCGCCCGCGCCCGCCAGCGCGGGGTGGAACTGCCGCTGGTCATCTCCGACCATGTGGATTGGCCGCAGGTCACGCAGACGATCCTTGAACTGGCCCCGTCCGAGGTCTGGATCACCCATGGCACCGAAGACGGGCTGATGCGCTGGTGCGAATTGCAGGGCATCGTGTCCCGCCCCTTGCGGCTGGTGGGATACGAGGACGAGCCGGAATGAAGGCTTTCGCCCATCTGCTAGAACGGCTGGCCTTTACCGCCGCGCGCAATGCAAAGCTGCGGCTGCTGCGGCATTATCTGGAACAGACCCCGGACCCCGATCGCGGCTATGCTCTGGCCGCGCTGACCGGCGACCTGAGCCTGCGGGCGGTCACGCCCGGCCTGTTGCGCGGGTTGATGGCCGAACGGATCGACGCGCAGCTCTTCGCCATGTCCTATGATTTCGTGGGCGATCTGGCCGAAACCATCGCCCTGCTGTGGGACAGCGACGCGGATGAGGATGTGCCCCTGCGCGAGGCGGTCGATCTGTTGTCGGGCACCGGGCGCGCGGGCCTGCCCGCTGCGATCACCGCGATGCTGGACCGGCTTGGCGCGTCGCAACGTCTGGCCTTCCTCAAGCTGGCGACGGGCAATATGCGCGTCGGCCTGTCGGCCCGCATGGCCCGCATCGCGCTGGCCGAGATGGGCGAACCGCAGGTCAAGGATATCGAGGAGATCTGGCATGGCCTGACGCCCCCCTATCAGCCGCTCTTCGACTGGATCGCGGGCGGCACGCGCCCCGAACATGCGGCGCTGGCGCCCTTTCGGCCCGTCATGCTGTCCACGCCGGTCGATCTGGATCAGCTGCGGGCCTTTGATCCGGCGCTGTATGTGGCGGAATGGAAATGGGACGGCATCCGCGTGCAGGCGATCAACGATGGCGGCACGCGAAAGCTCTATTCCCGCACCGGCGAGGATCTGGGCACAGCCTTTCCCGACCTGCTTGAGGCGCTGAATTTCGACGGCGCGGTCGATGGCGAATTGTTGGTGCGCCGGGGCGCCGATGTCGCCCCCTTTGGCGATCTGCAAAAGCGGCTTGGCCGCAAGATCGTGGGCCGGGCGATGCTGGACAGCCATCCGGCGGCCCTGCGGGTCTATGACGCGATGATCTGGCAGGGGCGCGATCTGCGCGACCTGCCGCATCAGGACCGCCGCGCGATCATCCAGACCGCCGATTTCGGCAGCGACCGGATCGATCTGTCGCCGCTGTTGCCCTTTGCGTCATGGGACGATCTGGCCACCTTGCGCGCCGATCCCCCCAGCATCGTGATCGAGGGCGTGATGATCAAGCGCCGCGACAGCCCTTATCTCGGCGGGCGCCCGCGCGGGCCGTGGTTCAAATGGAAACGCGATCCGATGGTCGTCGATGCCGTGATGCTGTACGCGCAGCGCGGGCATGGGAAAAGGTCGGGTTTCTACAGCGATTTCACCTTCGGTCTGTGGGATGGCGCGGCGCTGGTCCCGGTTGGCAAGGCCTATTTCGGCTTCACCGATGAAGAGCTGCGGGAATTGGACCGGTTCGTCAGGAACAACACCACAGAACGATTCGGCCCGGTTCGGTCAGTCGCGCCCAAGCTGGTGCTGGAGGTCGCGTTCGAAGGCCTGAACGCCTCGCCCCGCCACAAATCCGGCGTCGCCATGCGCTTTCCCCGCATCAGCCGCATCCGGTGGGACAAACCGGCAGCCGAGGCCGACCGGCTGGAAACGCTGAAAGACATGATCCCGTGACCCTGCCCCCGGCCTTTCAGGACTGGTTCGCGCGGCAGGGCTGGCAGCCCCATCCCCATCAGCTGGACCTGTTGGCGGCCAACAGCGACAGCCTGCTGATCGCGCCCACCGGGGGCGGCAAGACGCTGGCGGGGTTCCTGCCCTCTCTGGTCGATCTGACCGCGCCGCATCGGGGGATGCACACGCTCTATGTCTCGCCCCTCAAGGCCCTGACGGCGGATATCGCGCGCAACCTGTCGCGGCCCGTGGCGGATCTGGGGCTGGCCATCCGCATCGAGGATCGCACCGGCGACACCAAGCCCAGCCAGCGGGCGCGGCAAAAGGTCGATCCGCCCGACATCCTGCTGACCACACCCGAATCGCTGGCGCTGATGCTGTCCTATGAACAGGCGCCCGCGATCTTTGGCGGGCTGCGCCGGGTGGTGCTGGACGAATTGCACGCGCTGGCCGAAAACAAGCGCGGCGATCAGCTGATGCTGGCCTTGTCGCGGCTGCGCGCGCTGGCGCCGGGGGTGATCGTGACCGGCCTGTCGGCGACCGTGGAAGACCCTGCGCGGCTGGCCCGCTTCATGGGCGGCGCCCGGATCATCCATGCCGATCCCGGCCCCGATCCCGACATCGCGATGCTGGCGACGGCGAAACCGCCGCCATGGTCCGGCGCGGGCGGGCATCATGCCATCCCCGAGGTTCTGGCCGCGGTCGCCGCCGCCAACACCACGATCATCTTCATCAACACCCGCGCGCAGGCCGAGCTGTTCTTTCAGGCCCTGTGGGCTGCCAATGACGACAACCTGCCCATCGGTCTGCATCACGGCAGCCTGTCACGAGAAGCCCGCGCCCGGACCGAGGCCGCGATGGCGGCAGGGCAATTGCGCGCCGTCGTGGCGACCGGTTCTCTGGATCTGGGCATAGACTGGGGCGCGGTCGATCTGGTCATTCAGGTCGGCGCACCAAAGAACGTCAAGCGGCTGGTGCAGCGGATCGGGCGGGCGAACCACCGCTATAACGCGCCAAGCCGGGCGCGGATCGTGCCCGCCAACCGGTTCGAGGTGATCGAATGCGTGGCCGCCCTGCAGGCCGTGCGCGACCGCGATCTGGATGGCGACGATCGCGGCCCCGGCCCCTTGGACGTGCTGTGCCAGCATATCCTGCTGACCGCCTGCGCGGGGCCGTTCGATGCGGATGCGCTGTTTGCCGAAGTGGCGGGCAGCGGCCCCTATGCGGGGCTGACGCGCGCCGACTTCGATGCCTGTCTGGATTTCGCGGCGACGGGGGGATACGCGCTGCGCGCCTATGACCGCTGGCAGCGCCTGATGCAGCGCGACGGCTTGTGGCGCCTGCGCGATCCGCGCGTGGCCCGCGATCTGCGCATGAACATCGGCACCATCGTCGAGGCGGAAATGCTCAAGGTCCGCTATCACGGGCGCGGCGGCGCGCCCTTGGGCGAGGTCGAGGAAAGTTTCGCCGCCACGCTGGCGCCGGGTGACACCTTTCTGATCGGCGGGCAGACCGTCCGCTATGACCGCTTGCGCGACATGGTGGTCGAGGTGACGAAACAGCCCGCGAAGGAACCCAAGATCGCGGTGTTTTCGGGGATGAAGCTGGCGACCTCGACCCAGCTGTCGCATCGGGTGCTGGCGCTGATCGGCGACCCCGCCGCCCATGCGGGCCTGCCCGCCCATACCCGCGACTGGCTTGCCCTGCAGGTCCGTGTCAGCGTGCTGCCCCGCCCCGGCATGCTGGTCAGCGAGACATTTCCCCATCAGGGCCGATGGCATGTCGCGCTCTACGGGTTCGCGGGACGCAATGCCCTGCAGACCCTCGGCCTGCTGATGACCCGCCTGATGGAAGAGGCGGGACTGGCCCCCCTGGGCTTTCTGGCCACCGATTATGCGCTGCTGATCTGGTCGCTGGACCCGGTGAGCGATCCCGCGCCGCTGCTGGACCGCGCGGGCCTGCGCGAGGGGCTTGGCGACTGGCTGGCCAGCAATGCGGTGATGAAGCGCAGTTTCCGCACCGTGGCGACCATCGGCGGGCTGATCCAGCGCAACCTGCCCGGCCAGCGCAAATCCGGGCGTCAGGCGACGTTTTCCAGCGATATCCTGTATGATACGCTGCGCAAATACGACCCCGACCATCTGATGCTGCGCATCACCGCCGACGAGGCGCGGCGGGGCCTTGTGGATTTCGGCCGGATCGAGGAGATGCTGGACCGCACGGACGGGTTCGATCATCGGATGCTGGACCGCGTCTCTCCCCTGGCCGCGCCGCTGCTGCTGGAGGTCGGGCGCGTGCCCATCGCCGGTCAGGGCCGCGAACGGCTGGCCGAGGCGGAGGCTGCGGCATTGATGGCAGAGGCAGGGCTTTCGTGACGTTCCACCTTTTCGATTTCGACGGCCAGCGGTTGCAGGCGCAGGCCTCGGGTGCGCTTTATTGGCCCGCGCGGCGCTGGCTGGTCGTGGCCGACCTGCATCTGGGCAAATCCGAACGCATGGCCCGGCGCGGCGGCCCCCTGCTGCCCCCCTATGAGACCGAGGCCACGCTGGACCGGTTGCAGGCCGAGATCGCGGCCACCGATCCGGCGGTCGTGATCAGTCTGGGCGACGGGTTCGACGATGATGCAGCGGGCCGGGGCCTGCCCGACGCGGTCTGCGACCGGCTGCGCGCGCTGGCGCAGGGGCGCCGCTGGATCTGGGTCAGCGGCAATCACGATCCCGCCGCGATCTTTCCCCGCCTGCCCGGAGAGGCGGCGGATCAGCTGCAGGACGGCCTGACGCTGCGCCATCAGGCGGGCGCGGGGCCGGATGTCTCGGGGCACTATCACCCCTGCATCCGGCTGGCCGGTCAGCGGCGGCGCTGCTTTCTGGTCGGCCGCGATCATCTGATCCTGCCCGCCTTCGGCGCCTATACCGGCGGTTTGCTGGTCGAGGATCGCGCCCTGTCGGCGCTGGTCCCGCAGGGTCTGGCCATCGCCTGCGGTACGCGCGCCCTGCCAGTGCCGGTGGGAATGACCCGCGCCCGTCCGGGGGCGCGGTCCGCGACCATGCGGCGGGCATGAAAAAAGGGCCGGTGCGTGATGCACCGGCCCTTTTCCCTGATGGTGATCGGATCAGAACTGGAAGTTCGCGCCGACTTTGATCGTGCTGTGCGCGGTGCTGGCGCCGCTGTCGATCGTCGTGCCGGGCGCGACGTCAAACGTGACAGTCTCGTTGCCCAGATCGCGGTACTGGTATTCGGCAAACACCGACAGGTTGTCGCGGACCATACGCTCCACGCCCAGACCGGCGGCGACGCCGGTGGTGGTGAAGCTGTCCTTGAAAGAACCAGCGGGGGTGCTCAGCTCGTAGTCGAAATCGCCACGGGCGATGCCGAAGGTACCATAGACCAGCGTTTGCGGATCAACGGCATAGCCGGTCTTCATGACCAGCGTGACGATGTTCTGCATATCGGCTTCCATGTCGAAAGGCACACCGGCGAAGGTGTTCGAGATGTTGGCATCGACCGAGCCGACCTCGACGCCCAGTTCGGGACCAAAGACCCAACGATCACGCTGCCAGCGATAGCCGACATGCACGCCCGCCGTGGCGCCCGAGATGTCCAGATCGCCCAGACCGGTTCCGCGCGGACCGGCAACGCCGCCGATAAAGGGCGCCAGGCCCACCTGATCCTCGGCGCCAAAGATATAGCCGAGCGAACCACCGGCATAGGCACCCTGCCATGCACCGGCGACGGGAACCTGGGTGACCTCGATCGGGGCCACGTCGATGACGGGCGCGATGACGCCACCGGCCATGGCGGTGCCCGAGGTCAGAGCGACGGCGGCGGTGCAGGCGGAAAGGAAGGATTTGACGGACATGAACGTACTCCTGACGCGGCGGGCCCAGAGGGGGGGAGGTGGCCCGGACAATTGAAATGATCTTGCCGTATAATTGCATAATTTGCCCGCCCCATCAAAGGAAGCGGCCAAAACAGAACAATTTGGTCCACACGCGTGGGCTTTATGCAACAACCGGGACGGGTGCCCCGGTCGTCTCGGGTCAGGTATCCAGATTTTCGACGTTCAGCGCATTCTGCTGGATGAATTCGCGGCGCGGTTCGACCACGTCGCCCATCAGCTTGGTGAACAGATCCTCGGCCTCGGCCACGTCCTCGATCCGGACCTGCAGCATGGTGCGCGCGACCGGATCCAGCGTGGTTTCCCACAGCTGTTCGGGATTCATCTCGCCCAGCCCCTTGTAGCGTTGCAGCGACAGGCCCTTTTCACCTTCCAGGAAGATCGCCTGCAGCAGCCCCAGAGGTCCGTGGATCGGCTGGTCGCGATCCTTGCGGATCAGGCGCGCGGGCTTGCCATAGATGTCCTGCAGCGCCTGCGTCATTTCCCCCAACCTGCGGCTTTCGCCGCTGCGCAGCATCTGGCCGTCCAGCGTGCGGTTTTCCTCGACGCCGCGCAGGGTGCGCGACAGGCGGATGCCCGCGTCCTGCGTGGGACGGCCCTGCCATCCACGTTCATATTCCTCGGCGATCATGTCCAGACGGGCGGCGATGTCATTGGCAACGGCCTGCGCGTCCTGATCGATGCGTCCCGGCATCAGCGCGCCTGCAATGGCCGCCTGTTCGGTGATATGGGGCGGGTAATGCGTCGGATAGGACCGCAGGATGCGGCGGGCCTGACGCGCCTCTTCGACCACGCGGGCCAGATCCAGACCGCGGATTTCTTCGCCCGAGGCCAAGCGCAGACCGGCGCCGTCCACGCCCTGCTGGATCAGATATTCCTCCAGCGCGGCCTCGTTCTTCAGATAGACCTCGGACCGGCCCCGACCGACTTTGTACAAGGGCGGCTGCGCGATATACAGATGCCCGCCCTCGATCAATTCGGGCATCTGGCGGAAGAAGAACGTCAGCAGCAACGTGCGGATATGCGCGCCATCGACATCGGCGTCGGTCATGATGACGATCTTGTGGTAACGCAGCTTTTTCAGGCTGAATTCGTCGCGCCCGATGCCGGTGCCAAGCGCGGTGATCAGCGTGCCGATCTGGTCGCTGCCCAGCATCCGGTCGAACCGCGCGCGTTCCACGTTCAGGATCTTGCCGCGCAGGGGCAGCACGGCCTGATTCTGCCGCGACCGGCCCTGCTTGGCCGATCCGCCTGCCGAATCACCCTCGACGATGAACAGTTCGGACAGCGAGGGGTCTTTTTCCTGACAATCGGCCAGTTTGCCGGGCAGGCTGGCCACATCCATCGCCGTCTTGCGGCGCGTCAGTTCGCGCGCACGGCGGGCCGCCTCGCGGGCCAGCGCGGCCTCGATGATCTTGCCGGTGATGGCCTTGGCCTGTCCGGGATTTTCCTCGAACCATTCGGCCAGCTTTTCGCCGACCAACCCCTCGACCGCCGGGCGCACCTCACTGGAGACCAGCTTGTCCTTGGTCTGGCTGGAGAATTTGGGATCGGGCACCTTGACCGACAGCACGCAGGTCAGCCCCTCGCGCGCATCGTCGCCGGTGAAATCGACCTTTTCACGTTTTGCGATGCCGCTGGACTGGGCGTAATTGTTGATCACCCGGGTCAGCGCGCCGCGAAAGCCCGCCATATGCGTGCCGCCGTCGCGCTGCGGGATGTTGTTGGTGAATGGCAGCACGGTCTCGTGATAGCTGTCGTTCCACCACATCGCGACCTCCACCGTGATGCCGTTTTTCTCGCCGGTGATGAAGATCGGCTCGGGCATGACCGGGGTTTTCGAGCGGTCCAGATATTTCACGAATTCACGGACGCCGCCCTCGTAGAACAGTTCGGATTTCTGCAATTCGGCATGACGGCGGTCTTCCAGAATGATGCGCACACCGCTGTTCAGAAAGGCCAGTTCGCGCAGGCGGTTTTCCAGCGTCTTGAAGACGTAATCGACATTGCTGAACGTCCCCTCGGGCGAGGTGACCTTGGACGAGGCCATGAAGCGCACCTCGGTCCCCTTTTCGCCCGGAGGCGCGTCGCCGACCACGACCAGCGGGCTGACCGTGTCGCCATGTTCGAAGCGGACGAAATGTTCCTTGCCGTTGCGCCAGATCCGCAGTTCCAGCCAGTCGGACAGCGCGTTCACGACCGACACGCCGACGCCGTGCAGACCGCCCGACACCTTATAGCTGTTCTGGTCGAATTTGCCGCCCGCATGCAGCTGGGTCATGATGACCTCGGCCGCGCTGACGCCCTCGCCCACATGGATGTCGGTGGGAATGCCGCGCCCGTTGTCGCGCACGCTGACGCTGTTGTCGTTGTGGATGATGACCGTCACATAGTCGGCATGGCCGCCAAGCGCCTCGTCGATGCCGTTATCGACGACCTCATAGACCATGTGATGCAGGCCGGACCCGTCATCGGTATCCCCGATATACATGCCGGGCCGCTTGCGCACAGCCTCCAACCCCTTGAGAACCTTGATGGAATCGGCGCCATATTCGGCGGGCAGCGGGGCGGTATCGGTCATGCGCGGGGCTTCCTGTTCATCATGCCCTGATATAGGCCCTTGGGCAGGCAAAGTCACGGCTTTGACAGGGTTTTTTGCCCGGCACCGGGGCTTTTCCGCCAAAGCGGTACCGCTCGGTCCGGATCAGCCCGCCCATATCTGCCCGGCGCCCAGCACCAGCCCCACCGCGATCAGCAACCACCCCGAGGCCAGGTTCATCCGCCGCAGCCCCGCAGGCGTCGCCAGCCGCGTCCGCAGCGCCGCGATCGTGGCCCCCATCACCAGGTTCAGTGCAAAGGGAATCGCCCCCGACATCAGCGTTATCACGGCAATATCGGGACCGGTCAGCCGCGCCACATCGAAGAACCCCGGCAGCACGCCGACATAGAACAGCGCGGCCTTGGGGTTGCCCGCAATCGCCAGCAGCCCGGCACTGAAGCCTGCCCATCCGCCGTGCCGGGTCAGGCGGCTGTCCGCGGCCACCGGCTGTCCCGCATGGCGCAACAGCGCCAGCCCCATGCCCAGAAACACCGCCACCGCGATCCAGCGCAGACCCGCCAGCAGCGCGGCCTGATCGCCGACCAGCAGCGTCAGGCCAAAGATCGCGATCAGCGGCCACAGCAGATCGCCGATCGCCACCCCAAGCGCCAGCGGCCAGACCCCCGCCCAGCCCGAGGACAGGCCCCGCGCCATGATCGCCACCCAGACCGGGCCGGGGGTTAGCCAGATCGCGCCCAAAGCCCCCGCATAAAGCCAGATCGCCTGCGCCGTCAGGGTCATGTCGCCTCGCTGATGTCTGATCGCCCGTCGGTCTTGGTCACCGAGATCCGCCGCGCCGCGTTGATGCTGTCGAACAGCTCGGGGCCGGTGCCGGTCAGCAGGCTTTGCGCGGGCAGATGGGTGATCCGGTCATACAGCGCCGCACGCCGGTCCGCATCCAGATGCGCCGCGACCTCGTCCAGCAGCAACAGGACCGGGTGGTCCGACAGCGCCCGCGCATTGGCCAGAATCAGCGACAGCAGCAGCGCCTTTTGCTCGCCGGTCGAGGACAGGGCGGCGGGCATGTCCTGCGGCCCCCATGTGGCGCCCAGATCGGCCCGGTGCGGCCCGCTGAGCGTGCGCCCGGCGGCCAGATCGCGGGGGCGCATGGCGGCCAGCCGGGCGGCGATGCTGTCCGCATCGGGATCGTCCGCCGCACCTTCGCCGGGCATGAGGGTCAGGCGGGCGGCCGGGAAATCGGCGCCGCCATCCTGCGCGGCCATGATCGCGGCCAAAGCCTGCTGCCGGTTGCGGGTCAGGGCGGCCCCCGCCTGCCCCATCTGCGCCTCCAGCGCGCGGAACCAGCCGGGGTCGTGGATCTGGTCGCGCAGCAGCCGGTTGCGGTCGCGCATCGCCTTGTCATAGGCCAGCGCATGATCGGCGTGATCAGGCTGCAGCGACAGGGTCACGCGGTCCAGAAACCGGCGCCGCCCCTCGGGGGCATCCGACCACAGCCGGTCCATGGCAGGCACCAGCCAGATTACCCGGACGAGCCGCGCCAGCGCCGTCTGCGGCACGGGTTTGTCGTCCAATGTGACGGTGCGGGACTGACCGGGGGGCGCCACGGTCTCGACCGCATGGTCCCCAAGCGCCGCCCGGATGCGCCATCCGGCATCAGGCCCCTGACGCGCCTGTTCCGGGGCGGCGACGGCCCGCAGGCCGCGCCCCGGCGCCAGCATCGACACGGCCTCCAGGATATTCGTCTTGCCCGAGCCGTTCGGCCCGAAGATCGCCAAGGGCCGTTCGTCCAGATCCAGATCCAGCCGGGGCCAGGACCGGAACTGCGCCAGCCGCAGCTGGCGCAGCGTCACACGCGCATCGGCATGACGACATAGACCGCGCTCAGATCGCTGCCCTCGCGGATCAGCGCCGCATCGCCCGAGCCGTTGAACAGGAACACCGCATTGTCGCGATCCACCTGAGAGGCGATTTCCTGCAGATATTTGGCGTTGAAGCCGATCTCCAGCGGCTCGTCGGCATAGGCCACGATCAGCTCTTCCTCGGCCGCGCCCGCATCGGGGGCGTTGACCGACAGGACCAGCCGGTCGGCATCCAGCGACAGCTTGACGGCACGGGACCGTTCGCTGCTGACAGTGGCGACGCGGTCCACGGCGCGGGCGAAATCGGCTGCGTCCACCTCCAGCTTGCGGGTGTTGCCCTGCGGGATGACGCGGCTGTAATCGGGGAACGTTCCGTCGATCACCTTCGAGGTCAGGGTGATCGTCGGCGTCGCAAAGCGCACCTTGGTCTCGCTGACCGACACGGCGATATCGGCATCGTCATCGTCCAGCAGCTTGCGCAGCTCTCCCACAGTCTTGCGGGGCACGATGACGCCGGGCATGTCGTCGGCACCCACCGGCAAGGGCGCGTCGATGCGGGCCAGACGGTGGCCGTCGGTCGCCACGCAGCGCAGCTGGGGCCCATCCTCGGATTGCGCCACATGCAGATAGACGCCGTTCAGGTAATAGCGGGTTTCCTCGGTCGAGATGGCGAATTTCGACTTGTCGAACAACCGCCGCAGCACCTTGGCCGAGGCGCGGAAATTGGCGGTATACTTGCTGTCGGCCATCGCCGGGAAATCGTCGCGCGGCATGGTCGCCAGGCTGAACGAGGTCCGCCCCGCCTGCACCGACAGACGACCCGTCGCCTCGTCCAGCGCCAGTTGCACCAGCGCGCCATCGGGCAGCTTGCGGGCGATTTCGTTCAGCATCACCGCGCTGACGGTCGTGGCGCCATTGCGTTCGACCTGCGCCATGGCGCGGTCCACCACCTCGGTATCCAGATCGGTGGCGCGGAAACTGACGCCGTCGGCCGTGGCCTCGATCAGCACATTGGCCAGAATCGGAATCGTGTTGCGGCGTTCGACGACCGATTGGGCCTGCGACACGGCCTTGACCAGAACGGCGCGCTCGATCGAGAATTTCATGCAAGTCCCCTGTGCCTTTGGCCCATCCGGCCCATCGTCGGACCTGATGTGTAACCGCCCCGGCGGGCGCTCACAAGAATTTCGTGATCAGGCTTCCAGCATCCGCTTGAGCATGGCGACATCTTCGGCCAGCGCATTGTCGTCAACCAGCAATTCCTCGATCTTGCGGACGCCATGCATGATCGTGGTGTGATCGCGCCCGCCAAAGCGGCGACCGATTTCCGGCAGGCTGCGGCTGGTCAGCTGTTTCGACAGGTACATGGCGATCTGCCGGGGCCGGGCGACGTTGCGGGCGCGCTTGGGGCCCATCATGTCGGCCAGACGGATGTTGTAATGTTCGGCGACCTTGCGCTGAATGTCGTCGATATTGATCTTGCGGTCATTGGTGCGCAGGATATCGGCCAGACATTCCTGCGCGACCTCCAGCGTGATCTCGCGGCGCAACAGGCTGGCATGGGCGAACAGACGCTGCAGCGCACCTTCCAGCACCCGCACGTTGGTGGTGATGCGATGGGCCAGGAATTCCAGCACGCCCGCGCCGATCTCCAGATCGGGCTGCTGGGCGCAGAACACCTCGGTCTTGGACTGCAGGATGCCAAGGCGCAGCTCATAGGTGGTGGGATGCAGATCGACGATCAGCCCGCAGGACAGGCGCGACTTGATGCGTTCCTCAAGCCCCTTGATCTCGGCGGGGGCGCGGTCGGCGGAAATCACGATCTGCTTGCCCTGATCGACCAGCGCGTTGAACGTGTGGAAGAATTCTTCCTGCGTGCTGTCCTTGCCGGCGATGAACTGCACGTCATCGACCATCAGCATGTTCACATTGCGGAACATGCTTTTGAAATCCATGATCGAGCTTTCGCGCAAGGCCTGCACAAAGCGGTACATGAACTGTTCCGCCGACAGATACAGCACCTGCGCCGACGGGTGGCCCGCCTGATAATCATGCGCGATGGCGTGCATCAGGTGCGTCTTGCCCAGACCCACGCCGCCATACAGAAACAGCGGGTTGAAGCCCACCGGCCCGCCCTCGGCCACGCGGCGCGCGGCGGCATGGGCCAGCTCGTTCGGCTTGCCGACGACGAAATTGCTGAAGGTATAGCGGGGGTCCAGGGGCGCACCCAGATCGGCGCGGGGCGCCCGGGTGGTCGGCGCCGCAGCGGGCTGGCCTGCCGGGGCCGCAGCCTGCGCCGTGGGCCGCGCCACCGCCGCACCCACGTCAAAGCGCAGGCGTTCGACCACTGCGCCATTGCGCGTCAGCGAGGCCATGATGTCCTTGGCGAAATGCCGGTTCACCCAGTCCGAGATGAACCGTGTCGGGCTGACGAACCGCGCCGCGCCCTCGTCGATGGCGGTCAGGCGAAGCGGCTTGATCCAGTGGTTATAGTTGTTCGGCCCCACGCTTTGTTCCAGTTCCGCGCATGCCTGACCCCAGATCTTATCCATCATCGCCCTATCGTCCCGTGCCTGTCCCCGATCCCCGCCGGTTGATCCGGCGGGACAGAAATCACGTCACTCTGGTCGCAAACGAAAAAAGCGGCCCCGGCGACCGAAGACGGTCGCTTGGAGGGCGTCAGCCCGTTTCCGTTCACAGACACAGATCCTGACATGCCGGTGGCAGCCGGCCGTCCCGAATCCGAGGGGCGGAAGACCTAAGTCTTCGCAGCCCGACCGTTGGTCGCGAACCCATCAAGCGATGTGGTTCATGAGGTCCGGTCTGTCCCCAAAGCGACGTGAATCGCAAGGCCGAAACTAGCCCCCTTGCACGGCGCGCTGCAACCGAACTCTGCGCTTGACAGCGTCTTGATCGGTTCGAATCTGCGATGCCTTTGACTCAACACACTATTTTGCCAAATCACTGAAAACGTGTAATATTCTGGGCATGTTGCAGGTGCGGAAATGCAAATCGGGCGCCAAGCAATCGCTTGCGCCCGATCCGGGATCATAAGGTCTGAACCGCCCCTTTGCCGGGGAATCCGCGACCGTTCAGGGGTTGGCTCAGGCCGCGGTCAGGGCGTTCACACGCGCCGCCAGGCGGGACACTTTCCGCGATGCAGTATTCTTGTGCACGACGCCTTTTGTCACACCACGCATCAGTTCGGGCTGGGCGGCCTTCAGCGCGTCTTTCGCGGCAGCGGCGTCGCCCGAGGCGATCGCCTCTTCGACTTTGCGCAGATAGGTGCGGATGCGCGAACGGCGCGCCTTGTTCACGTCGGTGCGTGCTTCGGTCTGGCGGGCGCGTTTCTTGGACTGGGGCGTATTGGCCATGGGGTCTTCCTATCGGGTCAGTTGCATGTCTGAATTCGAAACGTGCAAAAGCCCCATGGCGCCGTCCCGGATCGGGGACGGACATGATTCTTGCCAAAGCGGGCCCACACGCATGTAAGTTGCGGCCTATAGGGCAGGGCTGCGCAAAAGGAAACCCTTTTCGCGCAAATCCCCCTCTTAACGGTCTCGGAACTGCGCCTCGCGCTTTTCCAGAAAGGCGGCCATGCCCTCTTTCTGGTCTTCGGTCGCGAAAAGCGCGTGAAAGCTGCGGCGTTCGAACAAAAGCCCCTCGGTCAGGGTCGTCTCATAGGCGCGGTTCACGGCCTCCTTGACGGCCTTGGTGGCGATCTGGGACTTGTCGGCGATCTTGCGCGCGGCGGCCAGCGCCTCGGGGACCAGCTTGGCGGTGGGTACGACGCGGCTGACAAGGCCGGAACGCTCGGCCTCGGTCGCATCCATGAAACGGCCGGTCAGGATCATGTCCATCGCCTTGGCCTTGCCGACGAATCGGGTCAGGCGCTGCGTGCCGCCGATGCCGGGGATGACGCCCAGATTGATCTCGGGCTGTCCGAACTTGGCGTTTTCGGCGCAGATGATGAAATCGCAGACCATCGCCAGCTCGCATCCGCCACCCAGGGCATAGCCGCTGACGGCGGCGATGATCGGCTTGCGGATGCGTCCGATCGCGTCGATCTGGGTGCCGAACAGGTTGGAATCGTAAACCTCGACGAAGGATTTCGTCGACATTTCCTTGATGTCGGCGCCTGCGGCAAAGGCCTTTTCGCTGCCGGTCAGCACGATGCAGCGGACCTTGTCGTTGCGGTCGGCATCGGACAGCGCGCTCGACAGCTCGTCCAGAAGCGTGGCGTTCAGCGCATTCAGCGCCTCGGGACGGTTCAGCCGGATCAGGGCGACCTCGTCCTCGATCTCCACGATGATGGTTTCGTAAGCCATAGGCTGGAACCTCGTTGCCAGAATGTCAGGCCCCCGTCCTAGCAGAGGGCCGCGCGGGCGTCCAACCGTTCACCTCTGACAGGCCGGACACCAGAAGGAGGACCGCCCCGATTGCACGATCCGGTGGATCGTGCCGCCGCATCCCTCGCGCAGGCAGGGCTGGCCCGCGCGGTCATAGGCGCGGAAGCTGTGCTGGAAATAGCCCAGCTCTCCGCTGGCCTGGCGGTGGTCGCGCAGAGATGACCCGCCCGCCGCGATCGCGTCGGTCAGCACGTCGCGGATATGGCCCACCAGGGCGGCGATGCGCGCCTGCCCGATCCGTCCCGCCGCGCGGCGCGGATCGATACCCGCCCGCCACAGGGATTCGCTGACATAGATGTTGCCCAGCCCCGCCACGATCCGCTGATCCAGCAGCGCCTGCTTGACCGGCACGCGGCGGCCCGCAAAGGCCAGCGATAGATAATCGGCGGTAAAGCCCGGATCGAAGGGCTCGGGGCCCAGATGATCCAGCAGGGGATGGGACACCCCCTCGCGGATCAGATCGACCATGCCAAAGCGGCGCGCGTCGTTGAAGGTGATGGTCGTGCCCGCATCAGTGGTCAGCACGACATGATCATGGCGCGCATGGATGCCCGGATCGCGGTGAAACCCCGCCAGCCCCGCGCCCTCGACCAGCATCCGCCCCGACATGCCCAAGTGCCACAGCACCGTGCCGCCCCGGTCCAGATCGGCCAGCAGGTATTTTGATCGCCGCCGCAGCGCCGTCACCCGCGCGCCGGTCAGCACCTGCACCAGATCGACCGGCATGGGCCAGCGCAGATCGGGGCGGCGAACCTCGGCCCGCGCGATGCGGGCGCCTTCCAGATGGGGGGCAAGGCCGCGTCGGACGGTTTCGACCTCGGGCAGTTCGGGCATGATGGCTCCTTTCGCGCGGCCCGCCTGCCACGGACCTGCGGCATAACCGTCGCATTGCACCTTAGCCGCTTCGCGGTCATTGTGCCGGCGGCGGGCCGGACCTATCTGGCCATGGAACAGGCAAACGGCAAGCGTGATGAGCGATCAGAAACAGACCCATTTCGGCTTCCGGACCGTGGACGAGGATCAGAAGGCCGGATTGGTCCACGAGGTCTTTTCCAGCGTCGCCTCGCGCTATGACCTGATGAACGATCTGATGAGCGGTGGCGTCCATCGCCTGTGGAAGACCGCGATGATGGACTGGCTGGCGCCGCGCGATGGCCAGCATCTGCTGGACGTGGCGGGCGGGACCGGCGATGTCGCCTTTCGCTTTCTGGACCGCGCGCCGGGCGGCCGGGTGACCGTATGCGACATGACCGAACAGATGCTGGTCGAGGGGCGCAAGCGCGCCGATGCCGTGGACAAGGCCGACCGCCTGTCCTGGGTCACGGGCGATGCGATGGCGCTGCCGTTTTCCGATAACAGCTTTGACCGCTATACGATCAGCTTTGGAATCCGCAACGTGACCCGCATCAGTGATGCGCTGGCCGAGGCTTACCGCGTGCTGCGGCCCGGCGGTCGCCTGATGGTGCTGGAATTCAGCCAGATGCCGGTGCCCGCGATGCAATGGGCCTATGACCGCTACAGCTTCAACGTCATTCCGGCGATGGGACAGGCGGTGACGGGCGATCGCGACAGCTATCAGTATCTGGTTGAATCGATCCGCAAATTCCCCGAACAAGAGGATTTCGCGACCATGATCCGGCAGGCGGGTTTCGACCGCGTGCAATGGCGCAACCTGACCATGGGCATCGCCGCGCTGCATTCCGGCTGGAAGCTTTAGGCCCATGCGCGGCCCTCATAACATCCTGCGCCTGATCCGCACCGGCGCCACGTTCGAACGGACCGGCGCGATGGCCGCCGTTCTGGACGCGGTGGATGCGCCGATGCGGCTGCGGCTGGCGGCGCGGGTGATGGGCTGGCCGTTCCGCTGGCTGGGCTACAAGGGCGATCCGACCCTGCCGCCGATCACGCGGGCGATCACCGCGCTTGGCCCCGCCTACATCAAGTTCGGACAGATTCTGTCGACGCGGGCCGATGTGGTGGGCCCCGAACTGGCCGGACAACTGCGCATGCTGCAGGACCGCCTGCCGCCCTTTCCCACCGACATCGCCAAGGCGGTGATCGAGGCTGACCTGCGCGCCCCGGTCGATCAGCTGTTTTCCGAATTTTCCGAACCGGTCGCGGCGGCCTCGATCGCGCAGGTCCACCGCGCGCGGGTGCGCGAGACCGGACGAGAGGTCGCGGTCAAGGTCGTGCGCCCCGGCATCGGCGCGGCCTTCCGGCGCGATATCGACGCGTTTCATTTCGGCGCCCGCATGGTCGAGATGCTGTCGCCCGGCACCCGCCGCCTGCGGCCCCGCGACGTGGTGACCCATTTCGAAAAGACCGTCATGGGGGAACAGGATCTGCGGCTGGAGGCCGCCGCCGCATCCGAGTTTTCCGAAAACACCGCCCGCGATCCCGCCTTTCAGGTGCCGATGCCGCATTTTGCGCTGTGTTCGCGCCGGGTTCTGACCGCCGATTGGGCCGAAGGCCTGCCGATGGGCGACCGCGACGCGCTGATCGCCGCCGGTCACGACACGACCGATCTGGCGCGCCGGGTGATCCAGCTGTTTCTGTCCCACGCGCTGCGCGACGGTTTCTTTCACGCCGACATGCATCACGGCAACCTCAAGGTCGCGGCCAATGGCGACGTGATCGCCTATGATTTCGGGATCATGGGCGAGATCGACGAATATACCCGCCGCGTCTATGCCCAGATCCTGTACGGCTTCATCCAGCGCGATTACCGGCTGGTGGCGCGCGTTCATTTCGAGGCGGGCTATGTCCCCCGCGACCGCGACGAGGCCGCCTTCGCCCGCGCCCTGCGCGCGGTGGGCGAGCCGATCTTCGGTGCCGATGCCAGCCGCATCTCGATGGGGAACCTTCTGTCCTATCTGTTCGAGGTGACCGAGCGGTTCGGCATGCCCACCCGGACCGAACTGATCCTGCTGCAGCGTACGATGGTCGTGGTCGAGGGCGTGGCCCGGTCGCTGGACCCGCAGCTGAACATCTGGGATGCGGCCAAACCGGTCGTGTCCGATTACATCAAGGCCAGCATCGGCCCCAAGGCAGCCGTGCGCGATCTGGGACAGGTGGCGCAGACGGTCGGGCGCTATGGCCCCCTGCTGCCGCGCATCATCGAACAGATCCTGTGGGAGCGCGCCCATCCCGAAGAGGCGCGGCTGACCCTGATCCAGACCCGCCCCGCGGTGCCCTTGTGGCTGGTGGCATTCCTGGCACTGGCTGCAGGAACCGGGATCGGGCTGGCGCTGTAGGGCTTGTGTGGCGGGTCGCAGGCCCCGCAGAGACAAGCCCCGCGCGGGCTTCAGAAACAGATGATCTCGGCCTCGGCCTCGGCGCGGCGCAGGACGGCGACGGTTTCCGTCAGCTGCGCCATGCCGCGAAACATGCCCGAACGTTCACCGGTGGTCTGGCGCATCCGCAGCACGGTTTCGGCATTGATGTAATCATCATAGGGCAGCACCTCGGCGATGCGGTCGATCGCGCAGGAACATCGGTCGATCATTTCCCGGTTCTGGCCGTTCGTGGCCATGCAGGCAAAGACATATTCGACGCGGGCATTGGTGGGATAATCGTTGACGGCCTGCGCCTGTGCAGGAAGGCCCAAGGTCAGGGCGAGAACGGTGCCAAGCAGAGCGGGGGGCCAGCCCCCCGCGTCAGCCAGCGGTTCTCGAACCGATGGCGAACCACTGGCTGACCCCCGGGATATTTTCGTGAAGAAGAAGGCGGGGCGCGGCGCCCTCATTGCAGCACCAGACTGTTGGTGTAGCCGGGTTCGGGATCGGTTTCAGCGCGCAATTCGCGGATGGGCTGGGCGGGGTCGGCCATCACGAAGGTCAGCCTCAGTGTCTGAAATCCGCCCATGCGGTCGGCATTGGGGTCTTCGGCAAAGGGCTGGAAGGTGGCGGTCAGGCCGTCATCGCCCTGCGCGATCTCTCCGCCGCGAAAAAGGGCGTCCTTCATCCGGTTGCGGATGTAATGGGCGCTGCCCCCGGTCAGGGCCGCCACGTCGCGGCTGGTCTGTTCCAGAAAGAAGGTCAGGACCGGATCCCCACCCGAGATCGGAAAGGGGCCGATCTTGCGGCTGCGTTCACCGCTGTCCTGCGTCAGTTGCAGGATCGGCTGCTGGTCCGAGGGGTCGGTCTCTTCGGACAGGATCAGGCTGGCATTGGCGGTGGGACGAAAGCCCTCGGCCTGCGGTCCCTGAACGGTCAAGCGCCATTCCAGCGACCGGTCCAGATCCCAGGGGCCGCGTTCGGCAAACACCGCATCTCCGGCCTCGGCCGCGATCAGGGGCTGGGGTGCAAGGCCTGCCAACCCCAGCCAGATGGCCGTGGCGATTGCGTGTTTCATGGTCTGTCCTCCCAAACGGTCCCTTGGCCATGATGGGCGCCGGACGGGGCCGGGCGCAAGCCCCGGCATGGACCGCATCCCCCCTTGGTCTTAGGCCAGCAGCCGCCCCAGAATCTCGGCCAGCTCGGGCGGGCGGACCGGTTTTTCCAGCAGATGCATGCCCATCGCCGCGCAGCTGCGCGAGATGGAGGGATCGCGATGCGCGGTGACCATCACCGCAGGCACGCGGCGGCCTGCGGCGGCGCGCAGGGCCTCGATCGCGGCGAATCCGGTATCGCCGTTTTCCAGATGATAATCGGCCAGGATCACGTCAGGGGGTTCCTCGCCCATCGTGGCCAGCGCCTCGGCGGTGCCCCCGGCAAGGCGGGGCACCATGCCAAGGCGGTCGCGCAAGATCATCTCGTATCCGCGGCGCATGTCGGGGTCGTTTTCCACCACCAGCGCCACCCGCCCGCGCAGCCCCGGCAAGGCCGCATCGCTGAGCCGCGCGGTCGCATCCGCCCCGCCCACCGGCGGCAGGCCGACGCGGAAGACGGTGCCGCGCATCGCCTCAGAGCTCATGCTGATGGGATGGCCCAGCTTGGCGCAGGCGCGGCGCACGATCGACAGGCCCAGCCCCATGCCGGGCGTTGCCGAATCATGCGTCAGACGCTGGAATTCGTCAAAGATGCGGTTGCGGTCCACCGCTGGAATGCCGATCCCGGTGTCATAGACCGACAGCCAGCACATGCCGGCCCGCGGGCGCGCGCCCACTGCCACACCGCCGCGCTGCGTGTATTTGATCGCGTTCGACACAAGGTTCTGGGCGATGCGGCGCAGAAAGATCGGGTCGCTGTCCACCACCGCCCCGGTCGGCATGAAGGTCAGCCGCAGCCCCTTGGCCTGCGCCACCGGGGCAAATTCGGCCGCCAGCCTGCGAAACAGGTCGTCCAGCGGCACGGGCTGGCGGTTGAATTCGATCCGCTGGCTGTCCAGGCGCGAGATGTCCAGCACCGCATGCATCAGCTGTTCGACCGATTCGAAGGCGCTGCCCAGCCTGTCGGTCAGTTCGGTCTGATGATCATCCATCGCGGTGTCGGTCAGCGCCGACAGAAACAGCCGCGCCGCCGACAGGGGCTGCAGCAGATCGTGGCTGGCGGCGCGCAGGAACCGGGTCTTGGAGCGGTTGGCCTCTTCCGCCGAGGCGCGGGCGACGGCCAGTTCGCGGTTTCGTTGCGACAAATCGGCCATGGCGCGTTCCAGATCGCGGGTGCGGGCCAGAACCTCTTGTTCCAGCGCCACGGCGCCCTGAAAGACCGACCATGCGGACCCGCGCGTTTCTTCCAGCCGGTCGATGCGGTCGATCAGCACGGCGTTGATCCGGATCAGCTTTTCGACCTGCCGGGCGGGCGGATCGTCGTCACGCAGCATGATGGGGCCGGTCTGAAGGCGCAGGGTCCGGGGG
>NZ_RQRT01000219.1 GCF_004335005.1 Paracoccus nototheniae | reverse complement strand
ATACATCAACGGCTTCTACAACCCGCGCCGCAAACACTCAGCCCTCGGCTGGAAATCACCCGTGGCCTTCGAACAGAGGGCCGCCTAAAATGAGCACCCGACCGGAATAGAACCGGGACAGGTCCAAAAGCCCCCTTAGATCAAGGTAAGCTGCAGGGCGGCGAAGACGGGTTCAGAAGCTACACGAAGAGCAGGAATGGGCGCCCACATCATACCGTGGGTTTCGCTATCCTCAGCAGTCTAGTTGGGGACTTCCAAAGTTGCTTAGGGTCAGGATGCATTGATTTCCGTTTCGCGGCGTGATTCACGGCCCAGAAACGGAGCGGTGACATGAGCGACCTTTTCTGGCTGACTGCCGCGCAGATGGCACGCATGGCCCCCTTTTTTCCA
>NZ_RQRT01000218.1 GCF_004335005.1 Paracoccus nototheniae | reverse complement strand
AATTTGATATTAAAGGTATAATCGGCACTCATTTTTTAAATTTGTTTGGTAACATATCACTTTATCTTAGGATAATTTTGGTCAATACTTATTAAAATATATAACTCAGCAATATAGCTAATTAAGGCAAACTATGGCAACTAACACGACACTAAATCTCTTGGTTATCGATAGTGACCAGCTTTACGCTGAACATCTGGTCTCCTTACTGTCTACTTATTATAGTGATATTAACCTAGGGTTCTTAGATGCAAAGAGTGAACTGTTAAGAAGTTTGCGCCATCAATGGGATGTCTTATTGTTTGGTCGCGCTTACGATATGACATTTACGGACGTTGTGGGTATTGTCCAAGAGCAAAATATTGATCTACCGCTGATCTGTCTTGACATGGATGCATCAAGTTCAGCTGGGCA
>NZ_RQRT01000217.1 GCF_004335005.1 Paracoccus nototheniae | reverse complement strand
GTTGTTGAATGTAGATAATTGACGCCAAGTTACCCATAAACGAAGTGTTATTAAACCGAGGTCTTAGGAAAAATCTTTTATAATCAAAGTGGTACAGTCGAATTAATGTGTATAGTGAGGCAAATATGATCCCAACCATGACCTTAACCGATAGTGCTGCTAATAAAGTGCGGCGTCTACGCGAAGAAGAGGGTGACGATAGTTTAATGCTGCGAGTCTATGTGACTGGCGGTGGCTGCTCTGGGTTTTCTTATGGGTTTAATTTCGCTAATGATATGGGCGAAGATGATGCCAATTTCAAAAATGGCGATGTCACCTTAGTGGTGGACTCCTTAAGCTATCAGTATCTACAAGGCTCCACAATAGACTATACCGAAGGCTTAGAAGGCGCGCGTTTTGTCGTACAAAACCCAAA
>NZ_RQRT01000216.1 GCF_004335005.1 Paracoccus nototheniae | reverse complement strand
AGCATAGTGAATGAGCGAGAGGGGTTAGGGCGCATAATGACTCCAAGACAATCAGACAACCTTTATTGACTAACTAACTTTTATTGACTAACAAACTATAACACAGGCTCATAAGGACAGCACGAACGTATCAGCACTGATGCATAAAGAACTGACGTCCAAAGAGCAACTGACCTTTGAGGAGGGATAAATAATGGTCTAAATAAAATTGTCTGGCTTAATGACGGCTAAAGTAATAATGCCAACATAAGCGATAGCCGCGATAAACATACCGGCTTTAGACTGAGCAGGGGTGGCAGTCGCTCGAAAGGCCTTGATACTAGCACTAATGGCGGCAATCAACAGAACAATCTTCGCGAATGCCCACTGCACTGGTGCATTGACAGACATCAGCTGCATTAGCATCCAGCCACCTG
>NZ_RQRT01000215.1 GCF_004335005.1 Paracoccus nototheniae | reverse complement strand
GCGGCATTACGGATAGCATAACCCGCAGTAAGTCCAAAAAATATCCCATCAAGCCAGTAGGCACCGACACCGATGATAGGCAGCATGATAGCGTACCAGCGGTAGTCAAATGCTAAGTCTATGACGGGTTGAAGATCTGTCATAAGTGGTAAATAGTAGGGCATGGCTAACCACCAAATACAGCTTAAGAAAAAAGCCAAGACATAGCTTACAATGCCAGTACGCTTAATAATTAAGCGGAACTGCTCCCAGTCTTTGCGTCCTGCAGCCTGAACACTGAAAGTCTCGGCAGCTACTGCGACGCCATCCAAAGCAAGAGCAGAGATAGTGAGTACTTGAAGTAAGATAGTATTGACAGCCAACACCAGATCGCCGCTGAGTGCTGATAACCGAGTCAACCAAGCGAAGCTAACGGTTAG
>NZ_RQRT01000214.1 GCF_004335005.1 Paracoccus nototheniae | reverse complement strand
GAAATTGTATTTGGTTGGGATATGCCAGAGAGCACAATTAAAGAAATTAAAGATACTTGTTCAAATCAGAATTTGGCAATTGAATTTAAAAAAGCTACAAAGCAAAATGATGAAATTATCATTATTAGCATTTGAAATAAAAAAAAATGAAAGACATTCAATATATAAAAGGCGATGCAACATCTCCTCAAACATCAGGAAACAAAATAATTGTTCACGTTTGCAATGATATTGGCGGGTGGGGAAAAGGATTTGTAATGGCAATTTCAAAAAGATGGAAAACACCAGAAAAACAATATCGTGAATGGTTCAAATCTAAAAATGATTTTGAATTAGGGAGAGTACAGTTTGTGCAGGTTGAAGAAGATTTGTGGGTAGCAAACTTAATCGGACAGCATAAAATCAATAAAGATGAAAACG
>NZ_RQRT01000213.1 GCF_004335005.1 Paracoccus nototheniae | reverse complement strand
ACGGCATTCTGCAGCTGGATGGCTACACTGGCTACAACCGCCTGACGCGTCCGTCCCGGACAGGCGGCGCGCCGATCACCGTTGCCCATTGCTGGGCGCATGCCCGACGCAAGCTGAAGGAGATCTTTGATCGCGACGGCTCCGTGATTGCGGCCGAGGGCCTGCGCCGGATCGCCGAGCTTTACCGGATCGAGGCCGAGATCCGCGGCATGGGCCCCGGCCAGCGGCTGTCGGCCCGCCAGGCGCGCACTGCGCCGCTGGTCGCCGCCTTCGGCGAATGGCTGCAGGCGCAATGCCGGCGCGTATCGATGAAGTCGCGTCTCGGTGAAAAGCTGGCCTATATCCATCGCCACTGGGACGGGCTGCAGACCTTCCTGCGCGATGGCCGTGTCGAGATCGACTCCAACTGCGTCGAGAACCTGA
>NZ_RQRT01000212.1 GCF_004335005.1 Paracoccus nototheniae | reverse complement strand
ACTTTAAGTCGATTGTCCTCATAAGATAAGTGAATTCTAGCTCTCTTAAAATTGGATAAAGTTATGTCACCCTTTGAATGCTCATGTAACTCCAAAATAGCATGACGTAAATAAAAATCTAACCTCATGCCAGTAGATTGATAAAAATAGTCTTCAGCTATCTGCTTTTGTATGCTTTTCCGTGTCAGTGCGTCTAAGTATGGAGATTCTAAATATTTTTCCTTATCTCTAATATTTCTTCGTCGAGCATATGAGAAAGCATCCATGAACTCTCTAAGCTTCTGGGGGTTTAGCAATATTCTTAGTAATGTAATTGAAATTATTATTACTGGTGCCCATATGCCAAAACGTTCATACAGCTCCTTGAAGCGTTCTACATTCATCATGTCGCTCTTCATCTACTTAGAGTTTAAACAGTGCGTGAAG
>NZ_RQRT01000211.1 GCF_004335005.1 Paracoccus nototheniae | reverse complement strand
CTGTATAACCAGATCCGTCATCAGTCTACACACTGGACACCTTTCGCCCATACTGCAATCAGTATCAGCATGAAGGCACCGATCCCAATCCGTACCCAGTGCTTTAAGCACAAACAGGGTCTGGTTGAAAACGAAGAGTCCCGTCGCTATATCACCTCTACGCCGGAGATCTTTATCCCGGAGTTCCGTGAGAAGCCAGAAGGTTCAATCAAGCAGGGTAGTGGTGGTAAGCACGAAGCGGCTGACTACTGGAAACACCAGTACATCGCTCAGACCAATCAGGCAGTGGCCTTATACGAACGTATGCTGGCCGATGATGTTGCCCCGGAGCAAGCCCGTCTGGTGCTGCCACAGGGTGCAATGGTTAACTGGCTCTGGACTGGTAACCTGTTTGCCTACGCAAACTTTTATAACAAACGCTCTGACCCC
>NZ_RQRT01000210.1 GCF_004335005.1 Paracoccus nototheniae | reverse complement strand
ATCGGATCTGATGCTTCAATGTTTGAAATCAACCCGGTTTTAAAAACATCTGATGATAAAATTATGGCTGTTGATGCAAAAGTTAACATTGATGACAATGCATTATACAGACAAAAAGCATATGCTGACATGCGTGACGTTCGTGAGGAAAATCCACTCGAAGTTGAAGCAAAAGAAGTTGGTTTGAACTATGTAGATCTTGACGGAACTGTAGGATGTATGGTAAACGGAGCAGGTCTTGCAATGGCAACTATGGATTTAATTAAATATGCAGGTTTTGAACCAGCGAACTTCTTAGACGTTGGTGGAACTGCAGATGCAAAACGTGTTGAAACTGCTTTTAGAATCATCTTAAAAGATCCTAATGTAAAAGCGATTTTGATTAACATTTTTGGAGGTATCGTTCGTTGTGACCGTGTAGCTCAAGTTGTTGTTG
>NZ_RQRT01000020.1 GCF_004335005.1 Paracoccus nototheniae | reverse complement strand
GTGACCGTGATCGAGGGGCGCCACATGCTGGGCTGCGGCGTCGCCTATTCCACCGCCGATCCCGGCCATCTGCTGAACACCCGCGTTGCGAACATGAGCGCCTATCCCGACGACCCCGACCATTTCCGCCGCTGGCTGGCCGCGCGCGGGCATCAGGGGACGGGCGCCAGCTTTGTCAGCCGCGCGATCTATGGCCGCTATATGACCGACCTGCTGGCGCCCCTGTCGGCGGATGGGCGGTTGCATTGCCTGCGGGCCGAATGCGTACGGCTGCAGCCGACGCCATCGGGCGTTGCCGCCCACCTGCATGACGGGCGGATCATCACCGCCGACAGTGCGGTTCTGGCCACCGGCCACGCCCTGCCCGAACCCGACCCCGAGGGGCTGGTCACGGGCGCATGGGAGGGTGCCGCACCCCCGCCCCCGGCCGGGCGGGTGGTCATCATCGGATCCGGCCTGTCGATGGTCGATCAGGCGATCAGCCTGATCTCTCAGGGGCATCGCGGCGAAATCGTCGCCATCTCGCGCCGCGCGCAGTTGCCGCGCATCCATGCGGCGGGTCAGCCCCTGCCGGTTGCCTTCGCCGATGTGCCTCTGGGCGCCCCGGTCAGCGCCGTCATGGCATGGCTGCGCGGGCTGGTCACACAGGCCGAGGCGCAGGGCGGCACATGGCGCGACGCGGTGGACGGCATCCGACCGCACCTGTCGGCCCTGTGGCGCGCCATGCCCCCGCCCGAGCGGGCGCGTTTTCTGCGCCACGCCGCCCCCTGGTGGGAGGTGCATCGCCACCGCCTGCCCTCTGAAAGCGCCGCGCCGATCACGCTGGCGCTGAGGACCGGACGGATGCGCCAGCTGGCGGGCAGCTTTACCGGTGCCAGCCGCGACGGCGCGATCCTGCACGCCCATTGGCGACCACGCGGACAGGACGCGATCCTGTCGCTGGATGCCTCGCGCATCATCGATTGCCGGGGCATTCGCCGCGATCCCGAAGCTTGCGCCACGCCACTGGTCGCCGCTCTGCTGGCATCGGGGCATGCGCGGATCGACCCGCTGCGCCTTGGCCTGGACGTGGCACCCGATTGTGCCGTGATCGACGCAAGGGGCAATCCCAACCCCCGCCTGCGCGCCATCGGCCCGGCATCGCGTGCCGCTTTCTGGGAAATCACCGCCATCACCGATATCCGCGAACAGGCACAGGGGCTGGCGAAAGCGCTGACGCAGCAGTTCGCCTGAGGCTGGGTGAAAGCCGCACCGCGCCGAACCCTGTCCGGTCGCCTGTGTGTTGGGGCGGACGCCCTGCCCTGCGGGCACCGACCATGCCCTTTGAATCAAGGCCCGGGCAGATTTCGGGCTGCGCAACAAAGCGATCAGCCCATCGCCCCAGGGTTCATTCGGGCGTCGATCGCGTCAATTTCAGCCGTGCGGTCGTCAGCACGGTTCCATCCTGCGCGCAGGTCAGCCTGACGCGCCACAAGGGCGACTGAAAGGTCAGGCGCAGCTTGCCCGCATCATCTCCGGTGCCCCTTTCCACGCCTGTGCTGATGCCGCCGGACTGCATCAGCGCCTGAAACCCGATGACATCGAGATCCATCAAAGGGGCGATCTGCGCGGCATCGACAAGGGGGTTTCCGTCAGCAAATTCCACCTTCACGATTGGGTTGTCCCTTCTTTCGGCGTTCATGCCGGAACGCTGGCGCTTGGTCCCATCGACGGCACGCGGGGCCAAGGTCCGCGCCCCGCAACCCTTAGCGCAGAACAGGGCAGCAATGCGAGGCTGGCGGTGAAACGCGCCCGGTGCCTGCCCTGCGGTCGCGGGATGGCATATCCCGATGACAAGGCGGGCCTGCAGGATTCCCGACGGAACCCGGCAGACCCCAGAACGCCCGCATCATGGATCTGTCACGCCGGCTGATCACCATCCGAACTGCGATCATCGGCGCCGGCGTGACAGGGGCCTGTCGAACGCGCCGACAGGCACCAAGGCCGGCTGTCTATTCGGCACAGGCCTGAATCGTCGCCAGATCGGGACCGTTCGGGGTCCGTCCCAGGTTGAACGGGGCCGAGGCGTCGCGCCAGGTGGCATAGTCCTGCAGATAGCTCAGCTGGCTGGCATAGACCTTGGCCGAAAGCGGGTTCTCGCAGGCGACCTCTTCGATGGTCTCGTTGGCCAGCTGCTGCACCCGTTCAAGCGCGGCGTCGTCCAGACGCGTGATCTCGGTTCCGGCCTCCTGGAACTGGGCATAGGCCTCGGTCGCGCGCCGTTCGGTAAAAGACAGGCTCCACAGCATGGTGGCGTCGGCGGCGATCTGCAGGCGTTCCTGGGTTTCCTCGTCCAGCGCGTCCCACGATCCCTTATTGATCATCACCCCGAAGACCGAGGACGACTGGTGCCAGCCCGGCGTGGACCAAAAGTTGGTGACCTGCTGGAAGCCGCCCGAGAAATCGACATTGGGGGTGGAAAATTCGGCCCCGTCGATCACGCCGCGTTCGAGCGACTGATAGATTTCGCCACCCGCCATGCTGACCTGATTGCCGCCCAGCTTTTCCAGCAGCTTGCCCTGTTCCAGACCGGACAGGCGCAGCCGCAGCCCGGCCAGATCCTCCAGCGTGCGGATCGGCTGGCTGGTGGTGCGGAAACCGGATTCGTTGTTGGTCACGCCATAGGGCAGATAGACCATCCCGAATTTGCCATAGACCTCGTTATACAGCTCTGCGCCGCCCCATTCCTGAATCCAGTTCATGTAATCGACGGCGTTGAACAGGCTGGCCGTGGTCGAGAGGGGCGAGAACGCGCTATCGCGTCCGGCCCAGTATCCCGGCCAGTCCGCGCCCGCCTGAATGGTGCCGGATTCGACGGCACCAAAGACCTCTCCGGCGGGGACAAGACTGCCACCCTCATAGAATTCGATGGTCAGCTTGTCGTCATCGACCAGCTTGTTGGCCAGATCCACCCAGTGCTTGTCGATCTCGATCAGTTCCAGACTGGACGGCCAGGTCGAGGTCATCGTCCAGTTTTCCGACAAAGCCGGGCTGGCGGTGGCCATCGCAAGGGCGGCGGTGGTCAGCAGATGTTTCATGGGGTCTCCTCCTCGTGAAAAAAGCGGGCGGGTCAGCCGTACAGCGCCATCGGCAGCCAGGTGACCAAAGCAGGGAACAGGATCATCGCCCCGCACATCATCAGGATCATGACGATGAAGGGCAGCACGCCGACGATGATGTCGGTGATCGTGACATCCGGCGGGGCGATGGCGCGCATGTAGAACAGCGCATAGCCGAAGGGCGGCGACAGAAAGCTGGTCTGCAGCACGACGGCCATCAGCACGACGAACCACAGCGGATCGATCCCCATCTCTGCCACCAAGGGCAGAAAGATCGGAAAGGACAGCAGCACGATGCCGGTCCAGTCCAAGAACATGCCCAGGATGAACACCACCGCCAGCATCATGGCGATCAGCGTATAGGGATCATCGGCCAGCCCCCGGATCAGATCCTGACTGGCGCGCAGGCCTCCGGTGATGTTGAACACCCCGGTAAAGGCGGTGGCGCCCACGACGATGAACAGGATCATGGCGCTGGTGCGCCCGGTTTCCAGAAGCGCCGAATAGAAGGTCGCCCATTGAAAGCGACCGCGCCCGATCACGATCATCAGGGCCAGAAAAGCACCGATGGCACTGGCCTCGGTCGCGGTGGCGATGCCTGCCAGCAGCGATCCCAGAATGCCCAGGATCAGGATCAGGGGCGGCACGGCCTCGATCAGCAGCATCTTCCACATGGCGCTGCGGCTGATCTGGTCGGCCTCGGCGATCTTGGGGGCCCAATCCGGCTTCAGCCAGGCGATGAACACCACATAAAGCGCATACATGACCCCCAGCAGCAGCCCCGGCACCATGGCGCCCGCAAACAGCTGGCCCACGGACAGGCCCGGCGCATAGGACGCCATCAGGATCAGCATGATCGACGGCGGGATCAGGATGCCCAGACATCCCGAGGCCCCGATCAGACCCGTCGCCAGCCGTTTGTCATAGCCGTATTGCAGCATCGGGCGCAGCGCCATCATGCCCATCACGGTGATCGACGCCCCGATGATTCCGGTCGTCGCCGCCAGCAGGATCGAGATGAACACGACCGCCAGCCCCAATCCCCCGGTGACGCGCGCCATCAGGTGGCGCAGCGCCTCGAACATCCGGTCGGTCACGCCGCTGTCGGACAGAAACCGCGCCATCAGCACGAACAGCGGGATCGCGATCAGGACGTAATTGTCCAGCACGTCGCCAAAGATGCGGTTGATGACGATGCCCAGCACCATCGGCTTGCCCGCGATCAGCGCGCCCAGCACCGCCGTCCCCCCCAGCACGAAGGCCAGAGGGTGGCCCATGAACAGGCCCAGCAACAGCAGGCCCGACATGACAAGTGCGATCATTTCACCCGACATCATGGGGCTCCGGCTTGGGGGATCGGTTCAGGAACAGCTTCAGAACCTCGCTGACCCCCTGGATCAGCAGAAGGCAGGCGGCCAGAAACATCGCCATTTTCAGCGGATAGACCGGCAGCTGCACGGCGCCATAGGTCACCTCTCCCTGACGCCAAGAGGTCATGGCGAAGTCCCAGCTGCGGCGTGCAAAGACCCAGGCAAAGGGAAAGAAAAAGATCGCATAGCCTGCCAGTTCGACCCATTTGCGCAGGCCGGGGCCCATCCGCGCGGTCAGCAGATCGACACGCACATGGGCCTGATGGCGCAGCGCATACCCGCCCAGCATCACGAAATAGAACCCGTAAAGCTGCTTGGTCACGTCAAAGGCCCACCGGGTCGGCTGGCCCAGCACATAGCGCATGAAGACATCATAGATGATGATGCCCGCGAACAAGAGCGCCACCACCGACAAAATGCGGCCCACCAGTTCATTCAGGCCATCGATTACGGATATCACCGGCACTGCCTCTCTCCTCCCTTGACCCCGGGGCTTATGCTGCCCCGTCTTGTTTCTTGTGTCGGAAGCCTGCTCCACCAGACCCCCTGCCGTGTCGAATTCCGGCGATCAGCGGCCCTGCCATGTCGGGGGCCGTTTGTCGGCAAAGGCGCGCGCCCCCTCCTGCGCATCCCCGGACGCGACCACGTCCGCGAACAGCCTGTCGTTTTCAGCCCATAGCGCGGGTTCGGACGATGTCGCCGCCGCGCGCATCAGGGCAAGGGTCGCGGTTAGCGCCAAAGGGGCGTTTCGCCTGATCTCATCGGCCAGCGCCAGCGCCGCGTCGCGCGGGTCGCCGTCCCCCGTGCGGCGGCTGATCAGCCCAAGCGCGTCAGCCTCGTCCACGTCGATGGCGCGTCCGGTCATCAGGATCTCGGCGGCGCGGGCGGGCGGCACGCGGACGGCCAGTCGAAAGACGCCCCCTGCCCCGGCCATCAGACCGATCCGCGGCTCTGGCAGGCCGAAACGGGCGCCGGGCGCCGCGACGACCAGATCAGCGGCCAGAACCAGCTCGAACCCGCCGGCAAGCGCGGGGCCGCCCACGGCCGCGATCAGGGGTTTGGTGCGATGGCGCCGCACCAGCCCGCCGAACCCGCCCGGCCCGTTCAGGATCGCCTCGGCCTCGCCCGAGGCGAAGGCCCGCAGGTCCATGCCCGCGCAAAAGGCCGGACCATTGCCGCACAACACCGCGACGCGGATCCGGGCGTCATCTTCGACCCAGTCCATCGCCTCGCGCAGCGCGGTCGTCAGCGCGCCGTTCATCGCATTGCGCGCCCCGGGGCGGTTCAGCGTCAGGACGGCGATGCCGTCATGGTCTTGGCGCAGCAGAACCTCAGACATGGGCGGCACCGGCCTTGCGATGCGCCGGATCGCCATCCCGGGCAATCGTTTCGGCTCGTCTGCGCAGATCGGCCCGGATGATCTTGCCCGTCGTGGTCATCGGCATCTCGTCGATGACATGCACCGCGCGGGGATATTCATAGGCCGCCAGCCGGTCGCGGACATGATGCGCAATGCTTTCCGCCAGATCGGCACCGGGCGCATAGCCATGCGCCAGTGTGACGAAGGCCGCGACGATATGGCCGCGCAGCGGATCGGGTTGCCCCACGACCCCGGCCAGATGGACCGCCGGATGGGTCAGCAGGCAATCCTCGATCTCGGCAGGGCCGATGCGATAACCGGCTGACGAAATCACGTCATCATCGCGCCCGACAAAGGACAGCCGGCCATCGGGTTGGCGCATCCCGCGATCGCCCGTCAACAGCCAGCGGCCCTGCGGACCATCAATGAATTTTGCCGCCGTTGCTGCCGGATCGTTCCAATATCCCAGAAACATCACCGGATCGGGGGCCAGAACGGCAATCTCGCCCTCGACCCCAACGGGCAGCACGTCACCGCCGTCGCGATCGATCACCGCGACATGATGGCCGGGCGCGGGACGACCCATGACGCCCGGCGCGGGCGGCTCGATGGCCGAACAGCTGGACACCGTCATGTTGCATTCGGTCTGCCCATAGAATTCGTTGATCGTCGTGCCAAAGACCCGCTGTCCCCAAGCCAGCAGTTCCGTGCCCAAGGGCTCTCCTCCGCTGGCGACCGAGCGCAGATCAAGGTTCCAGCCCTCGGCCCCGGCCTCCAGCTTCATCAGCTTCAGCGCGGTCGGCGGCAGGAACGTGTTGCGGATGCCGTGATCGCGGATCAGATCAAAGGCCGCACGGGCCGTGAACTTGCGGAACCGGCAGGCGACGACCGTGACGCCGTGATACAGGCCCGGCATCAGCACATCCAGAAGCCCGCCGATCCACGCCCAATCCGCAGGCGTCCACAGCCGGTCGCCGGGCTGCGGCAGCAGATTGTGGCTGACCTCGACCCCCGGCAGATGACCCAGCAGCACCTGATGGCCATGAAGCGCGCCCTTGGGATTGCCCGTCGTCCCCGAGGTATAGATCAGGATCGCCGGATCCTCGGGCGCGGTATCGGCGGCGGGAAAGCTGTCGGGTTGCCCGGCAAGCGCGGCGTCATAATCAGCCACCACGAGGCCCGGAAACCGGGCCGCCGCGTCCCTGGGCAGAGTTTTACACAGGATCATGCGCAGATCGGGAAGATCCGCGATGATCGCCTGCACCACGTCCAGACTGGCGGCATCGGTGATCAGGGCGCTGGCCCCGGCATCGCGCAGCCGGTGGCGCAGCGCCTCGGGTCCGAACAGCGTGGACAGGGGCAGCGAGACGCAGCCCATCCGGGTCGCCGCGACATGCGCGGTGGCGGCCTCGAAGGATTGTTTCAGCAACACGCCCACCCGGGGACCGACCGCGTCGCCCTGAACCCGCACCCCGCCCTGCGCGATCAGCGCATGGGACAGCTGCGCCGCCCGGCGGCCCAGATCGCGATAGCTGTGGTCACAGGCCCGCCCATCCTCATCGATCTCGATGATCGCGATGCGGTCGGGATCCTGTTCGCGCCAGTGATCACAGACCGAAACGCCCAGATTGAACCGCTCCGGCACATGCCAGCGGAACCCTGAAAGCTGTTCAGGCGTCATCGCGCGTCCCTGCAAGGCGGGCTCTCTCCCCTAACCGAAGTCAGCGCCCCCCGCGCCGATCACTCGATCGCTGAATGCTAGACAGGGCCCGTGAACCTGTCAATAATCCCCGTCAGTTTCACAAGGAGAATGCCGGTTTGCGAACGATTGATCGGAAGGCCGCGCCACGACCGACAGAGGGGCAGAACCGTCAGGACACGCTGTCGCTGATCCGCACGGCGGGTCTGGATCTGATCTATGAGCGTGGCTACGAAGGTGTGGGGCTGCGCCTGCTGGCCGCCAGGGCGGGCATCGGTCAAAGCACGCTCTATGGCCATTATGCCAACAAGCAGGACGTGCTGGTCGATCTGATCTGCCTGCATATGGAGGAATTGCTGTCTTGCATGGACAAGGCCGTTCCCGCAGGCGCCGCACCCTTCGACCGCTTCCTGATTTTCGTGCGGTTCCATCTGACCTATCACATGCGCCGCCGGCGCGAGGTCTTCATCTGCTATTCCGAACTGCGCAGTCTGGAACCTGACAACCATGCCCGCGTGACGGGCCTTCGCCGCCGATACGAACATGCGCTGATCGGCATCATCCGGGACGGGATGGCGGCAGGTGTGATGCGCCGCGCCGATCCGCGCGTCGCCGCCTATGCCATTCTGGCGATGCTGTCCGGCGTGACGCCGTGGTTCGATCCCAAAGGCCCGCTTTCCGAAGAGGCGGTTTGCAAGGAATACATCCGCCTTGCCGTCGCGGCGGTGGTCGATCCCGTCGAGGCGGCCCTGACCGGACGCGGCGCCGATCATTGAGGCGTCCCCGCCCCGTTTTCACACCCCGGACCGGAAGCCCTGCGGTCTGCCTGTCAAACCCCTGCCCCTCGGCCTGACCCGCCATCGAATGTCATTCCCGGCAGGGTCGATGGGGTGACACTTGCCCCGAACGATGCCATCCCGGCATCGGTCGCCCGTGGTGCCGATTTACGTCAATCCATAGAACCTGGCAGCCGACAGCCCGAAGATGCGGTCGCGATCGGCGGCGGTCAGGGCGGCGGTCAGGTCTTGTGCCGTCCTCAGCCATTCAGGATAAGCGCCGACAATCTCCAGCACCGGCCAGTCGCTGCCCCACATCAGCCGCTCTGCACCGAACACCGCCAGAACGTGATCGAAGACCGGTTGCAGGTGGCTTGTGGACCAGCCGGGACCGAATTCGCTGACCAGCCCCGACAGCTTGCAGAACACCTGCGGATGGGCGGCCAGTGCGGTCATGCCCCGGCGCCAGTCCTCGCCGGGATCTGCGCCGGCGAAGGCCGGCTTGGCGCAGTGGTCGACGACGATCGGCAGCAGGGGCAGCCGTCGGGCCAGTTCATCGATCACAGGCAGGTGGCGGGGGGTGATCAATGCGTCCATTCGCAATCCGGCAGCCGCCACCTTGCGCAATCCGTCGATCACCGCATCCTGCAGGATCCAGGTCACATCGTCGATGTCCTGCAGCATCGGGCGGATGCCGCGCAGCGCCGGATGGGCGATGGACGACAACTGAGCCTCCACATCTGTGGTCAGGTCGATCCACCCGACGACAGCGCGCACCAAGGGCGTCCGCTTGGCCAGATCAAGCAGGAACAGCGTCTCGGCCAGGGTGGGGGCGGCCTGCACCAGCACCGTGCCAGTGACCCCCGCCGCTTGGGCCAGCGAATGAAGGTCGGCGGGCAGGATGTCGCGCCGGATCGCCGCGACCTCATCCGTCATCCATCCGTAATCACCGCGCGAGATCTGCCAGAAATGCTGATGGCTGTCGATGATCACAGGAAGGCCCTTGTCGCATTTTGTACGAAATCATAATAAACCGTATGAAGGTGATGGCCTTGTGTCAACGCCTCGGAACACGCGCAGACAGGGAGAAGCGGGATGCAGACCAACAGGATCGGACGGACCAATGTGCAGGTCACCGGCATCGCCTTTGGCTGTGCCAGCATCGGCAATCTGTATCGCGAGGTTCCCGAAGACAGCGCACAGCAGGTGCTGCAGGCAGCGTGGGATGCGGGCATCCGCTATTTCGACACCGCCCCCCATTACGGGCGCGGACTGTCGGAACAGCGCTTGGGCCGGTTTCTGGCCGGGCGTCAGGGCTATGTGCTGTCCACAAAGGTCGGTCGCGTGCTGTCGCCGGCTGCCGCGCCGGTCCTTGAGGCCGACGGCTATGTCCGGCCCGCGCAGAACGATGTCCGTTATGATTATTCCGGCGACGGGATCGAGGAAAGCCTTGAGCAGAGCCTTGAACGGCTTGGCGTCGGGCATGTCGATATCCTGTATGTCCACGATCTGGGCGCCTATACGCATGGCGCAGACAATGACCGCCATATGCAGGCCTTTCTGGGATCGGGATACGATCGGCTGGTCAGATTGAAGGCGGCGGGGCGGATCGGCGCCTTTGGACTGGGCGTCAACGAGACCCAGATCTGCCTGACGGTGATGGATCACGGCCCGCTGGATGCGATCCTGCTGGCGGGGCGGCTGACCCTGCTGGACCGCTCGGCGGAAGAGGTGCTGGTGCCCCGCTGCCGCGCGGCGGGGACGTCCCTGGTGCTGGGCGGGATCTTCAATTCCGGCATTCTGGCGACCGGCCCCATCAAGGGGGCGACCTATGATTACGGCCCCGCTCCGCAGGATGTGCTGGACCGTGTCGCCGAATTGCAGGCAGAGGCCGAGGCCGGGGGTATGGCGCTGGCCACCGCGGCGCTGCATTTCGCCCGCGACCACCCTGCTGCGGCATCTGTCCTGCTGGGCACCGCCAATCCGGCCACCCTGCAGCGCAATCTGGTGGCGCTGCGCTAACCCAGATCGTGGTGGCGCAGCGATGACAGCAGCGTCGATTTGGACGTGCGCAGATGCCGCCGCGCGGCCTCGGCGGCGCGACCGGCATCGCGGGCCTCCAGCGCGTCGATGATCGCCAGATGTTCCTGAATGGCGGCGCGGTTGCGGCTCTTTTCCTCGGTCTTGTCCCACATGTAATGATAGTGAAAGATCAATGAGATGACCTTTTGCGATTCGGCCACAAAGCGGTTGCGCACGACGGAATTCAGCGCCTCGTGAAAGGCCTCGTCCAGCTTGGGGAATTCGTGGAAATCCGTCTCGATCCGCTCGGCCAGCGCCAGATGCGCGGCCCTCAGGGCGGACAGCCGCTGCCAGACGGGGTGATCGACCGGCGCCTCGGCCAGTTTGGCGATGGCGTCCAGTTCCAGCACCAGCCGGAAATCGGACAGCTCGATGGCGAAATCCTTGGTAAAGCCGCGCAGCATCCAGCCGCCCCGGGGGCGCCGCGCGACCAGACCGAACCGGCTGAGGCCTGCCAGAAATTCCTTGAGGTCATGCTGCGCCACGCCGAAATTGCGCGACAGTTCGGCCACGGACAGGGCGGTGTCGGCAGGCACGTCGAATCGCAGCACCCAGTCCAGAAACCGCTGTTCCAGCTGATCGCGCCCATTGTCGCCCCCGTCCAGCGCCAGCCGGTCGCCCGGATCGGGCAGGCGCATCAGATGCTTGTCACGCCCCTGCCAGACGATGATGCCCAGATCCACCAGCCGCGTCAGACAGCGGCGCACCACGGTGCGGCTGACGCCCGCCAGTTCCGCCAGCACCTGTTCGGACGGCAGGGCCGCCCCGGGGCCAAGGGTCGCGCAGGCATCCAGCAGCCGGTTATGGGCCTGACGATAACGGATGTCGTTGCGTGCCATCGGCCTGCCCTGTGACGAGGTCTGTATTTGTCCTAAATTATTAAAAACCGTTGACAGGTGCAAGCCCGCTGCACATGCTGGGCGAGCAAGTGACACCATCGGTCGGGGAGGAACGATGACGGACGCAAGCAAGCCTTGGGCCAATGGCAAGGAACGCAGGCTGATGATCGCCCGCGATCAGCTGCACCGCGCATCCGCCTTGCTGACGCTGATCTTGCTGATCATGGGATTCGCCATGGCCAGCCCGTCATTCCTGTCGGTCAATAACGGGCTGACGGTGCTGTTGCAGACCTCGGTCATCGGGCTGCTGGGGATCGGGTTGACCATGGTCATCATCACCGGCGGGATCGATCTGTCGGTCGGATCGGTGCTGGCCCTGTCGGGGGTGGTGTCGGCGATGGCGGTCAAGGCCGGGCTGCCGGTCGTGCCCGCGATGTGCATGGGCGTTCTGGCCGGGGCGGCCTGCGGGGCCTTCAACGGTTTCGTCATCACCCGGCTGCGCATCCCGCCTTTCGTGGCGACGCTTGGGATGATGCTGATCGCGCGCGGCTTGGCGCTGCAACTGACCGGGGCGACGCCGATTTCGCAACTGGGTGCAGGCTTTGGCCGGCTTGGCAATGGCGCGCTGTTCCGCGTGGTCGAGATGCAGCCGAACGGCTTTCCCCGCGTGATCTTTCCCGGCATTCCCTATCCGGCGATCCTGCTGCTGATCGTGGCCATCGCCGCGACCTATCTGCTGCGCCGCCGCCAGATCGGGCGCCACATCTATGCCACCGGATCGAACGAGGAAGCCGCGCGGCTGTCGGGCGTCAAGGTCGACTGGACCAAGATGTATGCCTATACCATGTCCGGCGCGCTGGCGGGGCTGGCGGGCAACGTGCTGATGTCGCGTCTTGTCACCGCCCAGCCAAGCGAGGGGGTGATGTATGAACTGGACGCCATCGCGGCGGCGGTGATCGGGGGGGCGTCGCTGTCGGGCGGCGTGGGCACCATCGCGGGCACGATGATCGGCGCCTTCATCATCGGCATCCTCAGGAACGGTCTGAACATGTCGGGCGTCTCGGCCTTCATCCAGCAGATCGTCATCGGATTGGTCGTGATCGGCGCCGTCTGGATCGATCAGGTCCGCAACCGCCGCTAGGCCAGACACCATCATCATCGGAGGAGGAAACCAGATGACCCTGCTGAAGACATGCCTTGCCGTATCGGCCCTGGCCGTGACCGCAGCCACCGCACAAGCCGGAGAGATCGCGGTGATCGTCAAGACGACCAACTCGAATTTCTGGCAGAACGTCAATCTGGGCGCACAGGCCGCGATCGAGGGGCAATCCGAACACACGCTCAGCTTCGACGGTCCAACCGCCGAAAGCGCCGTGGCCGATCAGGTCAATCTGGTCGAAAACGCCATCAATCGCGGCGTCGCCGCGATTGTGCTGGCGCCATCGGACCCCGAGGCGCTGATCCCCGTCGTGCGGCGCGCCTACGAATCCGGTATTCCGGTCGTCATCATCGACAGCACGCTTGGCGAGGGTGCGGAGGGCGCGTTCCAGTCCTTCCTGTCCACCGACAATTGCGCGGCGGGCGAACAGGTGGCGCAGCGGATGATCGATGAGGCCGGGACGACGGGCAAGGTCGGCATCATGTCCTATGTCGCGGGTGTGGGGTCCGAAATCGGACGGGTGGGCTGTTTCACCGACTATTTGGCCGCCAATTCCGAACTGGAAATCGTGGGCCCGCTGTATTCGCAAAGCCAGATGGCCAATGCGCTGAACCAGACCACCGACATGCTGGCCTCGAACCCCGATCTGGTGGGGATCTTCGGCGCCAATGAACCCACCGCCGTGGGCATGGGCCGCGCCATCATGCAGGCGGGCCGCGCGGGCGAACTGGTCGCGCTTGGCTTTGACGGCAACGAGGATCTGCAGCAGTTCGTGCGCGATGGCGTGCTGACCGCCACCGCCGTTCAGGGATCCTTCGCGATGGGAGAGCTGGGCGTCCAGACAGTCATGGCCGTGCTGGCGGGCGACACGGTCGAGCCGTTCATCAATACCGGGGTGGTGATGGTCGATCAGACCAATATCGATTCCGACGAGGCGCAGAACGTCCTCTACTGAACCGGGCGGGGCCACGGGCCCCTCCCCTTTTGCCGCGAAAGGAGGCCGGGATGGCACAGCCGCTGGTCGAGATGATCGACATCGAAAAGCATTTCGGGGGCGTGCGCGCCGTCGATCACGTCTCGGTCAGCCTGTATCCGGGCGAGGTCTTGGGGCTGCTGGGCCATAACGGCGCGGGCAAATCCTGCCTGATGCGCATCCTGTCGGGCGCGATGGCCCCCAGCAGCGGAGAGATCCGCGTGAACGGCCAGCCGGTCAGCTTTTCCGAACCCAACGACGCCCGCGCCAAGGGGATCGAGACGATCTATCAGACGCTGGCGCTGGCCGATCATCTGGACGCGCCCGCCAACCTGTTCCTGGGCCGGGAACTGAAGACCCGCTTTGGCAATCTGGACGACAGCGCCATGCTGCGCGCCGCGCGCGAGGTGCTGGCCCGGCTGAACCCCAATTTCAATAACCTCCGCGATCCCGTCTCCAGCCTGTCGGGGGGACAGCGGCAGGTGATCGCCATCGCGCGGGCGATCTATTTCGACACCCGCGTGCTGATCATGGACGAACCGACCGCCGCCCTTGGGCCATCCGAGACGGCCATGGTCGCCGGTCTGATCCGGCAATTGCAGGCCGACGGGATCGGCATCTTTCTGGTCAGCCACGATCTGCACGACGTCTTCGATCTGTGCGACCGGGTGGTGGTCATGAACAAGGGCCGCGTCGTCGGTGCCCATCCCATCGACGAGATCACCAAGGACGACGCGCTGAGCCTGATCGTCAAGGGCGCCCTGCCCGACGCATGGCGCGCGCGCCGCCCCGAAGGTGCGGCCCCCGAGGTCGTGACATGACCCAACCATCGACAGCCCCGGCAGCGTACCTGCGCCGCCAGCCATCCAGACGCGTGGTGACCCTGTGACAGACATTCCTGCAACCTCTGCGACCCCGACGGCCCTGCGGCTGCATCCGCGCGACAATATCATGGTGGCGCTGACCGCCCTGCCGCCCGGCGCGCCGCTGGACGGGGGCGTGACGGCGTCCGAGGCCATCCCCGCGGGCCACAAGGTCGCCATCCGCGCCATCGCCGCGGGCGATCCGGTGCTGAAATACGGCCAGATCATCGGCGTGGCGACGACGGCCATTCCGGTCGGCGCGCATGTGCATGTCCAGAACCTTGGCATGGGCGCGCATCGGCAGGATTACGGCTTTGGCCAGTCGGTCGAACCGCTGCCCGCGCCCGGCCCCCCGGCCAGCTTTCGCGGGTTTCACCGCCCCTCGGGCCGGGTGGGGACGCGCAATTACATCGGCATCCTCACCTCGGTGAACTGCGCAGGCTCGGTCGCGCGGTTCATCGCCGAAGAGGTCGAACGGCAGGGCTGGCTGCGCGATTATCCCAACGTCGACGGCATCGTGCCGATCGTGCATGGCACCGGCTGCGGCATGTCCGGCAAGGGCGAGGGATACGAGACACTGTTCCGCACCATCGCGGGCTATGGTCACAACCCCAATTTCGGGGCCATCCTGATGGTGGGACTGGGCTGCGAGGTCATGCAGATTTCCGACCTGATCGACCGGCAGGTGCTGAAGGACAGCGCGCGGTTCCGCTATATGACCATCCAGCAGACCGGCGGCACGCGGGCGACCGTGGACAAGGGCGTCGCCCTGCTGCGCGATCTGGCGGTCGAGACGGATCGCGCCACGCGCCAGCCGGCCCCTGCGGGCAAGCTGGTTCTGGGGATGCAATGCGGCGGATCGGACGGCTATTCCGGGATCACCGCGAATCCGGCGCTTGGCGTGGCATCCGATCTGCTGGTCGGACAGGGGGGCATCTCGATCCTGTCGGAAACATCCGAGATCTATGGCGCGGAACATCTGCTGACCCGCCGCGCGGATGAGGCGACGGGCCGCAAGCTGATCGATCTGATCGACTGGTGGGAGGATTACACCGCCCGCAATTTCGGCGAGATGGACAACAACCCCTCGCCCGGCAACAAGCGCGGCGGGCTGACCACGATCCTGGAAAAAAGTCTGGGCGCCGTGGCCAAGGGCGGCGCGGCGCCGCTGTCCGAGGTTTACAAATACGCCGAACCCATCGACCGGCCCGGTTTCGTGTTCATGGACAGCCCCGGCTATGATCCCTGTTCGGTCACGGGCCAGATCGCCTCGGGTGCCAATCTGATCGCCTTTACCACAGGGCGGGGCAGCGTGTCGGGATACCGGCCCGTCCCCTGCATCAAGATCGCCTCGAACCCCGATCTGTGGCGGCGGATGCAGCCCGATATGGATGTCGATTGCGGCGCGATCCTGTCGGGCGTCACCCTGCCCGAAAAAGGCGCCGAGATTTTTGATCTGATGCTGCGCGTCGCCTCGGGCGAAGAGACGAAAAGCGAAGAGCAGGGCTTTGGCGCGGTCGAATTCGTGCCCTGGCAGATCGGCGCGGTGATGTAGGTGAAGGAACCCCTGATGACGACGACAAGCCTTGCGGGACAGCGCGTCCTGATCACCGCCGCGGCCCAGGGCATCGGCCGTGCCACCGCGCTGGCCTTTGCGAATGCGGGGGCCGAGGTGATCGCCACCGATATCAATGATGCCGGTCTGGCGGGGCTGGACGGCTGCCGCATCGCGCGGCTGGATGTTCTAGACGCGGCTGCGGTCACCGATTTCTGCGCCGGGCTGGGGCCGGTCGATGTGCTGTTCAACTGCGCCGGCGTGGTGCATGCGGGCAGCATTCTGGACATGCCCGACAGTGATCTGGATTTCGCCTTCGATCTGAACGTGCGGGCGATGGTGCGGATGATCCGCGCGGTTCTGCCCGGCATGATCGAGCGGGGACAGGGGGCGATCATCAACATGTCCTCGGTCGCGTCCTCGGTCAAAGGCGTGCCGAACCGCTTCGCCTATTCCACCACCAAGGCTGCTGTGCTGGGCCTGACGAAATCGGTCGCGGTGGATTATGTGGGCGTGGGTATCCGCTGCAATGCGATCTGTCCGGGGACGGTGCAGTCGCCCTCGCTGGATCAGCGGCTGGCGGCGACCGGCGATGCGGATGCCGCGCGCGCGGCCTTTGTGGCGCGCCAGCCGATGGGCCGGATCGCGCAGGCCGACGAAATCGCCGCGCTGGCCGTCTATCTGGCCGGGGCGACCTATACCACCGGACAAGCCGTCTGTATCGATGGCGGCTGGACCATCTGAGTTGAGGAAGACGACATGAAACTTGTTCGCTATGGCGCACCGGGGGCCGAAAAGCCCGGCCTGATCCATGCCGATGGCAGCATCCGCGATCTGTCCGCGCATCTGCCCGATCTGTCGGGCGCGGCGCTGCATCCTGATGCGCTGGCGCGTCTGGCAGCGCTGGATATGGACGCGCTGCGCGTCGTGTGGGGCGACCCGCGCCTCGGGCCCCCCGTGGCAGGCACCGGCAAGTTCATCTGCATCGGCCTGAACTATGCCGATCACGCCGCCGAATCCGGCATGGATGTCCCGCCCGAGCCGGTGATCTTCATGAAAGCCACCAGCGCCATCTGCGGCCCCCATGATCCGATCGTGATCCCGCGCGGCAGCGAAAAGACCGATTGGGAGGTCGAGCTGGCCGTCATCATCGGAAAGCCCGCCAAATATGTGACCGAGGCCGAGGCGATGTCGCATGTCGCGGGTTTTGCGGTCACCAATGACGTCTCCGAGCGGGCCTTTCAGACCGAGCGTTCGGGCCAATGGACCAAGGGCAAGTCCTGCGACAATTTTGGCCAGATCGGCCCCTGGCTGGTGACCCCGGACGAGGTGGCGGACCCGCAGGATCTGGGGATGTGGCTGACGGTGAATGGCGACAAGATGCAGGACGGGTCGACCCGGACGATGGTCTATCAGGTGCCCTTCCTGATCCATTACCTCAGCCAGTTCATGACCTTGCATCCGGGCGACGTGATCTCGACCGGGACGCCGCCGGGTGTGGGCATGGGCATGAAACCGCAGCGTTTCCTGAAGGCAGGCGATGTGGTCGAGCTGGGCATCGACGGGCTAGGCCAGCAGCGTCAGGATGTGATCGCGGACTGACCCGGTTCCCGGGCATTCACGGCCAGCATATAGACGCTGGTCGTCGCCGCGACGAACAGGCGGTTGCCGCGCGGGCCGCCGAAACACAGGTTGGCCGTGACCTCGGGGATCAGGATCTTGCCCAAAAGGGTGCCGTCGGGGGCAAAGACATGCACCCCGTCGGCAGCCGACGACCAAAGATTGCCCGCCGCATCGCAACGGATGCCGTCCGGCAGCCCCGCATCGATCCGCGCAAAGTCCCGCCCGCCGCTCAGCCCGTCGCCGGTCACGTCATAGACCCGGATCACCGCAGGCACGCCCGGATCGTGGCTGATCCCGGATTCGGCAATATAGAGCAACCGCGCGCCGGGCGAAAAGCACAGCCCGTTCGGCTGTCGGAAATCGCGGCAGACGATGCGCGGGGCGCCCCCGCCTGCCGGGATGCGCCAGACGAAACTGCCGGGCTGTTCGGGATCCGCGCGATAGCCCTCCAGATCGGACAGGATCCCATAGGTCGGATCAGTGAACCAGACGGACCCGTCGGCATGCACCACCACATCATTGGGCGAATTCAGCCGCAGCCCCTCGCCCCTGTCGGCCAGCACGGTGACGCGTCCGTCATGTCCGGTGCGCGTCACGGACCGTGTGCCGTGATGGCAGGTGACAAGACGGCCCTGCGCATCGCGGGTGTTGCCATTGCTGTAATCGGACTGGCCGCGAAACACCGACAGCCCGCCATCGGGCGTCCAGCGCATCATCCGCTGCGCCGGAATGTCGGAAAACAGCAGCATCTGCGACGCGGGGAACCAGACCGGCCCCTCGGCCCATTCCAGACCGCTGGCAATGCGGACCAGCTGGGCATTCGGATGGATCAGGTCGCGAAAGCGCGGATCGCGCGTGTCATACAATGTGGTCATGTCCGGCCTTTTCCCCGACTGGCGACAGCGACGATGGCGATGATGATCACCCCGGTCAGCAGCAGGCGCACCCCTGCCCCGAAACCATAGGAATTCAGCATCGACACGATCAGATACATGAACAGCGCCCCCGCCCAGATGCCCGGCACGTTCGAATTGCCGCCCGCGATGGACGACCCGCCGATGACGGTGACGGCGATGGACATCAGCAGGAACTCGGCCCCCATGTTCAGCGCGGCACCGCCCGAAAAGCAGGCCAGCAGAAAGCCGGTCAGCGATGCCATCACCGCGCATAGCACATAGGTCTGCGCGCGGGTGCGGTCCACGGGCACGCCCGCCAGCCGCGCCGCGCGGTCGTTCTGGCCGATGGCCATGACGCGCCGCCCATAGGCCGAGCGTTCAAGGATCACCCAGAACACCACCGCCGCCGCCAGCGCCAGCCACGCCATGTTGGGAACGCCCAGCACGGCGCGCCCGGTGGTGAAATCGGCCAGCGCCTGCGGCGGTTTCACCCGGATGCCCCGGTTCGACCAAATCGCCAGCGACTGATACAGAAAGCTGGCGGCCAGCGTGGCGATGATCGGGGGGATGCGCAGCAGGCGGATCAGCGCGAAATTGGCAATCCCCGCCCCGGCGCCGACCGCCAGCGCGACCAGCAGACCGGATGCGATGACAAGGGTCGTGCCGCCCTGCATCGTGCCCATCAGCTTCAGCGACAGGGTGGCGGCCAGAGTGATCGTCGCGGGGATGGACAGGTCGATATTGCCCGGCCCCATCGTGATGACCATCATCTGCCCCAGCCCCGCCAGCACCGAAAAGCTGCCGAATGTCAGGGCCGCCACGGCCAGCGCGGCTGCCCCGCCACCCCCGCCGGAACTGAGCGACCATGTCGCCGCGAAGGCCGCCGCCGCCGCGACCCATGCCCAGAACCACGGGCGGCGCCAGATATCATAAGACAGGGTCATGCGCGGACCTCTTTCTTGCGAACCACAAGGCGTGCGGCCAGAACAAGGATCAGGATCGCCCCCTGCGCGCCGATCTGCCAGTCGGGGGACAGGCGCAGAAAGGACAGGAAGCTGCCCGCCAGGGTCAGGGTCAGCGCGCCCACGACCGCGCCCACGGCCGACACCCGACCGCCCGAGAACTCTCCGCCGCCCAGGATCACCCCGGCGATGGACAACAGCGTATAGCGCAGCGCGATATTGGCATCGCCCGCCGTGGTCAGCCCGACCAGCGCCATCCCCGCGGCCACCGCAAAAACCCCCGCCAGCGCATAGGCCATTGCCCGCATGGCCACGGGTGAGCGGCCCGAGCGGACCACCGCCCGCGCATTGCCGCCAAGCGCGCGCAGCCGCACCCCAAGGGCCGATCGCATCACCACCAGATGCGCGATGACCGAGATCAGCACGCTGGCCACGATCGCCATCGGCACGCCGGGGGGGCGCGATTTCATGATCGCCACCAGCCATTCCGGCGCGGTCCCGCCCGGCGTGGGCAGGATCAGGACGGCAAGCCCGCTCCAGACAAAGGACATGCCAAGGGTGACAACGATGGCGGGCAGCTGGCGCGCCTCGATCAGGGCGCCCAGCAGGGCATAGATCGCCACGCCGCCCGCCAGCATCGCCCAGCCCAGGGCCGGATCCTGCGGCATGATCGCGGCGGTCACGCAGGCGGCGGCGCTGACGAAGGCGCCGATGGACAGATCGATATCGCCGACCATGATGATGATCATCTGCGCCACCGTGGCCAGCGCGATGGGCACCGCCAGGTTGAACAGCAGGTTCACGCCCATATAGCTCATGGCGCGGGGCTGCAGCCAGAAGACGGCAGCGGTCAGGATGGCCAGCGACAGGACCGGCAGCAACAGACGGATGTTCATGACGCGGCCTCTTCCCCGAATTCGAACGAGGCCGACAGGATGGCATCTTCGGTCGCATCCCCGCGTTCCAGCACGGCCGAGATCGCCCCGTCGCGGAACACGCAGACCCGGTCGCACAGGCGGATCTCGTCCATCTCGGTGGAATACCACAGGAAGATGCGGCCGCGTTCGGCCTCGGCGCGGATCATGGCATAGACCTCGGATTTGGTGCCGACATCGACGCCGCGCATCGGATCGTCCATGATCACCACGGGCGCATCGGTCGACAGCGCGCGGGCGAACAAAACCTTTTGCTGATTGCCGCCCGACAGCGACAGGATCGGATTGGACAGATCATCGGTGCGGATCGCGATGCGGCGCTGCCAATCCCCGGCCCGGGCGCGTTCCGCGCCCCGGTCCACGAGGCCGAACCGCGTCAGCGCGGCAAGCCCGGCCAGCGACAGGTTGCGGGTGATCGACCACAAGGGCATCACCCCGTCGCTGACCCGGTCGCCCGCCACGAAGACGGCCTGCGGATCGCGCCGCGCACGCCAGTCCGAGCTTTGGGACAGATAGAACCGGGCCAGCGCCTCGGCCTGACCGTGACCGGCCAGACCGGCCAGGCCCACGACCTCGCCCGGGGCGGCGGTGATCCCCTCGGGGGTGCGGATGGCGGTGGTGCGAAACTGCAGGGTGGTCGGCGTGGCGCGGGCATCGGTCTGCGTCGCCTCGGGCGCGACATGACCCATCGCATCGACAAGGCCCTGCCGGGTAAAGCTGTCGGCGGGCCGGTCCAGAATGATGCGCCCGTCCTTCATCACCGCGATCCGGCTGGCGACCTGAAAGATCTCCCCCAGCATGTGCGAGATCAGGATGACCGCGCCGCCACCGTCGCAAAAGCGGCGGACATGGTCCATCAGCTGTCTGGCAATCGCCGCATCCAGCGAGGATGTCGGCTCGTCCAGCACCACAAGCCGCGCGGGCGTGGCGCCTTGGGCGAAACCGATGGCAATCTCGACCATCTGGCGTTCGGCAAGGGTCAGGGACGAGACCGTCATGTCCGGACCGATCCTGTGGCCGGGAAAGATGCTGTCCAGCGCGGCGCGCATCCGTGCGCGCGCCACGCCGCGCCAGCCCCATCCCGTCAGATCGCGCTGCGCGACATGCAGGTTCTCGGCCACGGTCAGGTTCGGGCACAACGTCCCTTCCTGCGAGATCGCGCGCACCCCTGCCCCGTCGGCCCCAGATTCGGTCCCGCGTCCCGCGCCATATTCGACCGTGCCGCCGCTGGCGGTCAGCGCGCCGGTGACAAGGTTCACCAGCGTCGATTTGCCTGCGCCGTTATGGCCGACCAGACCGATGCATTCGCCCGCCAGAACCGACAGGCTGGTCGCATTCAGCGCCCGGACCGGGCCAAAGGACTTGTGCGCATCGGTCAGCCGGACGACGGGCGCCGGATCCTGTCCGGCACGCGTCTTGTCCAAGGGAGGGGTCATTGCGCGGCTGCGATGACACCCATGGCATCGTCTTCGGTGTAATCGATGCTGGTCACGCCACCCTCGGGGGTCGCCTGCAGCGCCTCGTCCAGCGTATCCTGCGTGACCTCCAGAATCGGCACGTTCAGATCCTTTGGAACCTCTTCGCCGTCCAGGATCTTTTGCGCGACCCAGAAGGCCAGCGTGGCCACGCCGGGCGCGATGGACATGGACATCGTCTCGTACCCGTTGTCGTCGCGCTGTTCGGCCCACCAGGCCAGCTCGTCCTGACGGTTGCCCATGATGATGATGGGCGTCGGACGGCCTGCCGCCGCAAAGGCCTGCGCCGCGCCATAGCCGTCACCGCCCTGCGTTACCACGCCCACGATTTCGGGCAGCGAGGGCAGCACACCGGCCACCGCGCGCTGCGCCACGTCCTGCGCCCAATCCCCGTTGACCGCGCCCGCGATGGTAAACTGATCGTTCGCCGCGACACCCTCGGTGATGCCGCCGTGAATTTCATCATCGACCGAAACCCCGGCAAGACCCCGGATCTCCAGCAGATTGCCGCCATCGGGCAGGCGGGCCGCCAGATAATCGATCTGCGCTGCGCCCATGCCCCGGAAATCGACCGCGATGCGCCATGCGCAGGGCTCGGTCACGATGCCGTCGAAGGACACCACGGTGATGCCCGCGTCGCAGGCCTCCTTGACGGCACCGTTCAGCGCGGTCGGCGATGCGGCGTTCAGAACGATCGCGTCATAGCCCTGCAGGATCATGTTCTGGATCTGGGCGGCCTGCTCGGTCGCCTGATTTTCGGCGGTGGTAAAGCTGTCGGCCTCGGCCACGATGCCGGCGGTGACCGCTTCGGCGGTGATGCGGTCCCAGCTTTCCAGCATCGCCTGCCGCCAGCTGTTGCCCGCGTAATTGTTCGACAGCGCAATGCGCTTGTCGGATGTCTCGGCCACCCCAGGCTGAGCCATGCAGGTCAGTGCGACGCCAAGCGTCAGAAGTCCGCGAACAGTCATTCGGTCTCTCCTCCCCTGAATGGGCCGCGCCGTGGCGGGCCCTGTCCTCCACCGGCCACGATACGGCAAAAACCGCATGGGCAAAGCGTTCAGTGCTGCGCCGTCCCGCCAATCGCTTGCGGAAACCCGCAAGTGGGGTTCATGACCGTGGCGGCGCCGCCGGGGCTGTGACACAGTCGCAACCATGTCGTGACCGTGGGGAGGCGGTCTTGCCATGCAGCACATCTCCGACGCCATTCTGGGTCAGGATCCGGGGCCGATGCTGCCGCATCTGTTCCGGATCTCGCGCGCGCTGGCGGGGCGGCTGGATTTCGCCTCCACGATCCGGGCGGTCGCGGACGAGGTGATCCGCTTTCTGCCCTATGACCATCTGGACGTTTGCGTGCTGTCGGGCGACGGCACCCTGTCTGCCGCCTACGAGACCGGCATCCACACCGCATGGGGCCGGATCGAGGCGGCAGATCTGGCCTCCAGCCCCCTCAGGTCGCTGTTTTCCGGCGCGGTCGATCACATCATCACCGACGACGCCCGCCACGATCCGCGCTTTCATTTCCCCGGCGCCTTCGTGCAGCCGATCCATGACCACGACCTGCGCGCGCGGGTCCATGCGCCGCTGATCGTGTCGGGGCAGGTGATCGGCGCGCTGAGCCTGTCGTCCTGTGCGGCGGGGCGCTATGGCATGCGCGACATGGTGGCGGCCCGCTATGTCGCGGACCTGATCGCGCCCTATATCTTTGCCCTGCGCGAGGGCGAACGGTCCCGCCGCGCCGCCATCATCGAGGCCGAGGCCCGCGCCCGCGAAGAAGGACTGCGCCTTGGCGCCCTGAACCTGACCGAGGCGCTGGAACAGGAACGCCAGCGCATCGGCATGGACCTGCACGATCAGACCCTGGCCGATCTGTCGCGGCTGATCCGCGACCTGTCGCGCCATGGCGGACCGGATGCCGAGGCGGTGCTGACCCGGCTGAACGATTGCGTCACCGATCTGCGGCGGATCATCGACACGGCCGTGCCCTCGATCCTGCAGATGTTCGGACTGGCCCATGCGCTGCGCATCCATCTGGAACGGGCCGTGGACGGCGGGACGCAGATCGACGTGCGCGACGCGTCGGGCGATGCCGCCGACATCCTGGACCCGGTCGCCCTGATCGCGCTGTTCCGCATCGCGCAAGAGGCGATCAACAACGCCGCCCGCCATGCCCGTGCCACCCGGATCGAGGTGCGCATCCGCTGCCGCGCGGGCCTGCGCCTGTCGGTGGTGGACAATGGCTGCGGCCTGCCCACGGGCGCGCATCGGGCGCGTCGCGGCGGGCTGTCGCATATGCGCACCCGTGCCCAGCTGATCGGCGCCCGACTGGCCATCCGGTCCGGCCCCACCGGCGCCAGCGTCACCGTCTGCGTGCCCCTGCCCCAACACACGTCCCAGCCCCAATCCGCGCCCCAGCCCATATCCCTGCCGGGATCGCGCCCATGAAGGTTCTGCTGGTCGAGGATGATCCCCTGCACGCCGCCTTTCTGCGCGATGCGGTCGATCACGCATTGCCCGAAGCCCTTCAGGTCTTGCTGGCCGATAATGGCCGCGACGGCGAGGTCATGGCCCGGCAAGGCATGGATTGCGTGGTCATGGATCTGCAGATGCGCGACCGCAACGGCATCGACGCTGCCCGCACCATCTGGACCGAACGCCCCGACACGCGCATCCTGTTCTGGTCGAATTATGCCGACGAGGCCTATCTGCGCGGTCTGGCCCGCATCGTGCCGCATGGCTCGCCCTATGGCTATGTGCTGAAGACCGCCCCCGTCCACCGCCTGCATCTGGCTTTGCGGGCGGTTCTGGCCGAAGGTCAGGTGCTGGTCGACCGGGAAATCCACCGCATCCAGCAGCGCCAGACATCAGTGACCCGGGGGCTGTCGGACAGCGAATATCAGGTGCTGCTGGATCTGGCCGTCGGCCTGCCCGACCGGCTGATCGCGCTGCGGCGCAATATGTCGGAACGCACCGTCCAGAACCGTCTGCTGCAGCTTTACGACAAGCTGGGGGTCGAAACCGCCGAGGCCGCGATCAACAAGCGCGTCCGCGCGGTCACCCGGGCGCTTGCATCCGGGGCGCTGAACATCGAGGCATTGCGCGCCGCCGAAACCGACCTGCATCTTTGGCTGGGCTCGCGGCGCTGACCCGTCCGGCTGGCGGTGTCGTCGGTGAGACAGGCCGACATGATCGCCGCCAGTCCCCCGGCGCGTTCCACAAGGGCCGGGTCCGACAGCAGGACATCGGACAGCAGCGCCTCGATCAGCGCCAACCTGGGCAGGCGGGATGACGACAGGACCGGGTGCTGCGCCGGCGCCAGCAGCAGATGGTCGCAATCCCGTGCCGAAGGTGCCGCAGGCGAACCCGCGGTCTCTCTGGAAGTGGCGGCGGGTCGGGGCAACATCGCCATTGGATCGCCGGTCGTCTCGGCCGAGGCCGTCCTGAACCAACACGAGGGCGTGGGCTTTGCTCAGGTCCGCGATCCGGTCCGCTGACCGACAGCGTCGATGGCGGCGTGGGCATCGCCATGCGCAAGGGCCACGAGGCAATGCGGACCGCCGTGAACGCGGCCTTGGCCGATGATCTAGGACGATGGCAGCCACGCCGGGATGGCGGGCCGGCATTTCAGCTTTGACATCACGCCACCGGGCCCGCGCGACCGATCGGGACCAGATCGTGAAAGACAGCCGTGCCGCGCAGGCGCTGGTGGATATGCCGCGGGGCACTGAAATCCTCGATGGCCAATAGGATCTGGTGGTCGAGATTTCGGCGCAGTCACTGGCAGAACTGAACGAGGTGCTGCGCCGCATCCGCAATCTGGACGGCATCGTCACATCCAAGATGAACCTGCTGTTATCCACGCGCCGCGCGTCGTCCCGCTGGACTTGGGCGGCGTTGTCGCAGCCCAAGGGAAACGTCGGGTCGGACGCCACGCGGCGGTATTACTTTACCATTGCGGCGCGTGTTGAGCGACCATTGAACCTGACAGAGCGTCAATTGTCGATCTCCACCTATCCTTTCCGGGGGGACATCACCGGGGAGACCGTTATGCGGTGCCGGGGACGGGCAGCGGCCCCGACGACAGCAAGCGGTCGCGATCCGCCGGACGACATCCAGCGCCACCTGCCCGCCCTGACAAGCCCCTGCCGACATTCGTGTTGCAAAATGATAATTGTTGTGAATATTTGATCAGATCCCGTTTATCGGGCACCGTTCAGGAAGAGGATCCATCATGAGCCGGTCGTCGGACTTCGAGATATGCGTGGTTGGTTTGGGCGCGATGGGCATGGGCGCCGCAACGTCCTGCCTGCGCGCGGGGCTGAAAACCAGCGGCATCGATCTGGATGCCGGTCGCAGGGACGTGCTGGCGGCGCAGGGCGCGACGACCGCGGCCTCGATCGGCCAGCTGAGCGGTGATTTCGACGCATTCCTGGTTCTGGTCGTGAACGGGGCGCAGGCGCGGCAGGTCATCCTGCAGCCCGGCGGTCTGGCCGGGCGGGTCAAGCCCGGCGGCGCGATCATGGTCAGCTGCACGCAATCGGCCGAAGATGCCCGCGCCCTTGGTCGCGACCTTGAGGCCAAAGGCATCCTGATGCTGGATGCGCCGGTGTCGGGCGGCTCGGCCAAGGCCGCGCAGGGGGCGATGACCGTCATGGCGTCGGGCAGCGACGCGGCCTTCGACGCGCTGGCCCCGGTGCTGGAGGCGGTGGCCGCCAAGACCTATCGCATCGGGCCCGATATCGGGCAGGGCGCGACGGTCAAGGTCATCCATCAGCTGCTGGCCGGTGTTCATATCGCGGTCGGCGCCGAGGCGATGGCGCTGGCCTCGCGCGCGGGCATCCCGCTGGACATGATGTATGACGTGGTCACCAATGCGGCAGGCAATTCCTGGATGTTCGAAAATCGCATGAAGCATGTGGTCGACGGGGATTACACGCCCACATCCGCCGTGGACATCTTTGTCAAGGATCTGGGACTGGTCACGGAAACCGGACGGGCACTTGGCTTTCCGCTGCCCTTGGCCTCGACCGCCTTCGCGATGTTCCAACAGGCCTCGAACATGGGCCACGGGGCCGAAGATGACAGCGCGGTCATCAAGACCTTTTCGGGCATCACTCTGCCAGAGGGCCAATCATGAAGATCGGCGTCATTGCGGATGATTTCACCGGCGCGACCGATATCGCGGGCTTTCTGGTCGCGGGCGGGCTGACCACCACGCAGATGATCGGCGTGCCGGGCGCGGATGTTCAGGTTGATGCCGATGCTGTGGTGATCTCGCTGAAAAGCCGGTCGAACCCGGCGGATCAGGCGGTCGCGGACAGTCTGGCGGCGCTGGACTGGCTGCGGGCGCGGGGCTGCGCGCAGATCTATCAGAAATACTGTTCGACCTTCGATTCGACCGCCGCGGGCAATATCGGCCCGGTGGCCGATGCGCTGATGGAGGCTTTGGGCAGCGGCATCACGGTGATCTGCCCCGCCTTGCCGGTCAACGGGCGGTCCGTCTATCTGGGCCATCTGTTCGTGGGCCAGGATCTGCTGCAGGATTCGGGCATGCGAGATCATCCGATCACGCCGATGCGCGACAGCAGCCTGATCCGGCTGATGGAGGCGCAGGCGCAGGGCCGCTGCGGTCTGGTCGATGCCGTCACCGTGGATCAGGGCGCGCAGGCCGTGCGCGACCGCATCGCCGCGCTGCGATCCGATGGGGTGCGCTATGTCGTGCTGGACGCGATCAGCGACGCGCATCTGGCGACACTGGGAGAGGCCGTGCGCGACATGGCCCTGGTCACCGGCGGATCGGGTCTGGGATATGGCATCGCGCGAGCGGTGTCTGGCGGGGCTGCGGCGCAGGCGCAGGACGCCGGGGCACCGCTGGCGGGGCCTGCGGTCGTGATCTCGGGGTCGTGCTCGGTCATGACGAACCGGCAGGTCGCGGCCTATGGCGCGCTGGCGCCCGTGATGGCGGTGGATGTCGACCGCTGTCTGGCCGATGCCGAGGGTTATGGCGCTGAACTGGCCGCTTGGGTGCTGGATCAGCCCCGCGACCCGGCGCCGATGATCACCGCGACCGCCGATCCCGATCGCCTGCGCCAGATTCAGGCGCAGCACGGCGCAGCTGCCTCGGACGCGGTGGAACGCAGCTTTGCCGCCGCTGCCGGGCATCTGGCGACCGGGGGCATCACCCGTTTCATCGTCGCGGGGGGTGAAACCTCGGGCGCGGTGACGCAGGCGCTGGCGGTCACCGGCTTTGCCATCGGCCCGCAGATCGCGCCGGGCGTGCCTTGGGTGCGTGCGCTGGACAAGCCCTTGTCGCTGGCCCTGAAATCGGGGAATTTCGGCGCGGAAACATTTTTCACCGACGCGCAGCAGGTGCCCGCATGAGTGCTGCAGATCGCATGGTGATGCTGTGCAAAAGCCTGTTCGACCGGGGCTATTCGGTGGGCGGCGCGGGCAATGTGTCGGTCCGCAACGCGGATGGCGGGTTCACGGTGACGCCCACGGGCAGCTCTCTGGGGCGACTGTCGGCCGATGATCTGTCGGTCATCGGCGCGGATGGCGAACCGCTGCCGGGGCCGAAACCGTCCAAGGAGTTCGCCTTTCACCGTGCGCTTTACGATGTGCGGCCCAAGGCGGGGGCGATCGTGCATCTGCATTCGACATGGCTGACGGCGCTGTCCTGCCTGCCCGATCTGCCGCGCGACAATGCGATCCGGCCCTTTACGCCCTATTACGTCATGCGCATCGGCCAGATGCCGGTGATCCCCTATGCCCGCCCCGGATCGCCGCAGATCGGGCTGGACCTTGCGGCGGCGGCGACGGGCAGCACGGCGCAGGCCTTTCTGCTGGCCTCGCACGGGGTCGTCGTGCTGGGCCGCGACATCGACGATGCCGTGAACAATGCCGAAGAGCTGGAAGAGACGGCCAAGCTGGACTTCATCCTGCGCGGCGAAAAGCGCCACTACCTGACCGAAACCGAGATCGCCGAACTGGGCGGAGGATACTGAGATGACCCGGATTGCCGCGAACCTGTCGATGCTGTTCACCGACGCCCCGTTTCTGGACCGTTTCGACCGGGCCGGGGCCGCGGGATTCGAGGCGGTGGAATTCCTGTTCCCCTATGACCATCCCATCGCCGAGGTGAAGACCCGGCTGGACCGCAACGGGCTGCGGCTGACGCTGATCAACGCCCCCGCAGGCGATTGGGCGGCGGGCGAACGGGGCTTTGCCGCGCGTCCCGCCAAACGCGCCGAATTCCGCGCCAGCGTGGAACAGGCCGTCACCTATGCCAAGGGTCTGGGCTGTCCGCGCATCCATGTCATGTCGGGCATCACCGCGGACGAGCCCGACCGTGCCGCCTGCGAGGCGGTCTGGATCCGGAACATGCGCGAGGCCGCCGACATGGCCGCCGCCGCCGACCTGTCGGTCAGCATCGAGCCTTTGAACAGCCGCGACGTGGCGGGCTATTTCATCGCGCATCAGGATCCCACGCTGGCGCTGATCGGGCAGCTGGACCGGCGCAACGTGCTGTTGCAGTTCGATGTCTATCACACCCAGATCATGGACGGCGACATTATCCGCCGGATCGAGCGTCTGCGCGGCGCCTATGGCCATGTCCAGATCGCGGGCGTCCCCGACCGCCACGAACCCGACACGGGCGAGCTGGCCTATCCCGAGATCTTCGCGGCCTTCGAACGCGCCGGTTTCACCGAGCCTCTGGGCTGCGAATACAATCCGCGCGGCCGGACCGAGGATGGCCTGGGCTGGGCGGCGCCCTATCTGCGCCCCGTTCTGTGACGGTCGGCCGATGATCCCCGCCGAACGCCAGCAGTTCATCCTGTCCTGTCTGGCCGAACGCGACATCGTCAGCATCGCCGATCTGGTCGATCGTCTTGGCGTGTCGCACATGACCGTGCGCCGCGACATTCAGGCGCTGGAAGAGACCGGGCGCGTCACCTCGGTCACCGGGGGTGTCGGCCTGTCGCGCAGACTGGCGCAAGAGCTGCCGCATCTGCAAAAGGCGGCGATCAACACCGACAGAAAGCGCGCCGTCGGCCAGGCGGCGGCGGCTTTGGTGCAGGACGGCATGGTCATCTATCTGGATGCCGGGACGACGCTTCTGGAACTGGCGCGCCAGATCGCCGGGCGGCGGGGGCTGACGGTGGTGACGAACGATTTCGTCATCTGCGCCTGGCTGTCCACGCATTCCGATTGCACACTGTATCACAGCGGCGGGCTGGTCGAACGGGCCAACCAATCCTGCGTCGGCGGGCCTGCATCCGAGGCGCTGGCGCGGTTCAATTATGACATCGCCTTCATCTCGACCTCGTCCTGGACCGTGGCGGGGCTCAGTTCCCCGTCCGAGGCCAAGGGCCCGGTCAAGCGGATCGCCGTCCAGCAGGCGCGGCGCGCGGTGCTGGTGTCGGACGGGACGAAATACGGCGCGGTGGCGGCGATGAACATCCTGCCGTTGTCGGTCTTTGACACGGTCGTGACCGATGCGGGCATCGACGCCGATCCCGTCCGCGCGCTGAACGACATGGGGCTGCAGGTGATCCTGGCCCCCGATATCGAAGGAGGACAGACATGACCATCATCGTCACCGGCGGCGCCGGATTTCTGGGCGCGCGGCTGATCGCGGCCCTGCTTGCGGACGGGGCGGACCGCATCGTCTCGCTGGACCGGGTGGCCTGCCCGGTCGATGACGCGCGGGTGACCAGCCTGATTGGATCGATCGACGATCCCGCAGCGGTGGCGCAGGCGTTTCAGGGCGGGGCGGATATCGTCTATCACCTTGCCGCCGTCCTGTCGGGGCAGTCGGAACAGGATTTCGACACCGGCCTGCATATCAATGTCGATGCCACGCGCCTGATCCTGGAAGAATGCCGCAAACAGGCCCGCCCGCCGCGCTTCGTCTTTACCAGTTCTCTGGCGGTCTTTGGCGGAGAGATGCCCGACATCGTGCCCCCGACCATGGTTCTGATGCCGCAATCCTCTTATGGCTGCGGCAAGGCCATCGGCGAATTGCTGGTCAGCGAATACAGCCGCAAGGGGTTCGTCGACGGGCTGACCGTTCGTCTGCCCACGATCTGCGTGCGCCCCGGCGCGCCCAATTCCGCCGCCTCGTCCTTTGTGTCGGGGATCATCCGCGAACCGGTCGCGGGGCAGGCCTCGGAATGCCCGGTGCCGCTGGACACGCGGCTGTGGATCAGCTCTCCCGGCGTGGCGGTGGACAATCTGGTCCGCGCGGGCCGCATCCCGGCCGATGATCTGGGCCTGAGCCGGGTGATGGACATGCCCGGCATCACCGCAACGCCCGCACAGATGCTGGACAGCCTTGAAAAGCTGGTGGGCGCGGGTGCCCGCGCCCGCGTCGCGCTGACCCGCGATCCGCGCATCGAGGCGATCGTCTGCAGCTGGCCCGGCGCCTTTGACGTCACCCGCGCGCGCGCCCTGGGTTTCGGCGCCGACAGCGATTTCGACGCGATCCTGCGCCAGTTTCTGGCCGATCGCTGACCCCCGTTCTTAACTGGAGGCGCCCGCAACGGCGCAGTGGAGGAAGACCCCATGGCTGAACCCGGAATGGAGTTCCAGCTGATCGCAGGCTTGGGCTTTGCGATCTTTCTGCTGATTTTTCTGGTCGTCAAGACCAAGGTCCACGCGATCATCGCGCTGGTCATCGCGGCCTCGGTCTCGGGGCTGATCGGCGGCATGATGCCCGCCGAGGTGATCACCTCGATCACCACCGGCTTTGGCCGCACCCTGTCCACCATCGGTCTGGTCATCGGCTTTGGCGTGATGATGGGCCGCATCCTCGAGGTGTCGGGCGCCGCCGAACAGATGGCCTATTCGCTGATCCGGTGGGTCGGCAAGAAGCGCGAGGACTGGGCGATGGTCCTGACCGGATACATCGTGTCGATCCCGATCTTCTGCGACAGTGCCTTCGTGATCCTGTCGCCGCTGGTCAAGGCGCTGGCCCGGTCGTCAGGAAAATCTGTGCTGACGCTTGGCATCGCGCTGGCGGGCGGTCTGATGCTGACCCATCACGCGGTGCCGCCGACCCCCGGCCCCCTGGGCGTCGCGGGTATCTTTGACGTCGATCTGGGGCTGATGATCTTTTGGGGCGTCATCTTCACCATTCCCGGCATGGCGGTCATCGTGTTCTATGCCCGCGCGATGGGTCCGCGGATCGAGCGGATGATCCTGACCGACACGGGCGAGGATCTGTCCGCCACCTATCGCCAGTTCGAGGATGCGGTGGACGAGCGTCAGAAGGTGCTGCCGTCCCTTGGCCTGTCGGTTCTGCCACTTGCCCTGCCGATCGTGCTGATCTTTCTGAACACCCTTGCGACGGCCATCGTCACCGCATCGGACAATCCCGATCTGGCACTCAGCTTTCCCGTTCAGGCGATGTCGTTCTTTGGCAATCCGGTGATCGCGGTCGCCATCGGCCTGCTCGTGTCGATCTATACCCTGCTGCCGGGCCGTCCCCGCGACGAGGTTCTGGGCTATATGGAACAGGGCGTCGAAAGCGCGGGCATCATCCTGCTGGTCACCGGCGCGGGCGGAGCGCTTGGTTCGGTCCTGCGCGACAGCGGCGCGGGCGACGTGATCGGTCAGGCGGTCGCCGGGCTGGCCATTCCGGCTGTGCTGATCCCCTTTGTCATCTCGTCGCTGGTGCGTCTGATCCAGGGGTCGGGCACGGTGGCGATGATCACCGGGGCGTCGATCTCGGCCCCGATCCTTGTGGGCATGCCGGATGTGAACATGGTTTTTGCCGCGCAGGCGGCGGCGATCGGCTCGATGGTCTTCGGCTATTTCAACGACAGCTATTTCTGGGTCATCAACCGCATGCTGGGCGTCAAGCAGGCCAAGCATCAGATGCTGCTATGGTCGGTTCCGACCACGCTGGCCTGGGGATCGTCGCTGGCCATGCTGTTGATCTGCAACGCCTTGTTCGGCTGATCATCCTTCGGGCGGGGCGCGCGGCCCCGCCCGCTGGCGAAGCGGCGTCCTTCGCCGTCAGTGGATGCGGGGGCCGTCGAAAAACGGACTTTCTTCATGGCCGCCCTGGCCGGACCGGACCAGACGATCCGGATCATCATCGGCGTCGCGACGGACGGACAATGCCGCTTGAACCGAGCCACAGCAGCCGGCAGGGAGCCGACCCAAGCCGCCCAATAGAGGTCTGCTACCCCTCCCAATAGGCGATATCATCCACCCGGGTCAGGCGCAGCACCTCGTCGAAGGTGCCGGGACGCGCGCCCGCCACCGGGGCGGGGCGGGTGATCGCCTCGCCAAGCGGAAAGGCCAGAACCTGCCCGCCCGCCTGTTCGATCAGGCAATAGGCGGCCATGCAGTCCCACGCGCTCATCCTTGGTTCGACATAGCCGACCAGCCGACCGGCGGCGACCCAGGCCAGCATCAGCGCACCCGAGCCATAGCGCGTCCAGCTGGCGCCCGCGTCCATCAGATCGGCCAGCATCAGCCCCACCTTGGGCGCGGGAACGCGGTCATTCGCGCCGATCCCCAACAGCCCGGTGGTCAGGTCCAGCCGGTCGGCCACGCGCACCGCGACCCCGTTCAGCCGGGTGGGCACGCCGCGGGCCGCCGTGAAGGTTTCCCCCAGAACCGGCGCCACGATCACCCCGATCACCGGACCATCCGCATCGCAGGCGCCGATGGACACGCACCAGCCGGGCAGGCCCGCAAGAAAGGGTGCGGTGCCGTCGATCGGGTCGATCACCCAGGTCAGGCCCGAGGTGCCGGGACTGATCCCATGTTCCTCGCCCAGCAGCGCGTCGCCGGGAAAGGCGGCGGACAGGGCGTCGCGGATCAGGGTCTCGACCTCTCGATCGGCCTCGGACACCATGTCCTGCAGGGTTCGCTTGGCCTCGATATGCAGGCTGTCGCGGTCGTGGAAATAGCGCAGGGCCAGCGCGCCCGCGCGGGCGGCGATTGCCTCGGCGACCTCGAGGCGGCGGGTGAGTTCGGTGATCTGCATGATGTCCTTCAGGCGATAAGGGCCAGGCCGCGCGGGCGAAAGCCAAGGGCGACGGGGGTGCCGGGCGACAAGGGGGCATCACCTTCGGCGTCAATGGCGAAAAGCGGACCGATCGCGGTCTCGATCTCGTATTCCAGATGATCGCCCAGATAGGCCGAGGTGGCGATGCGGCCCATGAACGGCCCCTGCCCCGTCTGCACGGTGATCGCATTGGCGCGGACCGACAGCCGCGCCGGACCCAGCACGGCATGGCGCGCGGGCACCTGCTGCACCAGACCGCCGACACGGACCGTCGCCGCCCCTTCGGCCAGACCTTCCACGGTGCAGGGCACCACGTTGGATTCCCCGATGAAATCGGCGATGAAATCCGAGGCGGGCTGTTCGTACAACTCGCGCGGCGGGCCCTGCTGGGCGATGCGCCCGTCCTGCATCACCACGATCCGGTCCGATACGGCCAGCGCCTCTTCCTGATCATGGGTCACATAGACGGCGGTAAAGCCAAGCCGCTGCTGCAATTCGCGGATCTCGGTCCGCACCCGGCGGCGCAGCCGGGCATCCAGATTGGACAAAGGCTCGTCCAGCAACAGAACCTGCGGCTCCAGCACCAGCGCGCGGGCGACGGCCACCCGCTGCTGCTGACCGCCGGACAGCTCGGACGGCAGCCGCGCGCCCATACCGCCGAGGCCCACCAGATCCAGCCCCCTTTCGATGGCGTCGCGCACGGCGCCACCCTTCATGCCACCGGATTCCAGACCATAGGCGACGTTCTGCGCCACGCTCATATGCGGAAACAGGGCGTACGATTGAAAGACCATCGACACGTCGCGGCGGTTCGCGGGCAGGCGGGTCACATCCTCGCCGCCGATCAGGATCCGCCCTGCGGTCGGCGTTTCCAGCCCCGCCAGCATCCGCAGGGTGGTCGTCTTGCCGCAGCCCGACGGACCCAGCAGGGTGACCAGTTCGCCCGGCTCGATCCGCAGGGTCAGATCGGGGATGGCGGTGAAAGCGCCGAAATCCTTGCGCACCTGTTCGAATGCGACGGCGCCGCGTGTCTGGATCGTCATGCGGGGGTCTCCTGGGGGTTGATCCTTGGGGCGGGCTGGACGCGGGCACGCAACCGACGCTCGCCCACCAGCAGCTGGAAGGTGCCGATGATGCTGATCATCACCACGATCAGGACCGAGGAATAGGCGATGGCGACGCCGTATTCGCCGTTCTCGACAAGGCCCACGATATAGGCCGTCGCCATGTTGTATTTGGCCGAGACAAGAAAGATCACCGCCGAGATCGAGGTGATCGCCCGGACGAAGGAATAGACCAGCGCCGCCAGAATCGCCGGGCGCAGCAGCGGCAGGATGACCTTGCGCAGGGTGCGGGGCGACGATGCGCCCAGGGTCAGCGACGCCTCGTCCAGCGACCCGTCCAGCTGGGCCATCGCCGCGACACCGCCGCGCACGCCAACCGGCATGTTGCGGAACACAAAGCAGAAGATCAGGATCAGCGCGGTGCCGGTCATCTGCACCGGCGGCAGGTTGAAGGCCATGATATAGCTGATGCCGATGACCGTGCCGGGGATCGCAAAGCTCATCATCAGGGCGAATTCAAAGATCCCGCGCCCCGGAAACCGCTGCCGCACGATCAGCCATGCGGTCAGCAGCCCGACGATGGCCGTCAGGGGCGCAGCGATCATCGCGATCGTCATCGTCGTCCAGAAGCTGTTCCAGGCGACGCCGGTCCAGACGAACCCGCCATCGAAGCCCACCGAAAAGGCGCGGGCGTAATGCGCGAAGGTCAGCGAGTGATCCAGACCCCAGGTCTTCACGAAACCGCCAAACAGGATCATCCCATAGACGAAGACCGTGAACCCGGCCCAGAGAAAGGCGATGCAGGCCACCGGCCAGGCCACCCGGCGCGGCAGCGCGGCATGCCGGCCGCCATCGCCCTTGCCCGATACGGTCGCGAAATTGCGCCGCCCCAGCCACAGCCGCTGCGCCAGAAAGGCCGACAGCGTGAACCCCAGAAGCACCGTCGCCAGCACGGCTGCGCGGGCGGGATCATGCTGCGCGCCGACGACCGCAAAGAAGATCTCGGTCGACAGGACGCCGCCATTGCCGCCCAGCACCAGAGGGTTGCCGAAATCCGCCATCGATTCGATGAAGCCGATCAGGAACGCATTGGCGATGCCCGGCGCCATCAGCGGCAGGGACACCTTGCGAAACGTCCGCCAGCGAGAGGCGCGCATGGTCTGGCTGGCCTCTTCCATGGACGGGCTGACGCCCTCGACCACCCCGATCAGAACCAGAAAGGCGATCGGCGTAAAGGACAGCATCTGCGCGATCCAGATGCCGGTCAGGCCATACAGCCAGCGGCCCAGTTCCCATCCGGTGATGTCCTCGATGAATTCGGTCACGAAACCCGCGCGGCCCAGCATCAGCGTCAGCGCAAGCCCGATGACAAAGGGCGGGGTGATGATCGGCAGAACCGTCAGCAGGCGCAGCCCCTTCTTGAAGGGCAGGCGCATCCGCGTCGCGACCAGCGCAAAGGCCAGACCCAGCAGGGTCGTCCCGGTGGCGGTGCAGATCGCCAGAAAGAAGGTGCGCCACGCCACGCCGCAGCCCCCTGCCCCGATCAGACAGCCCAGGCTCCAGATATTGGGGTCGCCGATATTGCGCGCGACGCCCTCGGCGGTGAACGAGCCGTCAAAATCCTGAAAGGCGCCGGTGAACATCGACACCAGCGGATAAAAGACGAACAGCGCCACCAGCAGGATCAACAGTGTGATCGCGCCCAGAACAAAGGCATCGCCTTTCAGCGCGCCGCGCTCGGCCAGACCAAAGGCGATCATCGCGGCGAAACACAGCAGCATGCAGATGGCCCCGGCGCCGAAGGCCTGCTGGCCGCCCACCTCGCCCAAAGCCTCCAGCGCGCCCCAGTTCCAACCGCGCAGGCCCACCGACAGGCCCTGCGTCATCATCCAGACGATCCCCGCAGCACCGATCATCGCCAGCCAGCCACCCCGCCGCGCGGGCGGCAGGGTCAGACGCAAGCCCGCCGCCAGCAGGATCAGGACCGGCACCGGCCACAACCACCATTGCCCCAGCTGCGCCACGCCGGGCCAGATGCGGTCATCGCCAAGGTAATCCCCGACCCAGCCCAGCCCGAAAAAGCCGCCGCGCAGCCGATACCACGGCACCAGCAGGAACGAGATCGCCGCAGCAAGCAGCAGAAAGTCCAGACGACGGTTGTCGCGCATCATGTCGGTCAGTCCTTTTGGCCAGTCCGGTTGTCGTCGCCGCCCGGGGGCGTCACGGTCCGGGGGCGTCGCCGCCCCCGGCCAGACCCCTACTGGGCAGCGACGCCCCCGGTTTCCGCACCCCACCGGGCCAGCAGTTCGGACCTCCGCTCGGCGCTGCCATATTCGGCGAAATCGTAATCGATCAGCGTGATATCGGCGAGATCGGGGGCCGCTTCCGGCGCCTTGGCCGCCTTGTTCGACGGGATCTGGTACGATCCGGCCTCGGGCATGATCGACTGAACCTCGGCGCTCAGCACCCAGTCATAAAAGACCGTCGCCTCGTCGGGGTTCTGGGCGCCTTCGATCATCGACATCGATCCGATCTCATAGCCGGTGCCCTCGCAGGGGGCGACCACGGCGATCGGAAATCCCTCTTCCGCCTGCGCCACGGCATCATGCATGAAGACGATGCCCAGGCCCGCCTCGGCCCGCGCCGCAGCCTTGACCGGCGCCGATCCCGATTTGGTATATTGAGAGACATTGGCGTTGAGCGCCTTGAAATAGGCAAAGGCCTCATCCTCGCCCATCAGCTGCACCAGCGTGGCAATCGCCGTATAGGCGGTCCCCGAAGAGTTCGGATCGGCCAGCTGAATCTCTCCCGCCAGTTCGGGATCAAGCAGATCGGCCCAGCAGGCGGGCGCCGTCAGGCCGCGTCGTTCAAAAATCTCGGTGTTATAGCCCCAGCCAAGCGCGCCGGAATAGACGCCGACGCTGCGATAACCGGACGTCTCGGCCTGCGCGACCGCCCAGGGCTGCAATTCGGCCAGCATGGGCGATTCGTATTCTGCCGTCAGCCCGTCCGCCGCCGCCTGCAGATGCGGATCGCCGGTGCCGCCCCACCACAGATCGGTCTGCGGATTGCGCCCCTCGGCGCGGACCTTGGCATAGGCCTCGCCCGAGGACAGGCGCACCATGTTCACGTCGATCTGGTGGCTGCCCTCGAATTCCTGAACCAGCCTTTCGCAGATCACGACATCGGCGGAACAGATCAGGTTCAGCTCCTGCGCCGCTGCCCCAGTGCCTGCCGTCGCCGCAATGCCGCCCAGCAGGGCGATCACAACTTTCGTCATTTCGGGTCTCCTCCCATCAGGCGTGCTCTGCCTCCCCGACATTGCACACGCGTGCATCAGCGTCGCCCCTGACAAGCGCACTTGTCAAGAAGCAATTCGGCGCGCTAGACCAAGGTGGATTGGCGGCATGACCGCTTGTGTTGCACAGCCGTGCAAACCAAGCCCGCACCCGTGGCAGACCCGCAGGAGAGATGTGCGATGCAAAAGACAGCCATCAGCGCCCGCGACGTGGCCGAGGCGGCGGGCGTGTCGCGCACCGCGGTCAGCCGCACCTTCACTCCCGGCGCCAGCGTCGCGCCGGCGACGCGCGCCCGGGTGATCGCGGCAGCCGAGGCGCTTGGCTATCAGGTCAACAGCCTTGCCCGGGGCCTGACCCGCGCGGAAAGCGGCCTTGTCGCGCTGATCGTGGCCGAACTGGACACGCCCTACCGGTCCCGGCTGGTCAGCGCCCTGACCGAGCGTCTGCAGCTTGCCGGAAAGCTGGCCATGATCATCAACACCGACCGCTCGGATGCCAGCGTCGAGGCCGCTTTGCGGCAGGCCATCGGCTATCGCACCGATGCGGCGATCGTGCTGTCGGGCATGCCCGATCCCGCGCTGGCCGATCTGTGCCTGCGCAACGGGTTGCGGCTGGTTCTGATCAACCGGGACGAGGCCCTGCCCGGAACCGTCCGCGTCCGGCTGGATGACGAACAGGCCGGGGCGGCGGCGGCGCGCACCCTGTTGCGGGCGGGGTGCACCCGTCTGGCGCTGGCGACCTCGGCCCCGGCCACCACCAGCCTTGCCGCCCGGGCCAGCGGGTTTCTGTCGGCGTTGCAGGAACAGGGGATCACGCCGATCATCGCCGCGCAGGGTCCGACCCATTACGATACCGGTCTTGCCTTGGGGACAAGGCTTCTGACCCGCGCCGATCCACCGGACGGGGTGTTCTGCGTCACCGACCTGCTGGCCTTTGGGGTCATGGATGCCGCGCGCCACCGCTTTGGTCTGCGGATCCCGCAGGATCTGTCGGTGATCGGGTTCGACGACATCCCACAGGCCGGATGGGAGGCTTATGGCCTGACCACCTTTGCCCAGCCCGTCAGCGGCATCGTCGATGCCTGCGTCGCCTGGCTGTCACGCCCGACCGAGGGGGACGCGGCAGAGACGGTGCATCTGTCCGCGCAGATGATCTGGCGCCGGTCGGTGCGCGCGCCGACCCCCATCAGCGATCCGGCCCAGGCCTTTGCCGGGACGGGTCAGGCCGCCCCGGACCATGCGGCATCGTGAAACGAAACCTCCAGCCGCTGGACATGGCCGAACAGCGCGATCAGCGCCGTTTGCCGGTCCTCGGGCAGGGTCGTGCCGATCCGGTCCACCCGGTCGCGCAGCCAGCGAGCCTGCGCCTGAAACTCTGGCGCGGCATGCAGGTCGATCCAGCCTTGCCGGATCGGGTCGGCCAACCGCGCACATCGATGCGCATCGCACCAGGTCCAGTACATCCATTCCGCCGCGAACATCGCCGTCAGGATATCGGCGAAATCGCCGTCCCGGGCGATGGCCAGCATACCGTCCCGAAAGGCGGCGACACGCGGGTCGGCCTGCAAGCCCGGGTCCGGGGCCAGACCGCGCCCGGCATAGGCATCGCGAAAATAATCCATCTGCCCATGCGCCAGCCCGTCCAGCGAACCGATCAGCTTGCGCCGGTCGTCCAGATCGCAGGCCTTGGCCACCGCATAGCCGAAAATCGCGATGGCGGTATCGACGAAGGCCCCCTCAATCAGCAGATAGCGGTCGAAGGCCGCATCCGGCAGCCGGTCGGCGGCCAGGTCCCGCACGAAGGGGTGCACAAGCATCGCATCGAATGCCTGCGCCTGTTCGGCCAGCATCCGGTCGCTGAGCGGGCGCGCCGTCACAGCCCGGCCTGCGCCGCATCCACAAAGCGCCGAACGCGTTCGGGTTCGACCGGATTCCACCAGACCCCGCCCTCCTTCAACGATGATGCGACGATCACCCCATTCGTACGCGACAGGATCTGGACGATATTGTCCGCCGTCACCCCCGACCCGACCAGCAAAGGCAGATGCGTCGCGCTGCCGATCTCGTCGATCTCGTCCATGCTGGCGCTGTCGCCGGTGCGCTGGCCGGTGGCGATGATGCAGTCGCTGTCGAAAAACCCCAGATCGCGGGTCAGTTCGGGAATGCTGCGATCGGCCACGATGGCGTGGCTGCCATGCTTGACATGCGCATCGGTGAAGACGCGCACATGTTCCGCCCGCAAGGCCGAGCGGTATCGCAGGGCCTGGGCCGCGCGACCCTCCATGAAGCCCTCATTGGCGACATAGGCATTGGCCCATTGGTTGACGCGGATGAAATCGGCGCCCCCCGCGACGGCGGTGGCAAGGGCGGGCAGGGGCGCATTGGCCAGCACGTTGATGCCGATGGGCAGGCCGAAGGCGCGCTTGATGCGGTCGGTGACGACCGACAGGAAGGCGGGCGTTTCGGGGCCGATCTCGTCGGGCTTGGAAAACGGGATGTCGCCGTGGTTTTCTATGATCAAGCCGTGCATGCCCCCTTGCACCAGACGTTCCGCATCGCGCATGCAGGTGTCGTAGATATCGTTCATCGACGCGCCACGATAGCGCGGCGCACCTGGAAAGGCGGGGCAATGGATCATCCCGATCAGCGCCTTGTCGCGCCCGAAGATGTCGCGGATGGCGCCTGCGGGCCGGTCGGAAATCAGTGTCATGGACGATCCTTTCAAAGAGACGGAATGGGATGATGAAGGCTTTTGTGATCGGAAACGCCGCCCTTGACGAGACGATATCGGTCGCGGATTTCCCGCGCCCCGGGGCCTCGATCTTTGGCCGGGCGTTGTCGCAGGATCTGGGCGGCAAGGGGGTCAATCAGGCCGTGGCGATGGCGCGCACGGGGCTGGCCTGCCATCTGGTCGCAGCCGTCGGTCAGGATGCCCGGGGCCGCGAGATCGCCGCGCGCCTTGCGTCCGAGCCGGTCATGGCGCAGCTGATCGCCCTGCCCGGCGTGGCGACGGACAATTCGATCATCCTGATGGCGGGGCATGGCGAAAACGCCGTGATCACCACGCGCGCCGCGGCCGGTGCGATGACCCCGGATCACGCCATCGCCGCGCTGGACAGGGCCGCGCCCGGCGATCTGCTGGTGCTGCAGGGCAATCTGGGTGCGGCAACGACCGGGGCGGCGCTGCGGGCGGGACGGGCGCGGGGCATGCGGACGGCGCTGAACCCCTCGCCCTTGCAGGATTATGTCGGCGATCTGTGGCCGCTGGTCGATTGCGCCTTCCTGAACGAGGACGAGGCCACAAGCCTTGGCGGCGATGCCCGCCTGCTGGCCCAGGGCGTGGCCGAGGTCGTGCTGACCCTTGGCGCACGCGGCGCCGCGCTGGTGCGCCCCGGCACCCGGATCGATGGACCGGCAACCCCCTGCGCGGTCGTGGACACGACCGGGGCGGGCGATTGCTTCATGGCGGTCGCGCTGGCCTCGGCGGCGCTGCGCGGGTCGCCATTGGACGCGCGCGCGCTGCGTCATGCCGCCATCGCCGCCGCATGGACGGTCGGGCGGGCGGGCACGGTCAGCGCCTTTCCCGATGCCTACCGGATGCGCGGCATTCTGGCGGGCGATTAGGCCGGGGAAGAGGCTGGGGCTCACCGGGCGACCAGCCAGCCGAACAGGTTCTTCCACAGGGTCTGATACCCCTGCCACGCGCAGAATTCCGGCGACAGCCAGTGCGGCCCCACATCCGAGGTCCAGGCCGCCGTGCGCCCCTGACCATATGTGCCCAGCACCAGCAACGGATGGCCACCCTGATCGTCGGGCAGGCGCGCGACGACGGTGGCGCCGTCGCGGACCATCACCTCGTTCACGCCCAGAATCGGCGGCCAGGCGGCGGGCATGCCCGCCATGACCGGATGGTCGGACAGGACCACATCCGCCTGCGCGCCCTCGGGGATCTCGACCCGGTCGTCCCAGGGATGGCAGGTGACGGGCAGCGTATCCTCGACCGCCGTATTGCGCCAACGGGCCTTGCCGTCGATTCCCTGAAACGAGAAATAACCGCCGATCATCAGCAGGTTGCCCCCCTGCGCCACCCAATCGCGCAGCATCCGCAGCCGGTTGGGCACGGTTTTCGACCGCAGCCAGACATCGGGCGGCAGCAGGAATGTGTTCGCGCCGATATCCGACAGGATCACGATGTCATAATCGGCCAAGCCACCGATCTGAAACGGAAACCCCTCGGCGGCATCATGGGCGGTCATGTAGTCGATCCGGAAATCGCTGTCCTTCATCGCCTCCAGCAGGGGCGTCGCGCCCGTGTGGAAGCGGACCGATCCGAACTGGTCGAATCCCTTGTAATGCGTTTCCGAGGTGGTCCAGCTTTCGCCCACCAGAAGCACGCGGGTTGTCATGGCTCAGTCCTTTCGCGAATGTCAGAAAGTGGCGTCGAAGACGCGGCGCGGGTTCGTCACCATCAGCCTGTCGCAATCGGCGGCGGACAGGCCGTGCCGCATCAGGCGCGGCAGGAAACGGCGGGTGACAAAGGCATAGCCATTGCCGCCATAACGGGTCAGCATCATCTTGATGAACACGTCCTGCGACAGCAGGATGCGGTCCAGAAAACCCTGTTCCGCCAGCCCCATGATCGCGCGTGCCACGTCGTCATCGGGCGGGCATTGCACGCCCTGATCGGCGTAAAAGAAATCCATGCCGATCATGTCGAATTCGACGAAGGCCCCCCGCTGCGCCAGTGTCGCCTGATAGACCGGATCAGCGTGCGAGGGGTTCATGTGGCACAGGACCGTGTGGCGCAGATCGGCGCCTTCGGATTCCACCACGTCCAGCACCCGGTGCCCAAGCCGGAACCAGCCCGGCAGATGCACCATCAGCGGCAGGCCGGTGCGGACCTGCGCGCGGGCGGCGCCGCGCAGGGATTTCTCCTCTTCCGGGGTGAAATCCGACGACACGCCGATTTCGCCGATCAGGCCGATGCGCGCATCGGTGCCATCGGTGCCGGTCAGCGCCTCGGCCACGATTTCGTCCGCGATGTCGTCCACCGACAGATGCGCCACCTGTTCGGGCATCGAGCTGGCCAGATAATAGCCCGCGCCCATGACAATGTTCAGCCCTGTTTCCCGCGCGATGCGGCGCAGGGTGACCGGGTCGCGCCCGATGCCGCGACAGGTCGGATCCACCACGCTGCGCCCGCCAGCGGCGGCAAAGGCGCGCAGCTCCTCGATCGCCAGATCGGGGTCGTCCAGCGCGATGTTGTGGCGGTTCACGAAGGGGTCTTGGCGCAGTTCCGACAGGATCTCGATGCAGACGGGCCGGTCGGCCAGATGCTGGCGGGCCGGATCGGTGGGCGCATTCCACCAGCAGCGGCAATCGTTCTGCAGATGCTCGTGCATCAGGGTGTGGCCCAGATCGACCGAAGGGATGGGCCCGCTGACGGTCATCACCTGACCCGAACCGGTGTGACAGGGGGACAATTCGCTCATGTGCGCGCCTTTCCGAACCGAAAGCCCCGGTCGAACAGCTTGGTGTTCAGCCAGATGGCGATCAGGATGATCGCGCCCGTCACGATCTGCGTGAAAAAGGGCGAGATGTGCAGCAGGATCAGCCCGTTGCCGATCACCGCGATGGTCATGGTGCCCAGCACCGTGCCCAGCATCGAGGCCTTGCCGCCCATCAGCGAGGTGCCGCCCAGCACCACGGCCGCGATCACCTGCAATTCGAACCCCTGCGCGGCATTCGACGACCCCGACCCAAGCCGCGCCGCGATCAGCATCCCCGCCACCGCCGAGGCCAGCCCGGCCACCACATAGACGGATGCCAGCACCCGTTTCGCGGGCATGCCGACCCGGCGCGCGGCCTCCATGTTCGATCCCACCGCGATGACTTGGCGCCCATATTGGGTGCGCAGCATCACCACAAAGCCAAGCGCCGCGATCAGCAGCGCGATCAGCGCGGGCACGGGAAAGCCCGCCAGCGTGCCGCGCCCCAGCCAGAAAAAGCCCGGGACATTGGTGATGGGAATCGAATACCCCTCGGTCAGGTACAGCGCGACGCCGCGCAGGATCGACAGGCCCGCCAGCGTGACGATGAAGGCGGGGATCCCCTGATAGGAGATGAACCAGCCCTGCGCGGCACCGACGCCCGCGCCAAGCGCCAGCATCAGGACCACGACCAGCGGCCAGGGCAGGCCCGCGCCGATGGCGATCGCGCAGACGGCATTGATCAGCGCCACCTGCGATCCGACCGACAGATCGATCCCGGCGGTGGTGATGACCAGCGTCATGGCCACGGCGACGATCAGGATGGGCGCCGCCTGACGCAGCACGTTCAACAGGTTGCCGGTGGTCAGGAATGTCGAACTGGACAGCCCGAAAATGGTCATGCACAGCAAGAAGAACACCGCAATCGACAGAACCTGCGCATGTTCGCCCACGAAATCGGCCATCGGCGATCCGGCCTTGCGTTCGGTATAGACTGACATCAATGGCCCCCTTTGCCGACGATCAGATCGACCAGTTCCTGCAGGTTGGTGTCGGCTGTCGCGCGTTCGGCGACCTTGGTGCCCTCGTACATGACGGCAATGCGGTCGCAGACGCGGAACAGATCCTGCATCCGGTGGGTGACCAGCACCACGGCCACGCCACGCGCCTTGACCCGGTTGATCAGGGCCAGAACCGCCTCGACCTCGGCCACGGCCAGCGCCGAGGTGGGTTCGTCCATGATCAGCACTTTTGGATCAAAGCTGGCGGCCCGCGCGATGGCAATGGCCTGACGCTGGCCGCCCGACAGCTTTTCCACCTTGGCGGTCAGGCGGGGAATGCGGATTTCCAGCGCGGCCAGCATCTTTTCGGCCTCGGCCAGCATGCGGGGCTGATCCAGAAAGGGGCCGCGCTTCAGTTCCCGGCCCAGAAACAGATTGCCCACGACATCGACATGATCGCAGAGCGACAGGTCCTGATAGACCATCTCGATCTTTTGCGCGCGCGCCTCGGACGGGGTGGTAAAGCGCACGGGTTTGCCGTCCAGCAGGATCTGGCCGCCATCGGGGACATAGGTGCCTGACATGACCTTCGACAGGGTCGATTTTCCGGCGGCATTGTCGCCGATCAGCCCCAGGCATTCGCCCGCGCGGATGTCCAGATCGACCCCACGCAGCGCCTGATGCGACCCGAAGGTCTTGGTGATGCCGCAGAGCGACAGGATGGCGGGGGGATGGGCAGGGGGATGATCCCCCTGCCCTGCCGGATGCGCCGCTGCGATCATTCGAAGACCGCGCGATAGGGGTCGACATTCTCCTGCGTGACGATGGTCACCGGGACCGAGATCACCGGCTCGACCGTGCCGTCATCCGACAGCGTGCCAAGCGCCTCGACGGCGGCGGCGCCCATGCCTGCCGGATCCTGCTGGATCACCGCCTTGACATAGCCCGCATCGATACCGGCAATCGCCTGCGCGGTCAGATCCCAGCCATAGACGGCCATGTCAGCCTGCCGCCCCTGACTTTCGACCGCCGCGATGGCCCCCAGCAGGGCCGGCTCTCCGGTGGCATAGATCGCGGTCAGGGCGGGGTTGGCGGTCATCAGGTTTTCGGCTGCCCCAAGTGCGGTGTCCTGCACGTTCTGACCATCGACCGTGCCCGCGACGGTGACCTTGGCGCTGTCCAAAGCCTCTTCGAACCCGTCCATCCGCACGTTCTGGATGAACGAGTTCAGCGCGCCGACGATGCCCAGGGTGGACCCCTCGGCCAGCGCCTCGTTGACGACGGCGGCCAGATCGGCCCCGGCCTGCGCATTGTCCACGCCGATCTGGGCCGAGTGCGGCCCCTCGGGCAGGATCGCATCGATGGCCACGACCGGGATTCCCGCATCCACCGCCTGCTGCACGGCGGGCATGATGCCGTTCACGTCGATGGCGACGACGGCAATGCCGTCCACGCCTTCCTGAATATAGGTCTCGATGGCGCTGTTCTGGGCCGCCGGATCGTTGTTGGCGTTAAAGATCAGCAGGGTGGCGCCAGCGGCATCGGCGGCCTCCTGTGCGCCGCGGTTCATGTCGTTGAAGAACAGCGCCTGCTGGTTGATCTGGACCAGCGCAAAGGTCTTTCCCTCTTGCGCGGCGGCGGGAAAGGCGGCGGCGATCAGGCCGCTGGTCAGCAGGGCGGCCAGCGCGTGGCGGCGGTTCAAAGTGGGGGTCATCATGATTCCTCGCTGTTGGCGTTGCGGTTGAACGGGCGGATCGGCGGCGCAACGGAGTTCCGCTCGATCAGCGTGACAGGCAGCAGCTCCTCTGACGGGGGCTTTTCTGCGGGTTGGGGGTCGATCCGCGTCAGCAGCCGCAGCGCGCGCTGCCCCAGTTCGCGGACCGGCTGTCGCACCGCTGTCACGGCGGGGGCGAACAGATGCAGGGGGCCGACATCGTCGAAGCCGATGACCGAAACCTGATCGGGCACCCGGATGCCCGACTGGCCCAGAACCTCGTAAAGGCCGATCAGCAGCTCGTCCGATGTGGCAAAGATGGCGGTGGGCCGCAAATCCGGGGATTGTGCGGCAAAGGCCCGTCCGGCGGCGCGCCCGGCCTCGGTGGTATAGGGGCCGCAGGACCGGTCGATCCGCAGGTCGGCCCCCGCCACCTCGGTCATGCCGGCGACGAATCCCGCATATCGGCGTTCGCCGCTGACCATCTGATCGACGCCGCCCACGAACAGGACATGGCGATGACCGGCGCGCGCCAGATGACGACCGGCCAGCCAGCCGCCCTGCCGGTTGTCGCAAAATATCTTGGGCGCATGGGTGTCCAGCACGTTTTCATCCACCACCACGCAGCGCGGCAGGCTGTTGATCTTGGCGCTCAGGTCGGGGCTGCTGGCATGGTTGGTGATGAAGATCAGCCCATCGGCATGGCCCTTGCGCACCAGATCCAGATAGGACAGCTCCCGCTCGGGGCAATTCAGCGTCGCATAAAGCGCCAGCGCCAGACCCATATCGCTGGCCTCGGCCTCGACCGCGCCGACCAGCGCCGCAAAGAACGGGCTGGAGATATCGGGAACGATCAGCGCGATGGTATCCGAACGCCCCAGGCTGAGCCGTCTGGCATGGGGATTGGGGGTGTAATCCAGCGCCCGGATGGCCGTGTCGATCAGGGTCGCGGTCCGCTCGGGCAGCTCCAGCGATCCGTTCAGATAGCGCGATACCGTCGTCTTCGACACGCCCGCAGCCGTTGCCACGTCCTGCAGATTGGCCACGATACCCTCCGTCCCGATCCTATAAAGCGGTTTAGTAAACTGGTTTATAAGGCAGGATGGACAGGGCTGGCGCAGCTGTAAAGATAAATTTTGGGGTTTCAGGGGGCCTGCCGTTTTTTTCGTCACGACGGGTCGATATGCATCTCGCGCCAAGGTTGAGGGGGGCGATATCAACACGGCTTGGTGATCTCGACCGGCCATGGCGCTCTGGGTGACGTCCGACAATCCCCGACCGCTTGCAAAAGGGCCGTGGCAAGACGCGCGGGTCGTCCTTTGCCGGGCGCCCGAACCGCCTTCGGCAATCGTCGCATCTCAGGCCTCTGGTTCGTCCTTGTGGCGATGGATGAAGACCAGAACGAAACCCAGCCCGGCGGCCATCGCGAACCATGTCAGCGCATAGGTCAGGTGGCTGTTCGGGAATGACACGACCGTCAGGCCGCCGATCGGGGCGGCGACGTCCGGCATGCGGTCCAGATCCAGAAACCACGGCGCGACCGGTCCGACGCCCCGGGCATCGGCAATCGCCTGAACATCGCGCGAGAACCAGCGATCCGCCCCGGGGTCGTTGCTGCGCAGAAACGCGCCGTCGGTCTGGGGCGCACGCATCAGGCCGGTCAGGGTGCGGTCCAGATCCGTCGCTGCGGGATCATAGGCCGAGATCTGGTCCACCGCGACAAAGCCCCGGTTGACCAGCAGCTGCCAGCCCTGTTCGGTCCGGAACGGTGTCATGACCCAATATCCGGCCCCGAACGCGGTGACCGCGCGCACCAGAGTATCCTCGGATGACAGATACCGACCGTTGACCGAAACCCGGCGGTATTCGCTGATCTGATCAGCCGCCCCGGGGCCGGGGGCCGGGACCGGGGCGGCAGTCACCGCAGCCTCGGTTCGGGCGATCAGGTCGCGCTTCCATTCCAGCCGCTGAACCTGCCAGATGCCAAGGCCCAGAAAGATCAGGCACAGGACCGCGCCGGGCAGCAGGATACCCCACCGCAGCGGACCCCGGCCCCGCGCCATGGCTCAGGTTCCGAAACCGGTGACCGGCGGTGCGCCGTCATGGTTCATCTGCGGCATCATATTAGCGTTCATGTTGTGCATGACCCACAGCGATCCGGCCAGAATGATCACCACGACGACCGCGGTGAAGATCAGCGCCATCATCGTCCAGCCATCATCCGAGCGGCCGTTCATATGCAGGAAAAAGACCATATGCACGACGATCTGGATGGCCGCTGCCGCGATCACGATGCCGCCGGTCAGCAGGCGGCTTTCCAAGCCCCCCGCCATCACCAGACCGAACGGGATCGCCGTCAGGATGACCGACAGGATAAAGCCGATCGCATAGGACCGATAGGTTCCGTGATCATGGCCATCGGCGTGATGCCCGTGGGCGGGGGCCTTGGGATGTGCGGTATCGGCCATCAGATCATTCCCAGCAAATAGACAAAGGTGAAGACGCCGATCCAGATCACGTCCAGAAAGTGCCAGAACATCGACAGGCAGGTCATCCGCCGGATATTCGCCCCGGTCAGCCCGTGCTGGCGGATCTGGATCATCAGCGTGGTCAGCCACAGGCAGCCAAAGGCCACATGCAGGCCATGCGTGCCGACCAGCGCGAAAAACGACGACAGGAAGGCGGATCGTTGCGGACCCGCACCCAGATGGATCAGGTGCTGAAACTCATAGATTTCGACGGCCAGAAACGACAGACCCAGAACCAGCGTGACCGCCAGCCACATCAGCGTCCGATCCTGCCGCCCCACGACCATCGACAGCATCGCAAAGCCGAAGGTCAACGAGGACAGCAGCAGAAAGGCCGTGTTGATCGCGACCAGATGCAGCTCGAACAGGGCCTGCGGGCCGGGGCCTGCGGCATAGCTTTGGCCCAGAACCCCGAACACGGCGAAAAGGACCGCGAACATCAGACAGTCGCTCATCAGGTAGATCCAGAACCCGATATTCGTCGACGCGCCATCCTCGTGGTGATGGGGTTCGGTGTCCCAGTACTGGACGGCCCTGTCTTCTGCGGTGGTGGTGGTGGTGGTCATCTTGTCCCCCGATCAGGCGCTATGCGCCGCAAGCTGGCGGTCGCGTTCGGCCTCGGTCCGCGCGACCTCATCCGCAGGAATGTGGAAATCGCGGTCATAGTTGAAGGTATGCGCGACGGCGACGGCGATCAGCGCGACAAAGGACGCCGCCGCCAGCCACCAGATATACCAGACCAGCGCAAAGCCGCAGATCACCGACAGGCCCCCCAGGATCACCCCGGTGCCCGTGTTTCGGGGCATGTGGATGTCCATATAGGTCGCCTGAGGGCGCGACTGGCCCACCTGCTTCATGTCATTCCAGGCGTCCAGACCATGCACGACCGGCGTGAAGGCAAAGTTATAGGCCGGCGGCGGCGAAGAGGTCGCCCATTCCAGCGTGCGCCCGTCCCAGGGATCGCCGGTCTCGTCAACCAGCGCCTCGCGCCGCCGGATCGACACGGCGAACTGCACCAGCATCGCCGCGATGCCGCCCGCGACCATCGCCACGCCCAGACCGGACACCGCGAACCAGATCCACAGATCGGGGTCGTCAAAGACCCGCATCCGCCGCGTCACGCCCATCAGGCCAAGGATGTACAGCGGCATGAAGGCGAACCAGAAGCCCACGACCCACAGCCAGAAGCTGACCTTGCCCCAGAAGACGTCCAGCTTGAACCCGAAGGCCTTGGGCCACCAGAAGTTGATCGCCGCGAACAGGCCGAACAGCACGCCGCCGATGATCACGTTGTGGAAATGCGCGACCAGAAACAGCGAGTTGTGCAGCACGAAATCTGCAGGCGGCACGGCCAGCAGAACACCCGTCATGCCCCCCACGGTAAAGGTCAGCATGAAGGCCACCGTCCACATCATCGGCAGATCGAACCGGATGCGGCCCCGGTACATGGTAAAGATCCAGTTGAACAGCTTGGCCCCCGTAGGCACCGAGATGATCATCGTGGTGATGCCAAAGAAGGCGTTCACCGACGCACCCGATCCCATCGTGAAAAAGTGGTGCAGCCAGACAAGATAGCTGAGAACCGTGATGCAGACCGTCGCATAGACCATCGAGGTATAGCCGAACAGCCGCTTGCCGGAAAAGGTCGCCGTCACCTCGGAGAAGACGCCGAACAGCGGCAGGATCAGGATGTAAACCTCGGGATGGCCCCAGATCCAGATCAGGTTCACATACATCATGGCGTTGCCGCCAAGCTCGCTGGTGAAGAAGTTGGTGCCGACATAGCGGTCCAGCGTCAGCAGGACCAGCGTCACGGTCAGCACCGGGAACGACGCCACGATCAGGATGTTCGTGCACAAGGCCGTCCAGGTAAAGATCGGCATCCGCATGTAACCCATGCCCGGCGCGCGCATCTTGATGATGGTGACCAGCAGGTTGATGCCCGAAAGCGTGGTGCCGACACCTGCGACCTGCAGGCCCCAGATGTAATAATCGACGCCCACCCAGGGGCTGAAGCCGATGCCCGACAGCGGCGGAAAGGCCAGCCAGCCGGTCTGAGCGAACTCGCCCACGAACAACGAGGCCATGATGATCACGGCGCCGCCGACGGTCAGCCAGAAGGACAGGTTGTTCAGGAACGGAAACGACACGTCCCGCGCGCCGATCTGCAACGGCACCAGATAGTTCATCAGCCCGGTGATGAACGGCATCGCCACGAAAAAGATCATGATCACGCCATGGGCGGTGAAGATCTGATCATAGTGATGCGCGTTCAGATAGCCTTCGGACCCGTTGAAGGCCAACAGCGATTGTAGCCGCATCATCACCGCATCGGCAAAGCCGCGCACCAGCATCACGATCGCCAGCACCATGTACATGATGCCGATCTTTTTATGGTCCACCGAGGTGAACCACTCGTGCCACAGATAGCCCCAGAGCTTGTATTTCGTCAGCGCCGCCAGAAGGCCCGCCCCGGCGATGGCGACCACGAAGGCGGTCGCCCATACGATGGGGTCTTCGGGGATTGCGCTGAAATTGAGACGGCCGAAAAGAAAGGTCGTGCTGTGATCGATCGTGGCCATTGTCGTATCCTGTCTCTCGTCTCAGAGGTTGTCGGCGTCGCCTTCGGGCGACGGGCGCGACAGCTCGGTGACCACCGGGGTTTGCGGACTCAGCCGGTCCATCAGACCAAGGCTGGGATGCGGCAGGCCATGACCGCGCAGCGGCGACGCATCAGAGGGGTGCGGCGGCAGATCGGCCCGCAGGGTCAGCATCTGATCTTCCTCGGCGGGCGAGCAAAGACCGGTGACGTAGAAGGGCTGCCAGCCCAAGGTGGGCGCGCGTTCGCCACGGCGGATGTCGCGTTCGGCAACCTGTTGCGATTGGGTGTTCATGGTGCCCGCCAGACCGATGCCGCCCTGACGGTCCAGATCCATCATCTCGGCCATGCAGATCCGGCCATCCTCGACGCACATGTTCACCACGCGCGAGAACAGCTGTGCATCCACGGCGCCAAAGCGTTGCGGCGGCACGTTCTCGGAAGGCTGCGCCAGATCCAGATAGGCGGTGCGGTCCAGATCGCCCCCCGCCTCGCGCGTCTCGGCGGCCCATTCTTCGAACGCGTCGGCCTGCACGGCATTCGCCTTGAACCGCATGCCCGAGAAACCGGCACCGGAATAATGCGACGACATGCCCTGAAAGCTGCCCTCGGCGTTGAAGATGCCATGCAGCTTGGTCTCCATCCCCGGCATGGAATAGATCATTCCGGCCATCGAGGGGATGTAGAAGGCGTTCATCACCGACGACGAGGTCAGGCGGAATTCGATCGGACGATCCACCGGCACGACCAGCTCGTTGACGCTGGCCACGCCCAGTTCGGGATAGATGAACAGCCATTTCCAGTCCAGCGAGACGGTCTCGACCACCAGCGGGGTCTGATCCTCCAGCGGGCGGTCGGCCGAGATGCGCTGGATCGGGCGGTAGGGGTCAAGGTGATGCGTGCCGACCCAGGTCATCGCCCCAAGCGCGATGATGATCAGCGCGGGAATCGCCCAGATCACCAGTTCCAGCTTGGTCGAATGGCTCCAGTCCGGGTCATAGCTGGCATCGCGGTTCTGGGCGCGATAGCGCCATGCGAACAGCACGACCAGCACCAGAACCGGGACGATGATGATCAACATGATCATGGTCGCCCAGACCAGCAGATCGCGCTGTTGCGCGGCGATGTCGCCTGTCGGTGCAAGAACCTCGGCCTTGCAGGCGGACAGGACGATCAGGGGCAGCAGCCACAGGGTTCGCTTGAACATCCGCATCATACCTTCGTCATACTTGATCAGGGGCGCCGCAGGCCGGGATCGGGTGATTCGCAATCACAGTTCCGGCTGACGGGCCCGGCGCATGACCTACTGTGTAGGCCACGGATGAGAAAGGCGGCAAGTTGACCTAGGACATTTCGCCCCATTTCCTTTACCCGGACCTGCGGGCATGCGATCTTCAGGCAGAAAATCAAGCAGCGATGCGCCCGGCACCGCTGCACCATTCCTTTCAGGAGGCGTCTAGTCATGGCGGCGTCAGTTCAACCCGGATCGGCCGGATCACGTCTCAACACGCGCGAGGATGCGGACGACCATCACGTCTCTCCCTCGGATATCGCGGTGGGCGTGATCATCGGGCGGACATCGGAATTCTTCGACTTCTTCGTCTTTTCGATCGCCTGCGTTCTGGTCTTTCCGGCGCGCCTGTTCGGCTTTCTCGGCCCGGTCGAGGGGACGCTGGCATCCTTTGTGCTGCTGGCCCTGGCCTTTGTGGCGCGGCCTGTCGGCACGGTGATCTTCATGGCCGTCGACCGCGCCGTGGGCCGCAAGGCCAAACTGACGGCCTCGCTGCTGCTGCTCGGCACCTCGACCGTGGCGATGGGGCTGGTGCCCAGCTATGACACGCTTGGCTGGTGGGCGATCCTGATCATGGCGGCACTGCGCATCGGGCAGGGTCTGGCGCTTGGCGGGGCGTGGGACGGGCTGCCATCGCTGCTGGCCCTGTCGGTGCCGCGCGAAAAGCGGGGCTTTTACGCGATGATTCCCCAGCTGGGCGCGCCCATCGGGCTGTTCGTCGCGGCGGTACTGTATGTGTATCTGCTGATCAACGTCTCGGCCGAGGAATTCATCGATTGGGGCTGGCGCTATCCGTTCTTCGTGGCCTTCGCGATCAACGTCGTGGCGCTGTTCGCCCGGCTGCGGATCGTCGCCTCGCCCGATTTCGACACCATGCTGACCTCCAGCGAGCTGAACCCCACGCGCATCCGCCCGACTTTGCGGCAGGACGGGCGGGGCATGGTGCTGGGCATCTTCGTGCCGCTGGCCAGCTTTGCGATGTTCCACATGGTGACGATCTTTCCGCTGTCCTGGGTGTTTCTCTATTCGAACGACGCGCCCGAGCTGGTGCTGTATTCGCTGATGCTGGGATCGGTGGCGGGGATCGGCTCGATCGTCGCATCCGGCTATATCGCTGACGGCATCGGACGCCAGCGTCTGCTGATGCTGGGCGCGCTGGCCATCGGGGCCTTTGCCCTGTTCGGCCCGCTGCTGCTGGCCGCAGGGCGCGAGGGGGCCACCATCTATATCGTTCTGGGCTTTATCCTGCTGGGTCTCAGCTTTGGGCAAAGTTCGGGCGTGATCGCATCGCTGTTCGGCAAGCGGAACCGCTATACGGCCTCGGCGCTGGTGTCGTCGCTGTCATGGATGTTCGGGGCGGGCTTTGCGCCGCTGACGGCGTTGTCGGTGGCCAGCTATCTGGGCCTGTGGGCGGCGGGCATCTATCTGCTGTCCGGTGCGATCTGCACGATCGTCGCGATCCGCATGGCACGCAGAAGCGAGATGGAGATCACAGACGAATAACCCGGCAGGCCCATCCGCACGGGGGCACAAGGCCGCCGCGCCGATGTCCTGCCTGAAAAACCGGCACCGCCTCATCCGACACGGGATGAGGCGGTGTTTTTCGTCAGGGTGATGAACGCAAGGCGGGTGTCACAGGATAAAGTCGGATGCCGCCAGATCGTGCAGGCCCAGAAGGCGGATCTGCGCCTCTGCTGCGGTATCGTTGTCCGTATCGATCTGAACGAAAGTGTCCGTTCCGTTATCAAAGATGCGGACCTGATTGGTGCCGCCGCTGGCAAAGCCCGCCTCTCCGACGAACAGGAAGGTCAGCCCCGCCATGTCGCCGATATCGATGAGATCGCCCCCCGCAGCACCCGCCTGCCCGAAATCCGTGATCACGTCCGAGGCCGCCAGCGTGCTGTGGGTGGTCGTGGCAAAGACGAAGACATCATCGCCCAGCCCCCCGGTCAGCACGTCCAGACCCGCGCCGCCGACCAGCAGGTCGTTGCCCTGATCGCCTTCCAGCGTATCGTTGCCGTTCACGCCGCTCAGCGTGTCGTTACCGTCCCCCCCTTGCAGGCGGTTCGCGGCGGCGGTGCCAAAGGCCAGGTCGGCGCCCTGACCCATGATCAGCGCCTCGACCGACTGGACCCTGTCGGACAGGGCCGCGGTCGCGCCGGTTCCCAGCACCGTCGCTGTCGCAAAGGACAGATCGACCGACAGATCCGTCGCATAGGCCGACAGGTCCAGCGTGTCGAAACCCGCCGCGCCGGTGTAAAGATCGCTGGCATTGTCGGTGCGCACTACGAAAAAGTCGTTCCCGCCGCCCGCATTCAGACTGTTGGCCAGATCGTTCCCGGTCAGCACGTCGGCCCCGTTGCCGCTGCGCACATTGGCGATGTTGGCGATCGCGGAAAAGCCCGAGGCGGTGCCCGCCCCCAGATCGACCACGACCCCGGCAGAGCCCGCCGCATAGACCAGCGTGTCGGCGCTGCCCGCCAGATCGACCTCGATCTGTTCGACCGAGACGATGGCGCTGGTGCCGCTGAGCGCGGTCAGTGTCGTGCCGTTCCAGCTGGCGGTCAGCGTCTCGTTTCCGGCGGTGCCGGTGATGCGCAGCCGGTCGGCGCCATCGCCGCCGTTGACCACGTCGCTGCCATCGCCCCAGGCATACAGGAACAGGTCATCCCCCGCGCCGCCCTGGATCTGGTCGTTGTTGCGACCGCCGGACAGAATGTCGCGCCCGTCGCCGCCGTTCAGCGTGTCGTTTCCGGCCTGACCGAACAGCACGTCGTCGCCGGTTCCGCCGGTCAGCACATCGACCCCGCCCAGACCATAGACCAGATCATCCCCGGTCGACCCGGTGATCGCATCGGCGCTGTTGGTGCCGGTCCGCACCTGCAGCCGCTCGGTCTGGCTGACCCCCAGGGTCGAAAAGGTCAGATCCAGCTGATGGGTCTGATTGATGCCCAAGGTGCCGGTCAGGGCCAGCGTCCCGTCGCCCGCCAGACTGAACAGCGCGCTGCTGCCAGAGGCCAGCGCAAAGCTGCCCGGCACGCCCTGCGCGGTCACGCGGCCGATCGTCGCGCCGCTTGCCGGCAGCGCCAGAGGGGCATCCCCGACCTCCAGCGCAAGGTTCACGTCGATGCCGATCGGCGTGTCGATGGCGATGGTCTGGTCGGCGAATTCCAGATCTTCGACATTGCGGATCAGGTCGGTATCGTCAAAGG
>NZ_RQRT01000209.1 GCF_004335005.1 Paracoccus nototheniae | reverse complement strand
ACAAACCAGGTTAACGTGGTTAAACTCTACCATGGCTCAGCAAAATACTGTTGTAGCACCTTATACTCCACTTACAGTTGATGGAAATGTAATTTCATTACTAGGTAGAAAATTCGAGATCAATAATGATGGATTTCCAAAGCAGATTCAAACTTATTTTAATTCTGAAATGACCGGGTACAATGGACGGCTTGGATAAGCAACTTGCAGATTCTCAAAAAGACTTACCAGCTACACAACCACGTGTTTTGGCAGAAAAAACTAGTCGTAGCAATCCATTAGCAAGTTGGTTCTTAAGCATTATTTTACCAGTATTGTTATTAATAGGGTTCTGGATTTTCATGATGCGTCGTATGGGCGGTGGCGCAGGTGGTGGCGGTCAGATTTTCAGTATTGGAAAATCTAAAGCCACGTTATTCGATAAAGAGAGCCAGGTA
>NZ_RQRT01000208.1 GCF_004335005.1 Paracoccus nototheniae | reverse complement strand
AAATGCTTGAAGCAGCGGGCATGAAAAATATTAAAACGTATGATGCTGGCTGTTATCCAGGTATGGCTATTCACGAAATGGGTACCGCCAGAATGGGCAACGATCCAAAAACATCTGTTTTGAACAAATGGAACCAAATGCACGAAGTAAACAATGTGTTTGTTACCGATGGATCGTGCATGCCTTCTATCGCTTGTCAAAACCCATCATTAACCTTTATGGCGCTTACCGCACGTGCTGCAGATTATGCTGTTAAAGAATTAAAGAAAAAGAATATCTAAAAGGGTGTAAGGTAAAAGGCTTAAGGTGTAAGGTTTTAAATTTTACGCCTTAAGCCTTAAGCCCTAAACCTGATTCCGTATGAATAGAAAATTAAAAATGGGCATGATTGGTGGCGGGAAAAATGCCTTTATAGGCGCCGTTCATCGTATTGCTGCAA
>NZ_RQRT01000207.1 GCF_004335005.1 Paracoccus nototheniae | reverse complement strand
CAAAAGTAAACGTGTGAACCGAAGCGTTACTATCATCTTTTTGAGCGATGTACGTATTGTCAATTAAATTGGCCGATTGCAAATCGTTTTGGATTTTATAATAATCTACGATGGCACGTTTTTCAGCAAAAATTTCGGTTACTGAATTGGTCAAAACCGGATTTTCATTCAACGACTGATGCCTTTCAATTATCTGAACATGAGCATTTTCACCCACAATTACCAAATTTCTTGGCTGAACCAAAAGCGCATTTTCTTTTCCTGTAGAGAAATAAATGATTTCGATTGGTTTTTCTACAACCTTGCTTTTTGGGATGTTGATGTACGCGCCTTCATTTGCGAAAGCGGTATTTAATGTCGTTAACGATTCGTCTTTGCTAGCGATTTTATTGAAATATTCATCGATTGCGGTCTTGTACTTTGGTTTTGATAATGCCGAAGA
>NZ_RQRT01000206.1 GCF_004335005.1 Paracoccus nototheniae | reverse complement strand
AGGACTGCTTGCTATTTGTTTAAAGGCTTTAGAATTGTAGCTTTGGGCAAATTTTGTAGCAAATGAATATTCACGAATACCAGGGTAAACAAATATTAAAAAGTTTCGGTGTTAACGTTCAAGAAGGAATTGTTGCCGACACTCCAGAGCAAGCTGTAGAGGCTGCAAAGCAATTGAAAATTGATTACAATTCTGATTGGGTTGTAATTAAAGCGCAGATCCACGCTGGTGGTCGCGGTAAGGGTGGTGGTGTTAAATTAGCCAAAAACCTTGAAGAAGTTAAACAACGCGCAACCGATATTATTGGTATGCAGCTAGTTACTCCTCAAACCGGACCAGAAGGTAAATTAGTGAACAAAGTTTTGGTGGCTCAGGATGTTTACTATCCAGGTGCTTCAGAAACTAAAGAATTCTATATCTCTGTATTGTTAGATCGTGCTAAAG
>NZ_RQRT01000205.1 GCF_004335005.1 Paracoccus nototheniae | reverse complement strand
AGGATTACCGTCTTTATCTTTAGCGGAATTTTCGGCCTTCCCTTTCTCTTCTTCTGCTAAACCGCTAAAATTTACAGCATCACCACATTGTACATTGACTTGAAAATCGAAGTTTGATGTTTCATAACCAATCCTAGAAATTCCAAAGAAAGGAGCTGCGTGACGCGAGGGACTTTTGTCGCCATTATCCAATTCTTCCTCTCCTTTTTGGAAATTTAAATCAGTTGAAAAATTAAAACCTGATGGGGATTTTACTTCGATACCCGCTTGAAATCCATAAACATTTGCTTTAGCTGCATTTTGAATCGCTTGTACTTGATTCAATTCGCCATCATATATAATTTCAGATGAACCATTAAGTGTGAAATCTCTTCTCACCATAGCATTTTGTAATAATGTATAATAAGCCGAAACATCTACTTTTATATTTTTACCAAATTTTCTAG
>NZ_RQRT01000204.1 GCF_004335005.1 Paracoccus nototheniae | reverse complement strand
TCGCGTCGGATCATAGGGGTTGCGCGTCACGCCATAGACCGGGTTGAAGCTGTGCGATCCCAGACCGAATTCCGGGGTGTTGGTCTTGCCGATGATTACCGCCCCCGCCCGGCGCAGCCGCGCGACCATCGGGCTGTCGGCGGCGGGCAGATGATCGCGGAAGGCGGGCGAGCCATAGGTGGTCACGATTCCCGCCGTGTCGGCCAGATCCTTGACCGCCATCGGCAGGCCCTGCAACGGTCCTGCGGGCGCGCGTTCCGCCTCGGCCAGCAGCGTCTCGCGGTCGCGCAGCGCCACGATGGCGTTGACGGCGGGGTTGGTGGCCGCGATCCGGTCCAGCGTGTCGGCCATCAGCTGTCGCGGGGTGATGGTTCCGGCGCGCAGTGCGGCCAGCTGGTCGGTGGCATCTGTCAGGATCGTTTGGGGCAGAATCGTCGGGGGCAGGGT
>NZ_RQRT01000203.1 GCF_004335005.1 Paracoccus nototheniae | reverse complement strand
AAAGGAACTGCTAAAACAGCAAAAATCTATTATTTAAATGGTGCAACCACTGGTTTTGATAATGGTTTTGATGGAAGTGTCTTTAAAGGATCAAAAAGTAATTTTAGTGTGTTTACAAAATTAGTAAACAAACAAAATACCACTGATTACGCTGTTCAATCGTTACCAATTGCTGATTTAGCTACAACAATTGTTCCTGTTGGAATTAAAGCTAATACAAACCAAACCATTATTTTTTCTGCCGAATCTTTTAATTTACCAGCAAATACTAGTGTATTTTTAGAAGATAAAGAAAATAATAAATTCATTAACTTATCAAAAGAAGATTATAGTGTAACATTAAAGAAAACGACTAATTCAGGGCAGTTCTTTATACATACAACTTCAAAAAAAGTAAGTAATGAAGCGCAAATATTAAGCGATATTTCAATTTCTCAATCAGCTACAA
>NZ_RQRT01000202.1 GCF_004335005.1 Paracoccus nototheniae | reverse complement strand
GTCAGTCTGAATCTCAGCCATCAAGTCATCGAGCGTCTGTACAATGTCTTGCTCATCCTCTGGCGAATCATCAAGCTCATAGCCAGACATGTCTAAAAGCTTAAAAGCTCGGTCAACTATGTCTCGCTTAGTGATCATGATTTACTCGCTGTCTTGTGCTTTTTGGACTAAATCTGACTTGCTATCACGTGCTTTATACTCAACTTTCCGCTGGTCTAATAGCGCTCGCAGCTCATCAGCGGTCATCTCGTCATAAGAGACCTTGCCATCGCCGTCGGTGTCTTTAGCGGTCTCATAGATGGCCAGCTTATCTTTCAGATCTTTAACCTTCACCTCATAACCTGCAATCTCAGTTAACGCAGTGGATAGCTGCAATTCAAGTTCTTTGTGGCGCTCTTTTAGTTCTTTGTTTTCAGTTTTTAGCTGTTCAACGTGTTCTTTAAGCTGTAGC
>NZ_RQRT01000201.1 GCF_004335005.1 Paracoccus nototheniae | reverse complement strand
TCAGCACCCCCGCCAGCCCCAGCCCGACCATGCCAAGGCGAAAGGCCCGGACATTCTCGCCCAGAAACATGCCCGCCAGAACCACCACCAGCAGCGGCGCGGCAAATCCGATCGCCGTCGCCTCGGGCAAAGGCAGCAGCGACAGCGCCCAGAAGTTCATCGCCATCGCCGCCGTGCCGACCAGCCCGCGATAAAGATGCCCCATCGGGTTCGCCGTCACCAACCCCACCCGCAACTCGCGGCGCCACATCAGCCAGACGAAGATCACCGGCAGCGCAAAGAACGACCGAAAGAACACCTGCTGCCCCGGCGGCACCGCCGAACTTTCCGCCGTCGCCTTGATCAGCGAGGCCATCAGCACGAATACCGTGACGCTGGCACATTTAAGCGCGATCCCCCGCAAGGGAGAGTCGCTGGAAAACATCGCCGCGGGTGTCGCGGGGGGTTTGGG
>NZ_RQRT01000200.1 GCF_004335005.1 Paracoccus nototheniae | reverse complement strand
ATTAAGGATGTATGTTGATAGAAAGCACTGGCTAGTTGAAAAAATAGATGTAACTGTAACTGCTGAAATAGAAAACGGTGAAAATGTATTTGTAGAGGAAATTGTTTGCACCGGGGATTTAACTGATGAGCAGAAACTTAGGTTAGAAGATATTGCCTCAAAGTGCCCGGTAAGTAAAATATTAAGTTTTGGAAGCCTAATTAAATCAACAGTTTTATAAAGTCTAATTCGTGTAAGAAATCCAATATGCAAAAGAGTTCTTAATCCCGCAATGATTATCAATTAAAAAGCTTTAATATCTTTGTATAGCCACGCAATCGCTACGGTAAAAAATATAAATACATGCCAACTGAAATAAAATGTCCTAATTGTGCCCACGTTTTTCCTATGGAAGAAGCAATGGCTGAAGATTATAAGAAAGAGCTTAGAGAGAAAATGGTCACCTTCACCAAGCAA